>JAQUXM010000007.1 GCA_028692415.1 Syntrophomonadaceae bacterium | reverse complement strand
GAAGAGATTTATAACGGCAATTTTAAAAGGTATTTACAGATGTTGGCCCCGGGTACGGTATTCAGATTAGGAATTGAAAACGTACTGCATGCAGATACCGGTGGTTTAATCGTAGTCGGGGATTCTCCTGAACTTATGGATTTGGTAAGCGGAGGTTTTCAAATTGATTGCGAGTTCACGCCGGCCCGGCTTTACGAATTGGCCAAGATGGATGGAGCCATCATAACCAATGGTGATGCTTCCCGGATAGTGGTTGCCAATGCGCAAATGGACCCGGATCCATCGATTCACTCCAATGAAACTGGGATTCGCCATCGAACTGCGGAAAGACTGGCCCGGCAAACCGGGCAGTTGGTGGTTGCCATATCCCAGCGCCGCAAGGTAGTAACATTATATCAGGGAAACATCGTTTTTCGCCTGCGCGATCTCGCTTCAATCCTGGTTAAAGCCAATCAAGCATTGCAGACCCTGGAAAAATACCGGAATGTGCTGCTTCGAGAACTACAGCGCCTGGGCGGTCTCGAATTCGAAGATATGGTTACGGTTTCCGAGGTCTGTAAAGTCATCCGGCGCAGTCTTAAAGTGCTCAACATAGCGGGCGAATTGGAAAACTATATTATTGAACTGGGTACCGAAGGCAGGCTGGTAAAAATGCAATTGGATGAAATGATTGCCAGCGTGGAAGAAGAAGCGTTGTTTATTATCCAGGATTATTCAAACTCCCATGACAAATCACCTCAGGAGTTAATGAACAGCATGAGGAAGGCCTTTGAAGAGGATATTTCTGATGCGGTATTCATATCCCGGATTCTATCCCTGGGGACCAGCAGCAGCCATCTTGATCAACAGATATCCTCGCGCGGCTATCGAATGTTGCATAAACTACCGCGCATTCCCATAACTATTATTGAAAATCTAGTAAGCCGTTTTGGTCTGCTGGGACACATATTACGCGCCAGTATAGAAGAATTGGACGATGTTGAAGGAATTGGCGAAGTAAGAGCCCGTTCCATAAAGATAGGTTTGAAACGAATGCAAGAGCAACTGCTTTTGGAATACATGCTTTAAACATGTTGAATTATACGGGCAACTGTTTGGATCAGATAGGGAATTTTTATCTTTCTAACCGTACCACCACAATCCTTAAACGACAATTTAATAATTGTTGGCATTAAAAAAACCGCTTTGCAGCGGTTTTTTCACTTTTTGAACTTTGTTCAGGTCATATTGAAGATGCCCAGTGTAGAGGCTTTTTTATATTCCTTGATGAAGACGTCATAAAGACTGATATCCAGGGTATTGCACAGCGCGGCGGTATAGAAAAGCAGTTTTCCCATTTCATTTAAAACGATTTCTTCGCAACTGGGACAAAGCTTCCCATGTAAATGGTTATCAAGATAATTACGCAAGTCCTCAAAGGTATTAATGTGATCCGAAAACTGCAGTTTTTCAGCTTGAATTGATAAACAACCACAGTCTGTGACTGATTTGGTAACCGCACGATTTACCCGACAGGTGGCTTCGGAAAGCTTGGAGAGGATATCTAAGATGCTGCGATGCCTTATTAAAAGGTCGCCAACCACATTCTGGAACTCATCACAAATCAAGTCCTTCATAAAAAGACTTGCCCCCCTTTTTATGTGATTTTTAAGCATCGGAAGAAACTGCGGAGCAGCTTCAACACACCGCTACTACAACGAGGTGGGGGATTAGAAACCGCCGCCTGTTTTGTTAATAGGAACCTCCCCGCTTGAAGAAGCGGGGGAAATCTTTTCACCTCGTTATAAAAATTATAGACCTTGCTTCTATCCTTTGTCAACAAAGCCGCAGGGACTAGAGGGGATACAGGAGTGTTTTTCCTTTCCCTTGTAACAAAACTGGGATTAACATATTATGTATGTAGCATAAGCTTTGGCTTTTAGGGGATGAAGAAAGGGGGAATATTGTGCAAGCAGTTGAGATTAAAGAAAATGTTTATTGGGTTGGAGTACAGGATCCGAATCTGCGAGTTTTTGACATTGTCATGGAAACCGGGTATGGGACAAGTTATAATTCCTACCTGATTATGGGCAGCGAGAAAACCGCGCTGCTGGAAACCGTTAAAAGCGGGTTTTTTGATGAATATATTGAGGACTTGCAAAAAATAATTGAGGTGTCAAAAATAGATTACCTGATATTGAACCATACCGAACCTGATCATTCCGGCTCGGTTAAACGCCTATTGGAGATGAATCCGGAGATTACTGTAATAGGCAGTCCCCCAGCTATAGAATTCCTGGCCGAGATATGCAATTGCAGTTTTAAATCCCGGGCCGTAGGCCAGGGCAGCAAACTGAATCTGGGTGATAAAACCATCCGCTTTGTCGGTGCGCCGCTTTTGCACTGGCCGGACTCCATCTACAGCTATTTATTGGAAGACCGGATTCTCTTTACTTGTGATTCTTTGGGCAGTCACTATTCCAGCCCGCAGATCTTTAATGACCTCATTAAAGAAGATTTCAGCAAAGCCTTCAAATATTATTTTGATATGATTATGGGACCTTTTAAACCCCAGGTTTTGAAGGCACTGGATCGAATCAAGGATTTCGATATTGAAATTATTTGTCCTGGTCATGGCCCAATATTGCGCAGCAATATTGACAAATACCTGCAAAGCTACCGGCAATGGTCGACTCCGCCAACCCAGGAGGATTCACGTCCTAAAATAGTGATGGCCTACTATACCGCCTATGGCTATACTGAAATGATGGCGGAGGCAATAGCCCAAGGATTGGCCCAGGCGGGGGACTTCAACCTGAAAAAATTCAACCTGCTGGATGCAGTGCTGGATGAAGTGCTGGTCGAAATAGAAAGTACGCAGGGCTTGTTAATTGGTTCCCCAACGATTAATAAAGACACCTTGCCGCCGTTATGGAACCTGCTCGGCCAACTCTCTCCCATTGTCCATCATGGGATGGTCGCCGCCGCTTTTGGTGCCTATGGGTGGAGCGGGGAGGCAGTGCCCAATATCGAGAAGCGTTTATTGATGCTGCGTATGAATGTATTGCCGGGTTTCAGGAGGAGATTTAAACCCTCCGAACAGCAAACAGCAGAAGCCGTAAACTTTGGGCTTGCCTTTGGCAAGGCGGTCCTGGCAGGAGGCAGAGAAATGCTGGCGCAGAACTTTATCAATGACAGCAGTAAGCAGCCCAAAACCCCGGAATGCAATTACCAGAAACAATATGAAAACCAGGATATCATAGTATACTGGGGTCCGCAGGCTTGTATGCATGATACCCAGTGCTACACCCGTTTTCCTCAAATTTACGATCCGGAAGCCCGGCCCTGGGTCAATGTTGATGGTGCTGCAGCTGAAGTCATAATATCTTCTATAAACCGTTGTCCCTCGGGAGCCCTTAAATACTCGCTGCCCGAAGGCTCATCGGTAAATCCTGACCTGGCCCGGGGACCGGGGTTGATCAGGATTACTCCCCGACAAGAAAATTAAGGAATTATCTCCCGGTGTATGCTCGATTGGGACTTGCGGGTGCATGTATTGATTTCTCTTATGCCAGCAGGGGATAGATTGGATAGATGGCGCAGGAAGAATTAATACGATCAGTAAATAATATTATTATTATAAATGGTATAATTATCCTCCATATATAGAAAACTATCTATATATGGAGGTGATACTGTGAATATTAGAAAAAATACCCCCGGAATTTTACTGGTTTTGGCAATTATTTTTGGATTCTGGATAGTACATATCGCTGACTATTATTTTGGATTAACAGGCATTTGGAAAATTGGAATTGGTTTGGCGGCTTTTCTGTTTTTTGCTTCAACTGCCAAATTAGCTATGCTTGGTATGAAACAGTTTCAGAATTCTTTCGATCGTTATCTGGACGATACCTCAATTGAGAAACTGCTGGGGGGAACATTGGGATTGTTGCTGGGTATAGTGACGGGAGTTTTAAGCAGTTATCCCCTGTCGATGATTGATGGCGCGGGCAGCTATTTAACTCTCGGAGTATTTATTCTTACAGCTGCGGCGGGTTTGAAAATTGGCTCGCGCCGGGCTATTGATCTTTTAAGAATATTTCCTCATGTTGTTGCTGATGAAAATCAGGAGGGTGCAAGTTTAATCTCGGCTAAGGTACTTGATACCAGTGCTATCATTGACGGGCGCATTTTAGATGTGGGTCTGGCTAATTTCCTGGAAGGAACCCTGATTGTTCCTACCTTTGTTATCGAAGAACTGCAGCATATAGCCGATTCTTCAGATCATATTCGTCGCAATAAAGGAAGGCGGGGTCTGGAACTATTAGCTAAAATGCAGAAACATCCTCGCATAAAAATTGATATAATTGAAACAGATATTTGGGAAGAAAGAGAAGTAGATGCTAAATTAATACGTCTCTGTAAACAGGTTAATGCTGCTATTATCACCAATGACTATAATTTGAATAAGGTAGCGGAACTACAAGGAATTAAAGTCTTGAACATAAACGAGCTGACCAATGCGGTAAAGGTTATGGTATACCCAGGTGAAACCATGCATACCAGTATTGTCAGAGAAGGTAAGGAAACTGGGCAGGGTGTAGGTTATTTGGAAGATGGAACCATGGTAGTAGTGGAAGACGCGATCAATGATATTGGCAGTGATATTGAGGTGATGGTGACCAGTGTCTTTCAAACTGCGGCGGGCCGAATGATTTTTACCCGTAAACTTCGTGAGGAAAAGGCAGTAAGCATTAACCGTTCTTTAAGAGATGTGCAAGAGGTGAATATTTATGGATGACAACCTTCGGGTTGTTATAGCGGCGGCCGGGGCCGGAAGCCGGATGGGGAAAAAAATCAACAAACAGTATATGCTCCTTAAATCTCGTCCTTTATTGACTTATTCACTTGATGTATTCGAAAAATCTCCTTTGGTTGAGGAAATCGTGATAGTTGCGCATCCTCAGGAAATTGAATACTGTGAGCGCGAGATAGTAAAAAAATACGGGTATAAAAAAGTTAATAGCGTAGTTGCGGGGGGCAAAGAAAGACAGGACTCAATATGGGCCGGTCTAAAGCAACTTGGCAGCGATACGGCATATGTGGCTGTGCACGATGGGGCGCGGCCATTTATCAGTTCCGTGTTAATCGAGGAACTACTGCAGGAAGCTAAAGAATGGGGGGCAGCCATTCCCGGGGTAGCGGTTAAAGATACCCTGAAACATGTAGACCGGGATGGCTTTGTAAGGCAGACCCTGGACCGGGCCAGCATTATTGCCGTGCAAACCCCCCAGATTTTCAAGTATGCGGAGCTGTGCGAAGCCTATGCCAATGCCTATGAAGAAGGACTGATAGTAACGGATGATGCCGGGCTTTTTGAAAAATATATTGGCAGGGTCAAAGTGGTAACCGGAGACTACTTTAATATTAAAATCACCACCCCGGAGGATATGCTCATTGCCAAGAGCCTCATAAAATTATAGATACTTGCAACTGCGTTTCTATTTCATGATAGTGCTGAGAGTAGGGAGGTACTTTGTTGGTGCGGGTAGGCAGCGGTTATGATGTTCATCGTCTGGTAGAAGGGCGGAAACTAATCCTGGGCGGGGTGGAAATTCCTCATAGCAAAGGACTCCTGGGACATTCTGATGCGGATGTATTGTTGCATGCCATCTGCGATGCACTTCTGGGCGCGGCAACGCTGGGAGATATTGGCCGTCATTTCCCCGATTCCGATTGCCAGTATAAAGATATTAACAGCCTTTTACTTCTGGAAAGGGTAGGGCAGATACTAAAAGAAGAGAGCTATGCAGTCATCAATATTGACAGTACGATAGTAGCCCAGGAACCTCGTTTGGCATCATATATTGATGAAATGCGAGCTAATATAGCCAAGACATTGGGTTTAGCTGTCAAGCAAGTCAATGTTAAGGCTACTACCACTGAGCAACTCGGTTTTGAAGGCCGCAAGGAAGGCATATCAGCCCAGGCGATTGCCCTGATCGAATAATAAGAGTTGTATATTTACCTTCTGCTTAAGAGAAAATAGGAAAAAGGCAGGAGGCAAATATATGAGGTGGATTAGAAACCTTTTTATTGTTGCAATAGTCGTAGGCCTGGTAGCTGGAATGACACTTTTGCGCAGTGAAATAAAAACCACTTTGAGTGAAAGCCAAAATCCCCAAATTGTAATCAGCCTTGGTGAAGACCTTAACGATGAACAAAAAGGGATGATCATGGATTATTTTTCGGGCTGGCAAAATGGGCGAACGGCCCGATTTATAAGCGTGAGCAACCAGGAGGAAAGAAAGTATCTGGAAGGCTTGGTGGATGAGAATCTGATTGGCAGCCGGGCTCTTTCTTCAGTTTATTTGGAGATACTGGATAAGAGTCGGGGCATAGAAGTGGAAACCCGTAATATAACAGCCATTACCCCTTTTATGTATGCCAATGCTCTGGCAACTGCTGGTATCGAAAATGCCCGGGTAATTGTCTCAGCTCCTTTTGAAGTGTCCGGAACTGCCGCTTTAACGGGGATTATAAAAGCATTTGAGCTGGCCAGCGGCAAAACCATAGATGAGGATGCCAAGGTTGGCGCGCACCGCGAAATTGCCGAGACCACCAAGTTGGGACGGGAAATAGGCAGCAACAAGGCGGAAAAATTGATTTATGAAGTCAAAAGACAGGTAGTTGAAAAAAAGATTTCTGATCCGGAAGAGATAAGAAGAATAATTATCGAGATTAGCGCTGATTTAAATGTAAACCTCTCTGTGGCAGATATCGATCGTATAGTAAGTCTGATGCAAAACTTGAATGGACTCAATCTGGATCTTAAACAGCTCAATGAACAGTTGTCAGGGCTGCAAAGAAATATTAGTGAGGTAAAAAGTACCGGGCGTGAAGCCTCCGGCTTGCTGAGGCAGTTGCTGGATGCCATTGCCCGGTTTATCGAAGGCATTAAAGCCTTATTAGCATGAAGCATAGGGAATTGCTCTGCAAAAACAGGGTTAAAATGATATAATTATCGGCATGGGGGAGATTGGCCTCCCCTCAGACCGAGCAAAAGAAGCAAATGGCTGCGTTATTCAATAATCCCGTTCAATCAACGTACTTTAGTACGCCTCAATCACGGGTTTCTTGAATGCCTTGCTCTTTACTTCTTTTGCTCGGTCTGCCTAACGGCTTTATTGACAAATTGAAGGGGGGATTGGGATCCCCTGACATCTTGCGCATTTTGTCGATAATCTCAGGGGAGATTGGGATCCCCTTCATTTTTTGAAGTTATAAGCCCGGGTGCGCAAAGCATTTTTGCCCGCCGGGTAGGCTTTTTAGGAGGGAAAAGTATGAATAAGATAAAAGTAAGATTTGCACCCAGCCCTACCGGGCCTTTACATATCGGAGGAGCGCGTTCGGCATTGTTCAACTATTTGTTTGCGGCCCATAACGGTGGAGAATTGGTGCTGCGCATTGAGGATACCGATCTGGAAAGATCGCGTCGCGAGTATGAAGATGAAATAATTGAATCCCTGCACTGGTTGGGACTGAATTGGGATGAGGGAGTAGATGTTCCTGGCGTCAACGGGCCTTACCGGCAAACCGAACGCCTGGATATTTATCAAGCATATACCCAGCAATTGTTGGATTCCGGGCATGCTTACTATTGTTTTTGCAGCGAGGAGGAACTCGATGCTGAGCGCAAAGCCTTACTGGCCAGCGGGGAGATGCAAAAATACTCCGGTAAATGCCGCAGCTTGAGTGATGCTGAAATGGCAGCGAAGCTGGAACAGGGAATTAAGCCAACCGTGCGTTTCCGTATTCCCGAGCAGGACGAATATATTGTGGCTGATCTGGTTAGAGGCCAGGTAAGTTTTGCCAGTGATGATATTGGCGATTTTATTATTGTGAAATCGGATGGGATACCGACCTATAATTTCGCGGTAGTCATAGATGACGTCTTAATGGGCATAAGTCATGTAATAAGAGCCGAAGAGCATTTATCCAACACCCCAAGGCAACTGGCAATTTATGATGCCCTGAATTTGAAACGCCCGGAGTTTGCCCATATATCACTGATTTTGGGCAATGACCGCCAGAAGATGAGCAAACGGCACGGTGCCACTTCCCTGATTCAGTATCGTCAAATGGGCTACCTGCCTGAAGCTTTATTTAATTTCCTCGCCTTGATGGGATGGTCGCCCGAAGGGGAAGAGGAAATCCTGTCGCCGGCTGAGATCATAGCTGCCTTTACCCTGGAGCGGGTTGCCAAGAGTCCGGCAGTTTTCGATTTGGATAAGCTAAATTGGCTGAACCAGCAGTATATTAAAAAACTGGAAGTAGAAGAGTTGGCTGGACTGGTAAAACCCTATCTGGAAGATTCGGTATGGAAAGAACAAATACAGGAACTGGATAAGGAGCATTATGAGTTGATGGTCCAGGCAGTCCGCGACCATCTGGTGGCTCTAAGTGATATTAAGCAGGAAGTTGAAGTATTCCTAAGTGAATTAACATATGAAAATGAAGCTAAACAATTGCTTGGTGAGGAAGGGGTCTTGCAGATTTTGGAGGCCTTCGGTGACGGTCTGGGGGAATCCATGCCGGTGGATGAAGTGAAGAGCTATCTCAAACGTCTTACCAAGGAACTGAAGTTAAAACCAAAGAATGTCTTCATGCCGGTGCGCTGTGCCCTGAGCGGGAGCATGCATGGACCCGACCTTCCGTCAATGATAAGCTTTTGGGGTCGCAAGGAGACCCTGCGCCGTCTGCAGCAGTCCCTTGAGATGATTAAGGATTGCCGCTAAATCTGTTAGGACGATAATGATGAATAATAATATTATCCATGAGGCAAAAAACCTTATAATATCTGCGCTTGCTACGATATTGACGATTGCTTTTTTTGAACTTTTACTCTTATCCGGCTTTACTTATCAATTGGCGAGAACGGTGGATAAGGTTCGGATATATTTGGGGCTTGTGCCCAAACATATATTACCCAAGTTGATAGGGGGATACTCACAATCGATACTCCCGGTCAATGTAATAATTTTTTTCTTAGTAAACATTCTTTTTGGGCTGCTCGCCTTTAAACTTATTAGAAAACGCGGTTCAAATTATTCAGGGGTTGTTCATGGATTATTTATGTCGTTGATTTTCCTAATAATTGCTTTGATACTTGTTGACTTGAGCAAGGACCCGTTTAACTACTTGGCCGTATTCTTTGGTTTCCCGATAGTGCTGTTTGTCCAGTCCTGTGTGGCCAGTTCTTTGCTTTATAACGAGGCGAAAAGATGTCCCCCGCTTCTTTGAGCAGCCAGGTTCGTATTAACAAAACAGGCGGCGGTTTCTAATCTCCCGCCTCGTTGCAGCGGTGCGAAAGAAACTGCTCCGCAGTTTCTTTCGATGCTTAAAACAGGGAAGATAGACCAGCAGCCTGCAATTGACATAATTGCTGCTGCTGCATATAATCTTAGTAATTGAATATCTAAATGCTAGGAATGGGAAGAGTAAGCATCGATCGCTGCCAGAGAGAAAAGGTCACCGGCTGAGAGCCTTTTTACGGTATGAAGTTGCTGAAAGTGCACCTGGGAGCAGATATGCCGAATTAATATAGGTATGTCCGGTATCACCGTTAAAAGATGGAAGAGAAATACTATCAATAGTATTTAAAAAAGAGTGGGACCGCGGAAGTTGAGCCTTTCGTCTCTAATGGAGATGAAAGGCTTTATTTTTTGGGACAGGGGGACAGGTACCTTGTCCCGTTTAGAGGATAAACTCAATGTTATATTTTATGGACAAGGTACCTGTCCCCCTGTCCCTAGAGAAAGGAGAAAGTCATGTTTGCAACCATTAGGAGAGAGATAGAGGTAATTTTCGAAAGAGACCCGGCAGCGCGCAGCCTTTTGGAGGTTATCATTTGTTATCCGGGTTTGCACGCGATTATAAACCACCGGATTGCACACTTTCTTTATCAAAGGGAGCTGTTTTTTTTAGCGCGCCTGGTATCACATATCAGCCGTTTTCTAACCGGGATAGAAATTCATCCTGGCGCAAGCATCGGCAAGGGTTTCTTTATCGATCACGGCAGTGGTATAGTAATAGGAGAAACCACGGAAATCGGGGATAATGTTACCCTCTATCAGGGGGTGACCCTGGGCGGAACCGGCAAGGTCAAGGGCAAGAGGCATCCAACTATTGGCCATAATGTAACCGTAAGCGTGGGAGCTAAAGTGCTTGGCGCCATAACCATCGGTGATAATGTAAAAATCGGCGGCGGGGCGGTCGTCTTAAAGAGTGTTCCGGCAAGTTGTACAGTAGTTGGAAATCCCGGAAGAATAGTCGTACGTGATGGAGCCAGGGTAGTGGATGGCAAGATGGAAGTCGATCTGGAACATCATTTGCTTCCCGACCCGATTGCGGATACCCTGGCAGCCATGCAGGAAAAGATAGATGAATTGGAAAGAAAGCTTGAAATAATAACCAGAGAGGAAGCGAGGAATGCGAGTTTACAATACCCTAAGCAGCAAAAAAGAAGAAATATCGACGCTGAATCCGCATAGGGTTAATATGTATGTATGCGGCCCCACGACCTACAATTATATTCATCTGGGCAATGCCCGGCCATTGGTGGTCTTTGATACGGTGCGCCGCTATCTGGCTTTTCGGGGTTATGAAGTAAAATATGTGCAGAATTTTACCGATGTGGATGACAAGATAATCAAGCGGGCCAGAGAAGAGGGTGACGATCCCCTGCTGCTGGCTGAGCGCTATATAAACGAATATTTCCAGGATGCTGATGCGCTGGGTATCAAACGGGCGGATATTCATCCCCGGGTTAGCGAACATATTTCGCAAATAATTAATGCGGTTCGGATTTTGATCGAAAAAGGCTTTGCCTATGAGATGGATGGAGATGTATATTACCGGGTTCAGGCTTTTAAGGATTACGGCAAGCTTTCCGGGCGCAGCCTGGAGGACATGCTCGCCGGAGCCCGGGTGGAGGTAGATGAACGCAAGGAGAATGCAGCGGATTTTGCTCTCTGGAAATCCGCGCGGGTTGGCGAACCTTCATGGGAAAGCCCCTGGGGAGAAGGCCGGCCGGGCTGGCATATTGAGTGTTCAGTAATGTCAACCAAGTATCTGGGGGATACCTTGGATATTCATGGGGGTGGCAGTGATCTGATCTTTCCCCATCATGAGAATGAAATAGCGCAGTCGGAAGCCCTGACAGGTCAGCCCTTTGTAAAATATTGGATGCATAACGGCTTTATAACGGTTAATAACGAGAAGATGTCAAAATCGCTGGGTAATTTCTTTATCCTCCGCGATATTCTGGCCCAGTACCCTGCAGATGTGGTGCGTTTTTATCTGATAGCCACTCATTACCGCAGTCCGCTGGATTTCGATGATGGCAAACTGGAAGAGGCCCGTAAGGCATTGGGCAGGTTAAAAACTACCTTGCTGCTGGCGGCAGAGTTTCAGAATGATGAATCATCGGATTCAATTGAATTAAAGGGCAAAGCGCTGGAGCTGGCGGAGGCCATTGCCAGTTACAGAAGCCAGTTTATTGAAGCCATGGACGATGATTTTAATACTGCCAAGGCCATCGCTTCAGTTTTTGAAATCTCGCATCGAATAAATTCCTACCTGGCATCTGCCAATCGCAGCGACACTGTGGATCAAGCAGCAGTCAAGCAGGCCATCGCGGTTTACAAAGAATTAGGAGATGTGTTGGGCATATTTATGGAACAGCCTAAGAATGAAGAAGCGGCACTGGAGGGGCTTCTGGAAATACTGGTCTGGTTAAGACAGGAGGCCCGGGAGAACAGGAACTTTGCGCTGGCGGACAATATACGCGATTTTCTGAAAAACCTTGGTATCAGTGTAGAAGATGGGGATCAAGGCAGCCGGCTGCGTTATGATCAGAGTCCCCAGGTCGAAGAGCTGATGGTTTATTTGCTGGCTTTGCGCCAGGAATTTAAAATTCAAAAGGATTATGCCCATGCGGACAGTTTAAGAGATAAACTCAAAGAGCAGGGTATTATTCTGGAGGACAGCAAGGAAGGAGCCAGGTGGAAGTTTGCTGATGCATGATAACCTGGATGAAAAAGCATTGGGCGAGTATTCGCCCTTAATGCTTGCCTATATTGGTGATGCGGTATTTGAATTGGCGGTTAGGACCCATGTAATTATGAGCGGTCGGCGCAGAATCAGGGATATTCATCATGATACCGTGGAAGTAGTTAAAGCCCAAAGCCAAGCCCGGGTGATAAGACATCTGTTCAATGACTTGACTGAAGACGAGCAAGACATTGTTAAAAGAGGGCGCAATGCCAAAAGTACCCCGCCGCGCAACGTCGATCTCGGTGACTACAAAATGAGTACCGGATTCGAGGCACTGCTGGGCTTTCTATATCTTAAAGGTGATGAAGAACGCCTGATTTACTTTATAAACCAGGCGCTGGGGATAGATGAGAGCTGAATCGCTTTTATTGACCAGAGAACATACCTATGCGTCTAATATCTAACTCTGGGCTTAATACTCTGCTGGGGACACATTCAAACCCTCCGGGTAAGATTAGGTACTCTTTGAACACCAACCATGTTGCTGAAGGCAGCAATGTTGTATTAGATTTATAGAGTAAGGTATGAAGTAACACCAAAATGTATTTCCCTCGCCCCTAACACCTTACTTCTACCATTAACAATGAAGGAGAACTGTAAATGATTATCCAAAAGCCGCAGGTTTTGCTGCCCCAGTCTGAATTGGACCCTGTCGTTATGAGCAAACTAGAGAGGTATGCCAGAGTATGCTATAAATCGGAAGACCAAATGACTGAGCATGGAGACCCCAATTTCTTAAAAAGAATTATCAAGAGCGGGCACGAATCAATCATTGAGCACGAGAAACTGACCGTTATGTTTGTTATAGATAGAGGTATCTCCCACGAAATTGTAAGACACCGGGTTGGAGCGGCCTATAGTCAGGAGTCAACACGTTATTGCAATTATAGTAAAGATAAATTCAGCAATGAAATTACGGTAATCGAGCCATTTTTTTTCGGAAATGATCCAGAGGCTCACCAATTGTGGTCTGAAGCCTGCCAGACTGCTGAAAAATGCTATATGTGCTTGTTAAAGGCTGGGCGTTCAGCCCAGGAAGCCCGTTCCGTTTTGCCCAATTCACTGAAAACGGAGATTGTAGTTACTTACAACATGCGTGAATGGCGGCATTTTCTGCGTTTACGCTGTGATATCGCAGCCCATCCCCAGATGCGACAGATAGCCATCCCTCTATTGTTGCTTTTTGAAGAGAAAATGCCGGTGTTGTTTTCAGATATGGAATATGATCGCAATTTCCCCGCCGAACATTATGCCCGTATTATTATGACCGATGATACCTTTAAACCGCTGAAATAGTTCTTGAATATAGTTAGGGATGCATAAATACAAAGACTGGGAGCGGAATATTTATGCATAACGAACTAGGGAAGATACTTTTACTGAGAGTTAAGCAAATAGCTGGATGGGAGTAACATAATATGAGAGAGCTGCTGGCCGGAGTTAACAGCATAATGGAAGCACTAAAAGGCCGACGCCGGGTAGAGAAGATATACCTGCAACAAGGACGCGAGGGTAAACGGGTGGAGGAATTGCTGCGGCTTGCCCAAAAAAGAGGAGTTTATGTTCAGTATGTTGAAAAGTCGAAACTTGACCAAATGTATTCCCTTAGCAATCACCAAGGGGTAGTTGCCCGGGTGGAAAGCTATGAATATGCGGAAATTGGTGAAGTTCTTGAAATAGCAGCACTTAAAGGGCAAAGTCCATTTTTGCTTATTTTGGATGGTATAGAAGACCCTCAGAATATGGGAGCGATAATCCGAACGGCTGAATGCGCAGGTGTGCATGGCATCGTTATACCTCGGCACCAATCGGTGGAGATTACGGCAGCCGTTGCTAAAGCATCAGCCGGAGCCGTAGAACATATGCCAATCATTCAAGAGACCAATCTGGTAAATGTGATTAAGGAACTAAAAGAAAAAGGATTCTGGGTTATTGGGGCAGATATGGATGGCAGCCAGGATTACTTTTCAGTTACCATTCCCAGCCCTACCGTACTGGTAATAGGTGGTGAAGGGCAGGGAATGCGCAGACTGGTAAAAAACAATTGTGATATTTTGGTGAACATACCTATGCAAGGAAAAATAAATTCGCTGAATGCCGCTGTTGCTTCAGCATTATTGATTTATGAAGTAATTCGCCAGCGAAATGGAGGTGCTAAGGCTAAGAAGTAGGAGTTCCTTAATTTAAGCAGCGGAAGAAACTGCGGAGCAGTTTTAATACGTCGCTGCAACGAGGCAGGGAATTAGAACCCGCCGCCGGTTTTGTTAATAGGAACCCGGAACTCGATGATAGGAACCCGATCGCTTAAAGAAGCGGTGGACATCCTTTCAGCTCGTTATACTGGCCCAAGCGCGCTGTATTTTCATCGGAGCAGGTACTTGCTTGTTTGTTGAGTTTTGTCTTTCCCCCGGGGGTGTACAGAGGTATATTGACTAGTTATGGACCAATGGCTATAATTAAGAAGATGTGTGTACTGTGCTTATTTAAAATAACTAATGGAGGCGATTGAATGTCCGGTTCTGTCGCTGTAAAAAGAATTTGTCTTACATATCTAGAAATATGTGATGAAGAAATAGTGGAACTAGCCCAGCAGGGCGATCAATTTGCGATAGAATTTCTAATGGATAAATATAAAAATTTTGTAAGAGCAAAAGCCAGATCTTATTTTCTCATTGGAGCTGATAAAGAGGATATCATACAAGAAGGTATGATAGGTCTTTTTAAGGCAATTCGCGATTATAAGTTGGACAAGTTGACCTCATTCCGTGCTTTTGCTGAATTATGTATTACCCGGCAAATAATTACCGCCATCAAGACTGCCACCCGGCAGAAACACATTCCGCTCAATTCCTATGTATCACTTAACAAACCTATTTATGATGAAGAATCCGAACGTACGCTCATGGATATATTATCCACAACTAGAATTACGAATCCGGAAGAGATTGTTATCAGCCGGGAAGAGTTCATATTTATCGAGAAAAAAATTGGCGAGATATTGAGCTCACTGGAGTGGAAAGTCCTTATGGCCTATCTGGAGGGCAAATCCTACCATGAGATAGCCATTGATCTTAAGAGACATGTGAAATCGATTGATAATGCCCTGCAGAGGGTAAAAAGGAAGCTGGAAAAGTATCTGGAGGACCGAAACGCAATATAACGAGGCGCAAAGGGTTTTTTTGCTTCAATAATCATTTGGCATCCTGTTGACAAAACGGATATCAGGTTCCAAAGCCCTGCCTCGTTGTAGCGGTGTGTTGAAACTGCTCCGCAGTTTCTTTTGTTGCTAAAAAGTTAAATTACCGTAAATAGTATTTGACTTTAGTCGGCTCAGAGTATAAAATATTATTTGCTGAGCCGAGCTAGCTCAATCGGTAGAGCAGCTGATTTGTAATCAGCAGGTTGCGGGTTCAAGTCCTGTGCTCGGCTCCAGTTTATAGTCCATGGAGGGATACCCAAGAGGCTAAAGGGGGCAGACTGTAAATCTGTTAGCAACGCTTTCGAAGGTTCGAATCCTTCTCCCTCCACCATCTACGACGCGGGATGGAGCAGTTGGTAGCTCGTCGGGCTCATAACCCGAAGGTTGCCGGTTCAAGTCCGGCTCCCGCAACCATAAACGCGATCATGGTTGAGTAAAATACTCAACCATGTTAAAAACTTAAATGTATCATTGTTCTGTTAGCTGGTAAGAAGCTAACCATGATCGCATCAGTGGTACCCGAAGGGTGCAACCATGTAAGTGATCATGGTCGCATCGCAAGGTGCGACCATGATAAAGATTATTATATAGTGTCAATTGCTTAGTAAAATTAAACAAAATCCGACCATGTGAACATCGCAAGTGCCCGAAGGGGTGCAACCATAAACGCGATCATGGTTGAGTAAAATACTCAACCATGTTAAAAACTTAAATGTATTAAGGGTCTGTTAGCTGGTAGGAAGCTAACCATGAGCGCATCAGTAGTGCCCGAAGGGTGCAACCATGTGCAATAGTAGTTTCATTTGGGGAAGTGCCCGCAGGGTAGGTGCAAGTAAAAAGCAATTACGTAAAATTCCAAGCAGTAGTCGGAGTTTAGTTTATCTGCCCTTATAGCTCAGTCGGCAGAGCGCATCCTTGGTAAGGATGAGGTCACCGGTTCAAGTCCGGTTAAGGGCTCCATCTGGCGGCGTAGCTCAGCTGGCTAGAGCATACGGTTCATACCCGTAGTGTCAGGGGTTCGAATCCCTTCGCCGCTACCATAGAGAAGGTAAGGAGTGGGATATTTTCTCACTCCTTTTATTTTGCTTCCATATTGGGTAAAATATAAGTTGGTTTAATAACGGAGTAAAGCCCTAAAAATACTAAAAAAGGAAAGGTGAGAGAAAGGATGGCAAAGGCAAAATTCGAGAGGACAAAACCTCATCTTAACGTAGGGACCATTGGGCATATAGACCATGGCAAGACGACATTGACCGCAGCAATCACCCAGGTGTTATCTAAAGTAGGAGGAGCGAAAGCGACATCCTATGCCGAGATTGACAAAGCGCCGGAAGAGAGAGAAAGAGGAATAACCATAAACACCGCCCATGTAGAATATGAGACTGAGAAGAGACATTATGCCCATGTAGACTGCCCGGGTCATGCAGACTACATAAAGAACATGATAACCGGAGCAGCCCAGATGGACGGATCGATTCTGGTCGTATCAGCAGCCGATGGACCGATGCCGCAGACCAGAGAGCATATACTCCTGTCCAGACAGGTAGGCGTACATCACATGGTAGTATTCATGAATAAGACCGACATGGTGGACGACCCCGAACTGCTGGAACTGGTAGAAATGGAAGTCCGTGAACTCTTAAGCTTCTATGAATTCCCCGGAGATGATATTCCGGTGGTAATGGGATCAGCCTTAAAAGCCCTGGAATGCAGCTGCGGCAGCCGGGACTGCGAATGGTGCGGTCACATATGGGAACTGATGGATGCAGTAGATGAATCTGTACCGCTGCCGGAAAGAGCCACCGACAAGCCGTTCCTGATGCCCATCGAAGACGTATTCACCATAACCGGCAGGGGAACCGTAACTACTGGCAGAGTAGAAAGAGGCCAGATCAAAGTCGGCGAAGAAGTTGAAATAGTAGGGATGAGAGAAGCTACCCGGAAGACCGTATGCACCGGCGTAGAAATGTTCAGAAAGCTTTTGGACTATGCCCAGGCTGGAGATAACATTGGAACCCTGTTAAGAGGAGTAGACCGGAAAGAAGTAGAAAGAGGAATGGTGTTGGCCAAACCTAACAGCATCAAGCCCTTGACCAAATTCATGGCGCAGGTATATGTACTGACCAAAGAAGAAGGAGGCCGACATACCCCGTTCTTCGGAGGATACCGTCCGCAGTTTTACTTCCGCACCACCGATGTAACCGGCGTAATTGAGCTGCCCGAAGGCGTAGAAATGATCATGCCCGGCGACAATATCCAAATGGGCATCGAACTGATCACTCCAATAGCCATTGAAGAAGGCTTAAGATTCGCGATTCGCGAAGGTGGCAGAACAGTCGGTTCTGGTGTCGTTATCTCTATCTAGTAGGAAAAGTAAGGAGTAAGGCGTACTTCTTGCCAAATAACCTTCCAAACTCCAAGGCCTATGGGATGGTTATACCCTGCGGTTTTAATGGGTAACATTATGACAGTTAAAGTGATGGCTATTTGACATAGGGAACAGCCTTGTGATAGAGTATTATAGAATTTTTGTGCACAGGATGGAGGTGTCATCGTCGTGAGGGTTGGTATAATCTTGGCGTGTAGTGACTGTAAACAACGCAACTATAATGCTACTCGGGATAAAAAAAAGCAAACCGAAAAACTGGAAGTTAAAAAATATTGCAAATTTTGCAACACGCATACCGTTCACAAGGAGATTAAGTAATTCAGGGATGTGAATATATTGGTTAAAAACAATATTCCTGCTGCTAAAGAGTTTAACCTTAAGGGTTATTGGGAAACTGGCAGGCAGTATTTTATTAATGTTTACAGTGAATTAAAAAAAGTTCACTGGCCCGGCAGGCAGCAGCTAATGGCTTACACTGGAGTTGTTTTATTTTCTGTTTTCTTGGTTAGTCTGATTATTTGGCTTTTTGATTCAGGGCTCTCATTTTTGTTGGACAAATTGTTTAAGGCCTTTGGATAAGCATGGAAGGGGTGGGTCTAAATTAGCATAGACCAGCAATTGGAACTGGACAAAAATATAGAGAGTGAAAAGAATACCGACCCGGGCGAAGAAAAAAAGTGGCAGGGCGATTGGTATGTAGTACATACCTATTCCGGTTATGAGAACAAAATCAAGGTCGACCTGGCTAAAAGGGTAGAATCCATGAATATGCATGACAAAATATTCGATGTAATCATACCGGAGGAACAGGAAGTCGAATATAAAAGCGGCAAAAGAAAGGTTACTACCAAGCGGGTTTTTCCTGGCTATGTGATCGTCAACATGATTATGAGTGAGGACTCATGGTACGTAGTCAGACATACGCCAGGCGTTACTGGTTTTGTGGGTAGCGGTGGCAAACCCATTGCCTTGCTGCCTGATGAAATCAATAAAATATTAAGACAAATGGGCCTGCTGGAAAAGAAAACTAAAATTATTGATATCGAAATTGGTGAAAATATTCGTGTAAAAACCGGACCGTTTGCCAATTTTGAAGGTGTAGTAAGAGAACTGTTGCCGGAGCGCGGTAAAATCAGGGTTAATATTTCTATGTTTGGCAGGGAAACCCCTGTGGAATTGGAATATGAACAAATAGAGAAAATGTAGGGAGGTGTAAAAGTGGCCAAAAGAGTAATGGGAAAGGTATCACTGCAAATCGCTGCGGGCAAAGCGACCCCGGCGCCGCCAGTGGGACCGGCCTTGGGACAATACGGTGTCAACATAATGGGTTTCTGTAAAGAGTATAATGCGAGAACCGCCAACCAGACAGGATATATTGTTCCGGTTGAAATAACTGTTTTTGAGGACAGATCTTTTACTTTTGTAATAAAATCACCACCGGCATCTGACTTGCTTAAAAAGGCAGCCAGTGTTGAAAAAGGTTCTGGAGAGCCAAACCGTAAAAAGGTAGGCAAAGTCACCCGAGCCAAGTTGGAGGAGATTGCTGCTACCAAGAAGGAAGACCTTAATGCCAATGATATCGAAGCTGCCATAAAAATGATAGAAGGTACAGCTCGCAGCATGGGTTTGGAAGTAATTGACTAGCCTATTTGGCAGCATTACTTAACAATTGAATGTAAAAATTTAAGATTTGCATTCATAATTGCGCTACGCAAACGTGGGAGGTCTAGTACCGAATTAACCACAAGGAGGTTTATTAATGAAAAGAGGAAAAATATACAAAACAGCTAATGCCAAAATCGAGCGTTTTAAGCTCTATGAACCCGCCGAGGCACTGCAACTGGTTAAAGAGGTGGCAAGTGCCAAATTTGACGAAACGGTTGAAGTTCATATTAAATTAGGCGTGGATCCCCGCCATGCTGACCAACAGGTCAGAGGGACAGTTAGTTTACCCCATGGAACTGGTAAAACCAGAAAAGTGTTAGTATTTGCCAAGGGCGAGAAGGTTAAAGAAGCGGAAGCAGCAGGAGCTGATTACGCAGGTGGCGAAGAACTCGCGGAAAAAATCCAGGGTGGATGGTTTGATTTTGATGTAGCCGTAGCCACTCCCGATATGATGGCGGTTGTTGGTAAACTGGGTAAGATACTGGGCCCCCGCGGCTTAATGCCTAACCCGAAAGCCGGAACGGTTACTTTTGATGTTGAGCGGACCATTACTGAATTAAAAGCCGGCCGTATCGAATATCGTGTTGACAAGAACTCCATTGTTCATGCTCCGATTGGCAGAGTGTCTTTCGATCTGGATAAGCTGCAGGGTAATTTGAATGCTTTTGCGGAAGCCCTGATCAAGGCTAAACCAGCCGCTGCCAAGGGACAATATATGCGTTCGGTAAGCGTTTGTTCCACCATGAGCCCGGGTATCAAGATAAATCCGCTTGTATTAATGGCGGCCAACAAGTAAAATACTTAATATCTGAAAACTTTAGAAAATAAACTGCAGACAGCCGGTGGCGCAAGCCTTAATGAATGCAAGTTCACCTGCCGAGGTTACGAATAGATCGTCAAGCTTTTAATGCATGACATTTTTTTAAACCTCTGCACTTGCCTGCAGGGGTTTTTAGCATCAAGCTTGAATGATGAATTCTCAACCATCATTAAAAATTCTAAATTACAAGAGGGGGGTGAATATGAATGCCCAAAATCGATGCCAAGAAACAGGTGGTCCAGGAAATCGAGCAAAAGTTGCAGGACGCAATGCTGGTTGTATTTACTGACTATCGGGGAATTAATGTCGACGAGATGACTGTGCTCAGGAATAAGTTGCGTGCCCCCGGTGTTGAGTACAAAGTTTTGAAGAATACGCTGACTGAATTTGCTCTGAACAATACTGGCCATAGTGATGTTATTCCACATATAGCCGGTCCCAATGCTGTACTATTCAGTAATGAAGATCCTGTGGAACCAACCAAGGTTATTTATGAGTTTATCAAGCAATACAAGAAGCTGGATGTGAAAGTAGCAATCCTGCAAGGTCAAATGTTATCTGCGGATAAAGTTAAGTCCTTGGCTGACCTGCCGCCGCGTGATGCCCTGATTGCTCAGGTGCTTGGAACTATGCAGGCTCCCATCAGCAGCTTTGTACGCGTTCTGGATGCCAACATCAGCGGTTTGGCAAGGGTGCTGAACCAGATCAGGGAACAGCAAGCCAGCTAATTAAGGCTTAATGAGAACCATTGCTCAATATGGGCAAAAAAATAAAAAATACGCGCCAGCGTAAATAATAGGAGGGTATTTTAATGAGTAAAGTACAGGAAGTTATTGATATTGTTAAACAGTTAACCGTTTTGGAATTATCCGAACTGGTAAAGGCTTTGGAAGAAGAGTTCGGCGTAAGTGCCGCTGCCCCCGTAGCCATGGCCGCTGCTCCCGCCGCTGCTCCTGCAGAAGCTGCTGAAGAACAATATGAATTTGATGCAATTCTCATTTCTTCCGGCGATAAGAAGATCAATGTTATCAAGGTAGTTCGCGAGCTTACTGGCTTGGGTCTCAAAGAAGCCAAAACTCTGGTTGATGAGTGCCCGAATCCCATCAAAGAAAAGGTTACCAAAGAAGAAGCCGCACAGATTAAAGCCAAGATTGAAGAAGCTGGCGGAAGTGTAGAAGTTAAATAATCATATACTACAACTTCAAATTTTTGCTAACGCAAACAAAAGGCCTTTCCAGGGATATCAATCCCGGAGGGGCCTTTTTTATTTGCACGCGGTAAAGATATGTGGGGATGAGATGAGAAATTATCTGAACAGAGTAATAATTTAGATAAAATAGGGTAAATGAAGGGAATTTGCAAAAATCCCACACCATGGGGACATTCCACACCATGGGGACATTCCACACGATGGGGACATTCCACACGATGGGGACATTCCTCCGGTAGGAGGTGTGTACCCTTACCTTAATGGTGTGTACCCTTACCTTGAAAAATCAAAGACGATTTTTTCACCGTCGAAACGAAGATGAGCATCAAAGGGGGTACCCTTTTTAGATACGAAGCCTTTAATCAGTTGGGAGCGTCCTGAGGTTAAAATACTTTTAACATGATCCAGGCTGATTTCCTGTCCGGCGATGTTTTTCCAGACTACGAATTTACAGCCGTTGCGAAAACCGCTGCAGCCGTAGCCTTTTTTGCCTTCCAGAAGCTTTCGGCCACAGAGCGGGCAGTTACCGAACCCCGAATCCTGGAGATTAGGGTTAATAATGGCTGAATCACTTAATTCCCCGGCTTTCTCTTTTATTACTTCACTCAATATTTCCCGCAGCAGCTGCTTAATCTCCTGCATAAAAACTTCTTCACGATACTGGCCCTTTTCTATGTCGCCAAGCTTTTTTTCCCATTCCCCGGTCATTTCAGGATCTTTAAGGCGCGGTAAAACTATATTAATTAGCTCTTTCCCTTTGCTGGTAGCAAGGAGCAGTTTCTTTTCGCGTTTAATATATCCAGTAGTAATAAGTTTTTCAATGATCGCCGCACGGGTAGCCGGTGTGCCAAGTCCTTTGCCTTTCATGGCTTCCTTAAGTCTCTTATCATCAAGCATTTTGCCTGCGTTTTCCATCGCCGACAGAAGATCAGCTTCGCTGTATCTTTTAGGTGGTTGATGCTGCTTTTCCTCAATTTTCAGTGCTTCCAAACGAACTGTCTCCTGCTCCTGTACAGCCGGCAATTCTTGCTCCCGGCTCTCACTTCCGCCGATTGTTTTCCAGCCCGGGTCCAGAAGTATTCTTCCTTTAGAAATAAAGGTTTCCGAAGCCAGTTCAGTAGTTATGACAGTTTGCAGATAGCGGGCTGGCGGATAGAACATAGCCAGCATTCTTTGGGCTACCAGAACATAAATGCTTTTTTCGTGCTTGCTCAAGGCATTCAGATTAGGGGGTTTGGCGGTAATAATAATCGCGGTATGGTCACTCACCTTGCTGTCATCCACATATCGTTTACCAGGAATCTTGTAGCTGATGTTCTTCAGGAAGGGAGATAATTCGGTGTTGGCAAGAGCAGCAAGACGTGCAGATAAGCTTAGTGCCAGTGACTTGGTCAGGTAACGGGAATCAGTGCGCGGATAGGTAAGCAATTTGGCTTCGTACAATTTTTGTGCAATTTTTAAGGTTTGCTCAGCAGTTAAGCTATATTTTTGGTTGGCCAGTTTCTGCAGGTCATTAAGATTAAATAATAGAGGAGGGTTTTCTTTGAGTTCCTTTTGTTGCAGTTTTCTTATGGAGCCCTCCATACCTGGCATCAGCTGACTGCTTAAATCCTGTGCTTCCTCCCGGGCCGCAAAATATTCTTTCTTGCCCTTAACCCATTTGCCCCGATAAGATTCTTGGCTTTTTGTTTTGAATTCAGCCCATAATTCGAAATAGGGGCGCGAAACGAAGTTATCGATTTCGTGGTCCCGTTTTACAATTAAGGCCAGAGTAGGGGTCTGAACGCGGCCTACACTAAGTTTTTCCTGGTATTTTACACTGAGTGCCCGGGTTGCATTGATACCCACCAACCAATCAGCCTGGCTTCGTGCCCGGGCCGAATAATAAAGGTTATCCATGCTTATGGAACTGCGCAGTGTTTCAAAAGCGTGATATACGGCTTGGTCGGTGGTTTCGGAAAGCCACAAACGGCTGCAAGGCTTACGGCACTGGCAGTATGTATAGATGTAGCGAAATATTAATTCTCCTTCGCGGCCGGCGTCGCAGCCGTTTATTATATTTGTTACATCCGTGCGCTGCAAGAGCTGTTGAATTATATTCAACTGTTTAAGACTATCTTTGCGGGGGACCAGTATGAAATCCTCGGGTAATATAGGCAGAGAAGCCAAGGTCCAGCGTCGCAGTGCCGGGTTGTAGCTTTCAGGCATGGCTAATTCCAGGAGATGCCCCAAAGCCCAGGTGATAATCATACCAGGGCTTTCCAAGTAACCATCCTGCTTGCTGAATTTCTCTGGTAATACTTGTGCAATATCACGTGCTACCGATGGCTTTTCGCATAGCAAGACCGTTTTCGGGCGCAGCACTTTATTTTTTTGTATTGGCTCGGACATAATTCACTTTTCCCCTTACTTAATTATATACTTTAGCACAGAATTTCCGTTCTGTTCGTTTTAGATATGTATGTTAGCCGGGATAATTATTATAATACTATCAGATGGTGTTACATTCCAAGGTCGTACCCTTTCCCCCTGCGGGGACACGCAGGGATTAACGATGCATCCTGCGGATGTTGTAAGTGAAATGGTATAACGAAGCGAAAAGATGTCTCCCGCTTCCGGCCGCGTAAGCTGAGTCTTTAATCATAGATAATCATGTTTAGATAATGAAAAGAGGTATAAAAGCTTTGGAAACCATTTATGGTTACCTGGAGAAAATAAGCTACTGCAGTGAAGAAAGCAATTTTGTGGTAGCGAAATTGAAAGAAAAAGGTAAACGCGAGTTGAGTTGTATAGTGGGCAATTTGCTGGGAGTTAATCCCGGGGAATCCCTGCAATTAACGGGGAAATGGAAACATAATCCTAAATTCGGACTGCAGTTTCAAGTTGAAAGCTTTGAAGCAATTATACCGGCTACTACCCGGGGGATTGAAAAGTACCTGAGTTCAGGGCTAATTAGAGGTATAGGACCGGTGATGGCCAAAAGAATCGTGGAAACCTTCGGTGCTCTGGCCTTGGATATTATTGAAGATGAGCCGGAAAAACTCGCTGAAGTCAGTGGGATAGGACCTAAAAGGATCGAGATGATCAGTCAAGCATGGGTGGAGCAGAAAGAAATCAAGGAGATCATGATATTTCTTCAGGGCAACGGTGTAGCAGCCTCCCATGCGGCTAAGATTTACCAGTGTTATGGACAGGATTCGGTTAATGTGGTCAAGGCCAACCCCTATCGCCTGGCCGAAGATATTCGTGGTATCGGTTTCTTAACTGCCGATAATATCGCCCGGGCGATGGGGGTAGATCCCAATTCAATACTTCGGGCCAAAGAAGGAATCATTCATGTCTTAAGGCAAACCTTGCTGGAAGGCCATGTATTTTATCCTCAGCAGATATTGCTGCAAAAGACCGCAGATGCTTTGCAGATAGATGCTGAGCTTGCCGAACAGGCATTGGAACAGCTTGAAAACGAACAGCGGATTATAATTGAGGAAATGTCAGTTGAGGGTGGAGAAGAAGGCGGTTATGATGATTTCAAAGCCGTCTATCTTAAGCCTTTTTTTATTGCGGAGAGTCAAATGGCACAGCAATTGCTGCGCTTGCAGAATGCAGACGGCCAGGTCCGCGCGGTTGACAGTGACAAGATGCTGGAATGGGTGGAGCAGAAACTGGATATCAATCTGGCCGAGCTTCAAAGAGAAGCCATTGCTATGGCTGTCCGGGAAAAGATTTTGATTATTACCGGAGGACCGGGAACCGGTAAGACCACGATCATAAATGCGCTGGTGCGAATATTTAAGGGGCTTAAACTGAAGATAACCATGGCCGCTCCTACGGGCCGGGCTGCCAAGCGCATGCAGGAAACAACCGGTTGTGACGCGCTTACTGTCCATCGCCTGCTGGAATTCAACCCCCGGGAGGGTAATTTTAAGCGGAACCGGGAATATCCTTTGGAAACCGATGTACTGATTATAGACGAGCTTTCGATGATTGATACCATGTTGATGTATCAACTGTTAAGAGCGGTTCCTTTGCAAGCCATTCTAATTTTGGTGGGGGATGTCAATCAACTGCCTTCAGTTGGTCCCGGCAATGTACTTTCCGATTTAATTGGCTCAGGGAGATTTGCTCTGGTGGAATTAAAGGAGATATTTCGCCAATCGCGGCGTAGCCGGATAGTTAGCAATGCCCACCGCATAAATGAGGGGAAATTGCCGTTCATAGACAATCCCGAGGGCCGGGAATTGAGTGATTTTTATTTTATTGAGGAAGAAGATCCCCAAAAGGTTGTGGATAAGATTCTGGATTTATGCGCGCGACGGATTCCTGATCGCTTCTTCTTTCATCCCGTTAGAGAGGTTCAGGTGTTGACTCCCATGCACCGCGGAGTTGTAGGAACCATGAATCTGAATGTTGAATTGCAGAAGGCCCTCAACCCGCAGGGCTTTGAGTTAAGCCGAGGGGGAAGGTCATTTAGGATCAAGGATAAGGTCATGCAAGTAGTGAATAATTATGAAAAAGACGTATATAACGGAGATATTGGCTGGATCAGCAATATCGATGTGGAAAACCAGCAAATGGTGATAAATTATGACGGGCGATGGGTAAGCTATGACTTTACGCAGCTTGACGAACTGCAGCTTTCTTATGCAACTTCGATTCACAAAGCTCAAGGGAGTGAATATCCGGCCGTAATCATGCCCATCATGATTCAACACTATTTACTTTTACAGAGAAATCTGGTATATACTGGAGTAACCAGGGCCAGGCGTCTGGTCATCATCATCGGCAGCAAAAAAGCGCTGGCGATGGCGATTCACAACAATAAGACGCATAAGCGTTATACCCGGCTCAAAGAGCGTTTGAGGAGTTCACCTTGAGAATAATTTTGAATAGGGGGAGATGATAATGCCGGATTATGAATTGCTGGATGATCCTTTTCTAATCAATTGTCTCTTTTTCCCGCGCCGGGATAGCACTGAAGCACCTCTCGGATGCTTTGATCTAATGGTTCCGGTAGATGAAAAAATCTCGGTAAACTGTCGCTATTATTTAAAGGACCTGAACTGGTCTTCGCTCCTGTACTTTCACGGCAATGGTGAAGTGGCTGCCGATTATGATGATATCAAGGACTTCTATTGGGCTCGGAAATTGAATTTGATAGTAGCTGATTACCGTGGTTACGGCAAGAGCACGGGGGGGCCGAATTTTAAGAATTTGATAAATGATGCCCATATAATTTTTACAAGCGTCCGACAGGAACTCCAAGAGCGAGGATTACAAAAAGAAGCTATTTGGATTATGGGCCGGTCTTTGGGAAGTATGTCAGCTTTGGAAATTGCTTACCAAGAACAGCAAAATCTCAAAGGTTTAATTATAGAGAGCGGATTTGCCTGTGTCAGCCGCTTGGTGAAACAATGGGGACTGCCTGCCAATTATAAAGAACTGGAGAACGTCGAGCGACAATGCTTGGAAATGCTCAAGGGAATTAAACTGCCCGCCCTGGTCATTCACGGGGAGGAGGATGATTTGGTTTATCTTAAGGAAGGCAAGTTGGTTTATGAACAATTGGGAAGCGAGCAAAAAGAATTACTGATTATTCCGGGGGCGGGTCATAACGATATAATTTTCATGGACCGGGAGAAATATTTTGGGGTCCTGGGTAAATTCGTGCAAAAAGCATAGTGCTCTTTTACTGCTTGAATAAAAGAAAGTTCTAATATAATCTAGTTTTAGGTTTAATTAATAAATAGAAGGGAAATGATAATTATGAAGAAATATTTCCCAATGCTTATATTTCTTATGCTCTTAATCAATATAATATGGATTCCCCAAGCTGTAGCCGGTGAAGCCTTATGGCAGTTGTTCTGGGCAGATGACAATGCATTGCTGGAGTATCTGACCATAGATCAGGAACAGGCCTTAAATGCTGGTCCTCAATGGGAGAGGACAGAAAAATCCGGAAAAGTAACTCTGAATCGTGAAACCAAAGATTGGCAGGCCTATAAAGAGTTATCGGAAAGGCTTCCTTTAGAAGCTCAAGTGAACGACTACATAGTATTCAGAACTACCACTCTCAAAATAGATAAATCGATGACCGGAAATCAGTTTTTGCAAAAAATTATGGCAGACCAAGGGGCCAGAGTCGTTATTGAAGTACCAGGTTATATTAAGAAAAACCCGGTTGGGGAAGTTAAAGAATTGACAGTTAATTGGGAGCTACAGAAAATTATGAGTATGAAGCAAGGGGAAATGCTCTTGCAGACATATACCCTGAATGGTTTTTATCTGGGTGTGGTCCTTTTTGGAATAGGTTTCATTTCAGTAGCCATCTTTTTTATCATAAAAACCAGAAGAGTAGACCGGCTGATCAATGAGCGTTACTCTCTCGATAGAATAGGTGAAGAAGATGATGAGATAGATAATTGGAAATAATAGAAATAAAGTTGACCTATGGCATTTAATGTGCTAACATTAATAATTGCCATTATATAGATGGTAATTATTATTAGAAGTGGTATGGTTGTTAAAGCTTTGATTAAAAGCGAGGTTTATACTTAGGCCTTGCTTTTCACTCTTTTGGGAATATTTAAAAGGGGTGAATTATAAATGGCTCATATTCAGGAATATGGTAGGGTAAAGCGACTCAGTTATTCCAAAATAGAAGAACCCATCGAATTACCAAATCTTATTCAAGTCCAACTCAGTTCATACCAGTGGTTTCAAGAACAGGGATTACGCGAAGCTTTGCAGGAAGTGTTTCCGATTTCCGATTTTACCGGGAAATTAGAATTGAATTTTATCGGTTACAGTATCGGTGAACCGAAATATTCAATCCATGAATGCAAGGAGCGGGACGTAAGTTATCAGGCACCCCTCAAGCTTAAAGTCAGGCTGACTGACAAAGAAACCGGAGAAATTAAAGAATCTGAGGTCTACATGGGAGACCTCCCGCTGATGACGGAAAAAGGAACCTTTATTATCAATGGGGCCGAGCGGGTGGTAGTTAGCCAGTTGGTTAAATCACCAGGCGTATATTTTAGTGAGCGGCTGGATGTGGCTGGCAATACTTTATATGGTGCTACCATTATTCCCAATCGGGGAGCATGGTTTGAACTGGAAATGGATAGTGCCGGTCTGATTTATACCCGGATTGACAAGACTCGCAAAATACCGGTAACGGTTCTTTTGAGGGCAATTGGTTTTGAAAGCAATGAGCGCTTAATGGAACTTTATGATGGTGATGAAACCATCGCTAAAACGCTGGAGAAGGATACCAGCACCAATAAAAAGGAAGCTTTAATCGAATTTTATCGCCGGCTGCGACCCGGCGAAATGGCTACGGAAGACGCCGCCGAGCAATTGCTGAACAACCTGTTTTTCGATCCCCGCCGTTATGACATGGCCAATGTGGGGCGTTACAAAGTCAATAAAAAACTGGGGCTCAGCATCCCGGTGGAGATTCGTTATTTGACGATCGAAGATATTACTGCAACGATAGCTTACCTTCTCCGGTTGATAAAAGGCGAAGGTAAAACGGATATTATAGATCATTTAGGCAACCGGAGATTGCGATCCATTGGAGAATTGCTGCAAAATCAATTCCGCACTGGTTTGGTAAGAATGGAAAGAGTAGTTAGGGAACGTATGAGCATCCATGATGTTGAAACCCTGACTCCCCAGGTTCTGATTAATATAAGGCCAATCACTGCGGCGGTGAAAGAATTTTTTGGTAGTTCCCAGTTGTCCCAGTTTATGGATCAAACCAATCCGCTGGCCGAGCTTACACATAAGCGACGTCTCAGCGCGCTGGGACCTGGTGGGTTAACCCGGGAAAGAGCCGGTTTCCAGGTCAGGGATGTCCACCACTCCCACTATGGTCGCGTCTGTCCGATTGAGACCCCGGAAGGTCCCAACATTGGGCTGATAGGTTCACTCGCCACCTTCGGCCGGGTCAACGATTTTGGGTTTATCGAAACGCCATACCGGAAAGTGGATAAAAAATCAGGCCGGGTACTTAACGAAATACATTATCTATCAGCTGATGAAGAAGAGGAATTTATTGTCGCGCAGGCTAACTCCCCGCTGGATGACAATGGCTATTTTAAAGAGGAGCGGGTCGAAGCCCGGTATGCCGAGGATATATTGGAAGTTTCCATAAATAGAGTTGACTATATGGATGTCTCGCCTAAACAGGTTTTTAGCGTGGCAACTTCTTTGATTCCTTTTTTAGAGAACGATGATGCCAACCGTGCTTTGATGGGGGCTAATATGCAACGCCAGGCCGTACCGCTGATTAAAACGCAAGCACCTATAATAGGCACCGGCTTGGAGCATAAGGCAGCCAAAGACTCCGGAGCCGTAATAGTAAGTAAGAAAGCTGGAGTTGTAAAGAAAGTTAGTGCTGACAAGGTTGTAATTAAAAACGATGATGGAGCAGTGGATACCTACAACCTGCTGAAATTTGTACGTTCCAACCAGGGAACTTGTTACAACCAGCGGCCGATTGTGAAAGTAGGCGAAAGGATAGAAGCCGATACCATAATAGCTGACGGTCCCAGCACTGACCAGGGGGAACTGGCCCTGGGAAGAAATGTGCTGGTCGCATTTATGCCGTGGGAAGGCTATAACTATGAGGATGCTATCCTTATATCTGAAAGACTGGTAAAAGAAGATGTGTTTACATCTATTCATATAGAAGAATACGAATGTGAAGCCCGGGATACCAAGCTGGGTTCGGAAGAAATAACCCGCGATATTCCCAACGTATCGGAAGACATGTTGAAGAACCTGGATGACCAGGGAGTAATCCGGGTCGGAGCGGAAGTGCGGCCGGATGATATTCTGGTAGGCAAGGTTACTCCCAAGGGAGAGACCGAACTTACTCCTGAAGAACGACTGTTAAGAGCTATCTTTGGGGAAAAAGCCCGCGAGGTCCGCGACTCTTCGTTAAGAGTACCTCATGGTGAAGCCGGTAAAATAGTGGCGGTGAAACGTTTCTCCCGGGAAAAAGGTGACGAACTGCCGCCGGGGGTTAACCAACTGGTCCGGGTATATATTGCCCAGAAGCGAAAGGTTTCCGAAGGCGATAAAATGGCGGGACGCCATGGCAACAAGGGAGTTATATCCCGGATTTTACCTGAAGAAGATATGCCATTCCAGGAGGATGGAACACCCGTACAGATTGTTTTGAATCCCCTGGGAGTGCCTTCACGAATGAATATCGGGCAGATACTCGAATGCCACATGGGCTGGGCCGCCAATGCACTGGGGATGAATATTGCCACTCCGGTTTTTGATTGTGCTCATGAAGAAGATGTATTTGCCAAACTGCGGGAGGCCAATCTGCCGGAAAACGGCAAAACAGTGCTTTATGATGGGCGTACTGGCGAGAAATTCGACCATGAAATAACCGTTGGTTATGTGTATATGTTAAAACTGGCGCATCTGGTTGATGATAAAATCCATGCCCGCTCAATCGGACCTTATTCCCTGGTTACCCAGCAACCGCTCGGTGGGAAGGCTCAGTTTGGGGGACAGAGATTTGGTGAAATGGAAGTGTGGGCACTGGAAGCTTATGGGGCTTCGTATACTCTGCAGGAAATACTTACCGTCAAATCTGATGATGTGGCCGGGAGATTAAAGACTTATGAATCCATTGTCAAGGGTGAAAATATTCCAGAACCTGGTGTTCCGGAAGGGTTTAAGGTCTTAATCAAGGAACTGCAGAGCCTGGCCCTTGATGTTCGTATCCGCTCGGAAGATGATCGCGAAATAATGATTAAAGATGTGGACTATGATGTCAACGAAAAAGAAAAGGCGCGGGAATTAGGCTTGGATATACCGGAAGGTCCGGTAGGAAGGCCGCGTGATATCGATCAGGAAACGATAGAAGATCCGGAATTCGAAGACAATGAAGACGATGATCTTGATATAGTTGACGACCTGGAAGGGTTTACGGTACAAGATTAAAGAATGAGAATCTCAACCGGAAATAGCCGATATTTGGGCAGGGTAGCGATAATATGGGACTTGCCCGGAGGTGAAAGTACAAATCTTCTGGAAGGGAGAGACTGTTTTGTCAGATGTCAATAATTTTGAATCCATAAAAATAGCATTGGCTTCTCCGGAACAAATTAGATCCTGGAGCAGCGGCGAGGTGAAAAAGCCTGAGACCATAAACTACCGGACTTTAAGACCCGAAAAGGAAGGGCTGTTTTGCGAGAAAATCTTTGGTCCCGTTAAAGATTGGGAATGCCACTGCGGTAAATATAAAAGGGTACGGCACAGAGGTATTGTATGCGACCGCTGCGGGGTAGAGGTGACTACCTCCAAGGTGCGGCGTGAAAGAATGGGCCATATTGAACTGGCAGCCCCGGTTTGTCACATATGGTATTTAAAAGGCATTCCCAGCCGGATGGGACTGCTTCTGGATATGTCGCCGAAAGTCTTGGAAAAAGTAATTTATTTTGTAAATTATCTGGTTATCGACCCGGGTGATACCCCCTTATTAAAAAAACAGTTACTGAATGAGCGCGAATATCGTGAAAATAGAGAAAAATATGGAGATTCATTCCAGGCTGGGATAGGTGCCGAGGCCATCAAAGTCTTACTGTCTGACAATGAACTCGAAAAAATGTCTGCCGATTTGAAGCAGGAAATAGCCAGTACCAGTGGCCAGCGGAAAGGACGCGCCATAAAACGCTTGGAGGTCGTTGAATCTTTCCGCCTATCGGCGAATGACCCGCAATGGATGATTCTGGATGTACTGCCGGTTATCCCTCCGGACCTGCGTCCGATGGTTCAGTTGGACGGTGGGCGTTTTGCCACTTCTGATTTAAATGATCTCTATCGTAGGGTTATTAACCGCAACAACCGTCTAAAAAGGCTGCTTGACCTGGGCGCACCGGATATTATTGTCCGCAATGAGAAAAGGATGCTTCAGGAAGCGGTTGACGCGTTGGTAGACAATGGTCGGAGAGGACGGCCGGTTACTGGACCGGGTAATCGCCCGCTCAAATCATTAAGCGATATGCTCAAGGGCAAACAAGGACGCTTCCGCCAGAATCTTTTGGGAAAACGGGTTGACTATTCAGGCCGGTCGGTTATCGTGGTTGGTCCAAATTTAAAAATGCATCAGTGCGGACTGCCCAAGGAAATGGCTCTTGAACTCTTTAAACCTTTTGTGATGAAGAAACTGGTGGATCGCATGATAGCCTCCAATATAAAGAGTGCCAAAAAGATGGTGGAAAGAGGCCGGGAAGAGGTTTGGGATATTCTGGATGATGTTATCAAGGAACACCCGGTGCTTCTAAATAGAGCACCAACCCTTCACCGTCTGGGCATCCAGGCTTTCGAACCCGTACTTGTGGAAGGTCGGGCGTTGCAGTTGCATCCTTTGGTTTGTACAGCCTATAATGCTGACTTTGATGGCGATCAGATGGCAGTCCATGTGCCGCTGTCGGCAGAGGCGCAGACCGAAGCACGGCTGTTGATGTTGGCCAGCAACAACATACTTAATCCCAAAGATGGCAAACCTGTAGTTACACCAACTCAGGACATGGTTATCGGTCTTTACTATCTTACCTATATGAATGAAAACGAAAAGAAAAAGATTGATTTGGAAAAAACCCGTGCTTTCAGTACTCCGGAAGAAGCTCGTATGGCCTACGAGTTGAACCAGATCAGTCTGCACGAGCCAATCCGGGTGAAGATGGATTTGCCCGAGAAAACCGGCAAAGAGTTATTAAAGAGCAATGAAGGGCAGACCTATAAGAAACAGATGGTAAGCACTTCGGCGGGCCGGATTATCTTTAACGAGGCCATCCCCGATAGTCTAGGTTTCTACAATGAGGTCATCGATAAAAAGAAACTGGGCAACCTGGTATATGAAGGTTATATGCTGGAAGGTAATGCCAAAACGGCAGAAATGCTGGATGGCATAAAGAGATTGGGCTACATGTTCAGCACCCGCGCTGGAATCACCGTTGGGGTTACTGATTTTGAGACCCCGGAAGCTAAAGCTGGAATATTGGCCAAAGCAGATGCTGATGTTGAAGCGATCGAAGCCGACTTCATGGTGGGCTTGATCACCGATGATGAGCGCCATGCGCAAGTTGTTGAAATATGGAACCAGGCTACCGATGATGTTACCGACGCACTGAAAGAAGCTTTGCATGAAGACAATCCGGTTTATATGATGGCAACCTCAGGGGCCCGCGGTAATTTCCAGCAAATACGACAGTTGGCGGGTATGCGTGGTCTTATGGCTGACCCCTCCGGAAAAATTATCGATCTGCCTATTAAGGCTAACTTCCGCGAAGGATTAACCGTTCTGGAATATTTTATCTCTACCCATGGTGCCAGGAAAGGCTTGGCTGATACTGCTTTAAGAACTGCCGATTCCGGTTATTTGACCCGAAGGCTGGTCGATGTTTCCCAGGATGTTATTGTCCGGGAAGTAGACTGTGAATCAGTGGAGGGTGTTTGGGTCGCAAAAATCATGGAAGGCTCGCAGTTAATTGAACCGCTGCACCAGCGTATTATTGGCAGAGTATCTGTGGATACCATTGTCCATCCCCAAACTGGTGAAATACTGGTAGAAGAAAACCAGATGATCGATGATGATATCGGTTATCTTATTGAAAGACTTGGTATTGAGCGAGTTAAAATCAGAACCGTATTGACATGCAAGACTCGTCATGGCGTATGCAAAAAATGTTACGGGCGAAACCTGGCAACCGGGTATAATGTCGAAATAGGCGAAGCAGTAGGTATATTGGCGGCTCAATCCATAGGTGAGCCGGGTACCCAGTTGACCATGCGCACCTTCCATACTGGCGGTGTGGCTGGTGATGATATTACCCGGGGTCTGCCCCGCGTTGAGGAACTCTTTGAGGTTCGCAAACCCAAGGGTCAGGCAGTAGTCGTTGAAGTATCGGGAAAAGTAAGGTTTGGTGAAAACAAGGGGCGGCGTGAAGTCGAAATCCTGGGCGATAATGACGAAGTACTAGGAGCTTACCTGGTACATTATGGTTCCCGTTTGAAAGTTCGCGAGGGTGATTATGTGGAAATGGGAGATGCATTGACCGAAGGGCCGCTAAATCCCCATGATATTTTAAAGACCAAGGGTATGCAGGAGGTGCACAGATATCTCTTACAGGAAGTTCAAAAAGTATACCGTTCCCAGGGTGTTGATATCAGCGACAAACATATTGAGATTATGATACGGCAGATGCTCAAAAAGGTTAAAATAGAGGATTCAGGAGATACCTCATTGCTTCCGGGAGCATTTATCGACATTTCTTACTTTGAAGACGAAAATGTAAGGGTAGTTGGGCAGGGAGGCTTACCTTCAGTTTGTTCGCCAATGCTGCTGGGGATAACCAAGGCTTCACTGAATACGGATTCATTCCTCTCGGCAGCTTCCTTCCAGGAAACTACCAAGGTTTTGACCGAAGCGGCTATTAAAGGAAAGGTTGATTACCTGATTGGGTTAAAGGAAAATGTTATTATTGGCAAGCTTATCCCTGCAGGTACGGGATACTCTACTTATCGGAAAACCGGTTACCACGAGGTTCTTGAAAATACCGAAATAATGGATGAAGATGGTATATAGAATTAATTTGACTGAGTTATCGCCAGGTGCTAAAATGTTTAAGTGCGTGGCAAATAAAGTCTAATATTGTATTCCTGCTAGTTAGGAGGATTTCCATTTGCCGCTTGAGGAAGTTAAAAACAGTACTACCAGGGTAATTGGAAGCAAACAGGTTAAAAAAGCACTGGCTAAAGGCGGAGTCAAGAAAGTATATATAGCTGCTGATGCCGAGCACCATATTGTGGAACCATTGAAAAAACTATGCCAGCAACAACAGGTTGAGTTTATAATGGCTGAAAGTATGGTTGAACTGGGCAGAGCATGTGGGATAGACGTTGGTTCCGCTACAGTAGCTCTTTTATAAAAGCTGCCGAAGCCAGAACACAAGAAGGGAGGTGCAAGTATGCCAACCATCAATCAATTGGTTAGAAAAGGACGCGAAAAAGGTGAGAAGAAGTCAACGGCACCGGCCCTTAAAAGCTGTCCGCAAAAAAGAGGGGTTTGCACCCGCGTATATACCACAACCCCCAAGAAGCCGAATTCAGCCTTGCGTAAAATTGCCAGGGTAAGATTAACCAATGGTATAGAAGTAACTGCCTATATTCCAGGGATAGGACACAACCTGCAAGAGCACTCCGTAGTTCTTATCCGGGGAGGCAGAGTAAAGGATTTACCAGGTGTCAGGTATCATATTATCAGAGGAACGCTGGATGCATCTGGGGTGCAGAAACGCAATCAGGGAAGATCCAAATATGGCACCAAGAGACCCAAGAAAAAATAGGAGGGAGGCGCGATATGCCCAGAAAAGGACCAGTTCCCAAACGAGATGTATTACCCGACCCGATATATCACAGCAAAATATTTACCAAACTGGTTAATCAGGTGATGTGGGATGGGAAGAAGAGTACCGCTGAAAAAATATGCTACGGTGCATTCGACATTGTGGAACAGAAAATGGGCAAAGACGCCCTGGAAGTTTTTGAAGAAGCAATGAAAAATATTACACCCATTGTAGAAGTAAGAGCCAGGCGGGTGGGTGGAGCCAATTACCAGGTTCCCGTCGAAGTTAGGGCTGACCGGAGACAAACCCTGGCCATCAGATGGCTGGTTTCCTATTCTCGCAAGCGCGGGGAAAAAACCATGGCGCAAAGGCTGGCAGGCGAAATTATGGATGGTGCCAATCATACCGGTGGTTCAGTTAAGAAGAGAGAAGATACCCATAAAATGGCTGAAGCCAACAAGGCATTTGCACATTATCGCTGGTAAGTTTGTTGGCGGGGAGTGTTCCGATGGTTGACAGCTTCGATCTAGCATTAATAAGAAACATTGGGATTATGGCTCATATTGATGCCGGAAAAACAACAACTACGGAGAGGATTTTGTTTTATACCGGTAAAGTCCACAAGCTTGGTGAAGTTGACAAGGGGACAGCCACTATGGACTGGATGAGCCAGGAGCAGGAACGAGGCATTACCATAACTTCGGCTGCTACCGCCTGCAATTGGCGCGACCATTTTATCAATATTATCGACACGCCCGGACATGTGGACTTTACGGTTGAGGTAGAACGCTCTCTGAGAGTACTTGATGGAGCTATCGGCATATTTTGCGCGGTAGCGGGTGTACAACCACAATCCGAGGCAGTATGGCGGCAAGCCAATCGCTATAATGTTCCCCGTATAGCATATGTAAACAAAATGGATCGAATAGGTGCTGACTTTTTTCGTGTTGTCAAAATGATTGGGGATAATCTGGGTAGTAATGCCCTGGCGATTCAAGTGCCCATCGGAGTCGAAGATAGTTTTGCCGGAATTATTGACCTTATAAAAATGAAAGCCTATCTTTACGAAGATGAAACCGGTGAAAAATTCCTGGTAAGAGAATTAAGTCAGCGTGAATTAAATCAGATTGAGAAATACAGAAATTTACTGCTTGAAAAATTATCCGAATATGATGATGAAATACTGGAAAGATATTTGGAGGGGCAGGAAATTTCTGAAAGTCTTATTCAAAGTTCTTTGAGAAAAGCGATAATAGGAAATCAGCTGGTACCAGTCCTCTGTGGATCATCCTTTAAAAATAAAGGAGTACAAATGCTATTGGACGCAGTTGTGGAATACCTGCCCTCGCCGCTTGATAAGCCTCCCGTAAAGGGAATTGATGTAGAAAGCGGTGAAGAGGTGGAAAGACAGGCTGATGTGGATGCACCAATGTGTGCACTGGCATTTAAAGTGGCTACCGATCCTTATGTTGGGAAGCTAACCTATTTTCGTATATATTCGGGTCGTATCAAGGTTGGGACCCATTTATTTAACAGCGGTAAAGAGAAGAAAGAACGCCTGGCTCGGATATTGAAGATGCATGCCAACCATCGTGAAGAAATCGATGAAGCTTGTGCTGGTGATATTGTAGCTGGAGTGGGCCTGAAAAATACTGTAACCGGTGATACGCTTTGTTCCGAAGAGAAGCCGTTGCTGCTTGAATCTATTGATTTTCCGGAACCGGTTATAGATGTTTCGATTGAAGCAAAAACTCGTGCTGATCAGGAAAAGATCGAAGAAAGCCTGCGGCGATTGGCCGAAGAAGATCCTACCTTCAGGACCAGGAATGATGTGGAAAGCGGGCAGACTATTATTTCCGGAATGGGAGAACTGCATCTGGAGATAATTGTTGATCGACTGCTAAAGGAATTCAAGGTTAATGCTAATGTGGGCAAACCCCAGGTAGCATATAAGGAAAGTATTAGCAGCAGGGCTCGTGCCGAGGCTCGATTTGAAAAACAAAGCGGAGGGCGCGGTCAATTTGCTCATGTTATTCTGGAAGTTAATCCTTTAAGCGAAGGCCAAGGCATTAGCTTTAGTGATAAATCCAGCCATGAAAACATACCGAAAATTTTTGTGGCGGCCGTGGAAATCGGAGCCCGGGAAGCTTTACAGGCCGGTATACTGGCTGGTTATCCGGTGGATGATCTTGAAATAGTACTTGGCGGTGGTTCCTATCACGAAGTGGATTCCAGCGAAATAGCCTTCAAAATTGCTGCTAGTATGGCAATCAAAGAAGCGTTATCAAAGGCTGGAGCAATTATCCTGGAACCGATCATGGATATGGAGATTGTTTGTCCAGATGAGTATGTGGGAGATGTAATTTCCGATTTTAATGCCCGCCGGGGCCGTATATTCGGATTTGAAGAAAACCGGGACAGCAAGATTATTAAAGGAACGGTCCCTCTGGCCGAAACTTTTGGTTATGCAACCAGCTTGCGATCTGCCAGTCAGGGGCGCGCCAGTTTCTCAATGATTATAAGGGATTATGCTGAAGTGCCCGAATCCCGGGCCAAAGAAATAATTGCCAGGCGATATGGATTGCCAGTCTAGCGTTTAAACTGGCATTTAATAATGAAGATTGAGGGGTGAGGCGTGAGGAGGTAAGGATAATATATTGAATGTCGTATTAGACGTTTGAGAATTTACTGACCTCGTGGTAACAAAAACCTTAAACACTTGACCCCTGAGATAAAAATACTAAAAAAGGAAAGGTGAGAGAAAGGATGGCAAAGGCAAAATTCGAGAGGACAAAACCTCATCTTAACGTAGGGACCATTGGGCATATAGACCATGGCAAGACCACATTGACCGCAGCAATCACCCAGGTGTTATCTAAAGTAGGAGGAGCGAAAGCGACATCCTATGCCGAGATTGACAAAGCACTGGAAGAGAGAGAAAGAGGAATAACCATAAACACGGCCCATGTAGAATATGAAACCGAGAAAAGACATTACGCCCATGTAGACTGTCCGGGTCATGCAGACTACATAAAGAACATGATAACCGGAGCAGCGCAGATGGACGGATCGATTCTGGTAGTATCAGCAGCCGATGGACCGATGCCGCAGACCAGAGAGCATATACTGCTGTCGAGACAAGTAGGCGTACATCACATGGTCGTATTCATGAACAAAATAGACATGGTGGATGACCCCGAACTGCTGGAACTGGTAGAAATGGAAGTCCGGGAACTCTTAAGCTTCTATGAATTCCCCGGAGATGATATTCCGGTAGTAATGGGATCAGCCTTAAAAGCACTGGAATGCAGCTGCGGCAGCCGGGACTGCGAATGGTGCGGTCATATATGGGAACTGATGGATGCAGTAGATGAATCTGTACCGTTGCCGGAAAGAGCCACGGACAAGCCGTTCCTGATGCCCATCGAAGACGTATTCACCATAACCGGCAGAGGAACCGTAACCACCGGCAGAGTAGAGAGAGGCCAGATTAAAGTCGGCGAAGAAGTCGAGATAGTAGGAATGAGAGAAGCCACCCGGAAGACCGTATGCACCGGCGTAGAGATGTTCAGAAAGCTTCTGGACTATGCCCAGGCTGGAGATAACATCGGAACCCTGTTAAGAGGCGTTGACCGGAAAGAAGTAGAAAGAGGCATGGTACTGGCGAAGCCCAATAGCATCAAGCCCCTGACCAAATTCATGGCGCAGGTATATGTACTGACCAAAGAAGAAGGAGGCAGACACACCCCGTTCTTCGGAGGATACCGGCCACAGTTTTATTTCCGCACCACCGATGTAACCGGTGTAATTGAGCTGCCCGAAGGCGTAGAAATGATCATGCCCGGCGATAATATCCAAATGGGCATCGAACTGATTACCCCAATCGCCATTGAAGAAGGTTTGAGATTCGCGATTCGCGAAGGTGGCAGAACCGTTGGCTCCGGTGTCGTTATCGGTATCTAATTAACCGTGAGAAGTTCAGTGTAAGGGGTGAGGGGAGTCTTTAACCAGCCCTTGAAGCTAGACTTCAAATAGCTGTCAAACCGGATTATTAGGGCGAAGGAGAATTTTTTCCTTCGCCGCCAAACACCCGGTAGCGTGTACTCAATAAAGCTTTTTTAAGGAGGTTAGCCTAAGAGTGAATGTCCAACAAAAAGTAAGGATAAGATTAAAAGCCTTTGATCACAAGCTTCTTGACCAATCCTCACAGAAGATTGTGGAAACAGCTCGCAAGAATGGCTCTGATGTTTCCGGACCCATTCCCCTGCCAACTGAAAAAAGTATATACACTATTTTGCGTTCTCCTCATGTCAACAAGGATTCCCGGGAACAGTTTGAAATGAGAACGCATAAGCGCTTGATAGATATACTTGATCCAAATCCCAAAACCATAGATGCATTGATGCACTTGGATTTACCTTCGGGAGTAGATATAGAAATCAAGCTGTAGCCTTGGTAATGCTGATAAGATCAGTGGGGACCAGAAATCTTAGAAGCAAAAGAAAATATTAGCGAAAGAAGTGACGTTGGATATCCCACTTCCAACCTATCACGATAATACTCAACAGGAGGTACTAGTAAAGTGACTGCAGGTAGCAAACAAGCGATTATGGGAATTAAAATTGGCATGACCCAAATATTTGATGAAAACGACAAAGCGGTTCCGGTTACTGTTATTGAAGCCGGGCCTTGCACCGTTTTACAAAAGAAAAAGACCGAAAGCGACGGTTATAATGCAATTCAGGTAGGCTTTTACAACCTGAAAGAAAAACTGGCCAACAAACCGGCCAAAGGACATTTTAAGAAAGCCAATGTTAAGCCCTTGCGCCACATCAAAGAGTTTCGGGTCGACAATATTGACGACTATGAAACAGGGCAGGAAATCAAGGTTGATGTTTTTGCCGACGGTGATATTGTCGATGTAGTAGGTACATCAAAGGGAAAAGGATTTGCCGGTGGGGTAAAGCGGCATAATTTTGCCCGCGGCTCAATGGGCCACGGCTCAAAATACCACCGTCGTCCCGGCTCACTGGGAGCAAAAGGGCCGGCCCGGGTTTTTAAAGGCCGTAAGCTTCCCGGTCACCTTGGTGCGGAAAGAGTTACCGTTCAGGGCTTGAAGGTAGTAAAAGTCTATCCGGATAGAAATATTATACTGATCAGAGGTTCTATCCCTGGGCCCAAAAGAGGTCTGGTAGTTATAAAGAATACAGTAAAGGCTTAAATAGTCGATAGTTTAAGCAGTTCATAACTATCAACTGTTACAGAGGAGGTTAAATTAAATGCCTAAGGTTGCGCTGTACGATATGAGCGGGGCCCAAATCGGAGAAATTGAATTAAATGACGATGTTTTTGGAATAAAACCCAATGAAGCAGTTGTGCAAGCTTTTGTAAAAATGCAAATGGCTAACAAGCGGGTGGGCACAGCTTCCACCAAAACCAGAGCTGAAGTCAGCGGTGGCGGCAAGAAACCCTGGCGTCAAAAAGGAACCGGGCGCGCCCGCGTGGGCAGCAGCAGAAATCCGGTATGGCGGACAGGTGGAGTAGTATTCGGACCCAAACCCCGGGACTATTCTTACAAGTTACCCCGCAAAGTAAGAAGACTGGCTCTAAAATCAGCTTTATCCAGCAAAGTCATTGATAATAACATCATTGTCGTTGATAAACTGGTTTTTGATGAACCCAAAACCAAAACGATGGTAAAGGTTCTCGAAGCATTAAAAGTAGCAAAAAAGACCCTGGTGGTAACCGGCGACGGGGATCCCAATGTAAGCAAATCAGCTCGCAATATTCCAGGTGTTAAACCATTGCGCGCCGACTTTATAAACGTATACGATTTATTGAAACACGATACTCTGCTCATTACCCGGGATGCGGTAAACAAGGTTGAGGAGGTGTTTGCTTAAATGAGAGACTATAGAGATATCATCATTAAACCGGTAGTAACTGAAAAATCTATGAGTCTGTTAGCTGACAGTAAATACACCTTCATAGTTGATAAGAAAGCCAATAAGACCGAGATAAAGAATGCCATTGAAAAGATATTTGAAGTAAAAGTAGAAAAGATTTACACCATGAATGTCAAAGGCAAACCCAAACGTATGGGCAGGTTTGAAGGCCACAAGCCCGATCGCAAGAAAGCCATAATAAGTTTGAAAGCCGGGCATAAAATACGTTTGTTTGAGGGTATGTAATAGCGTTCCGTGATGGAAGAGCAGAACTACCAAATGTAGCATATAGACTGTCGTACTAAGGAGTGAGAAGACAGATGGGCATTAAAAAGTTCAAACCTACCACCCCCAGTCGAAGAACTATGACGGTAATGACTTTTGATGAAATTACCAAAACCGAACCGGAAAAGAGTCTTACACAACCCCTAAAGAGTACTGGCGGCAGAAATGCCCTCGGGCGTCTTACCGTAAGACATCGTGGTGGTGGACATAAACGCTTGTATCGAGTAATTGATTTCAAAAGAATTAAGGATGAGGTCCCAGCGATTGTTGCTGCGATTGAATATGATCCCAATCGCTCCGCCAATATTGCGCTGTTGCATTATCTGGACGGGCATAAGGCATATATTATAGCCCCCCATAATTTGAAGGTGGGCGACAAAATAGTATCAGGCAGCAAAGCAGATATCAAGGTCGGCAACAGCTTGGCCCTGAAAGATATTCCGGTGGGTTCACTTATTCATAATATTGAACTCCGGCCGGGCAAAGGCGGCCAACTGGCCCGCTCAGCTGGTACGGTAGCACAATTGATGGCTAAAGAAGGAGCCTATGCGCATGTCAGATTACCTTCCGGAGAAGTCCGGCTCATTCATATTACCTGCCGGGCTACGGTAGGTCAGGTTGGCAATCTGGACCATGAGAATTTGACCATTGGTAAAGCGGGTAGAACTCGCTGGTTAGGGATACGTCCTACCGTAAGAGGATCGGTTATGAATCCTACCGATCACCCCCATGGCGGTGGCGAAGGTCGTGCTCCGATCGGTAGAAAATATCCGGTATCACCATGGGGCAAAATTGCCATCGGTGGAAAAACCCGCAAGAAAAAGCCATCTGATAAGATGATAGTCAGGAAACGTAAATAAAGGAGGTCTTTGCATGGGCAGGTCACTAAAAAAAGGACCTTATTGTGACGAAAAACTGCTGCAAAAAGTTGAGGATATGAACAAAACCGGGCAGAAAAAAGTGGTAAAGACCTGGTCAAGGCGTTCCACGATTATGCCTGATATGATTGGCCATACCTTGGCGGTTCATGATGGACGCAAGCATATTCCGGTTTATATTACCGAAGATATGATAGGCATGAAACTTGGAGAATTTGCCTCCACCAGAACCTATAGAGGGCATGCCGGGAAATCTGAAAAAACCAGCAGGGCGAGGTAGGAAGGAGGAAAACAATGGAAGCCAGAGCAATAAGTCGTTATATACGCGTATCTCCTTTCAAGGCCCGACAGGTAGCAGATTTGGTTAGAGGCAAAAAAGCTGAGGAAGCAGCCGGGATTTTGCGCTATACCAATAAAAAATCAGCTCCTCTGATTGCCAAAGTTTTGAAATCTGCTATTGCCAATGCCGAGCACAATTTTGACATGGATACCACCCAGCTCTTTGTATCAGAAATATTGGTGGATGAGGGCCCGACCTTAAAAAGGATGCAGCCCAGGGCTTACGGAAGAGCAGACGTAAGGCGCCATAGAACCAGTCATATTACGGTAGTGCTCAGGGAAAAGGAGGTTAAATAGTGGGGCAAAAGGTTCATCCGAAAGGTTTTAGGATAGGAGTTATAAGAAACTGGGATTCCAACTGGTTTGCGGATCGGGATTATACGGAACTCCTTCATGAGGATTACAAAGTTCGGAACTTCATTAAGGAACGTTTTTATACCGCAGGTATTTCCAAAGTGGAAATTCAGCGGACCGGAACCAGAATGAGGATTACCATTCACACTGCCAAACCAGGAATAGTAATTGGCCGGGGCGGTATGGAAGTAGAAAAGCTCAAGGTAGAGCTGATCAAAATGACCAATAAGACAATTAACATTAATATACAAGAAATCAAAAAGCCTGAATTGGATGCCCAGATTGTTGCAGAAAATGTTGCGCAACAACTGGAAAAACGTATTTCGTTCCGGCGTGCGATGAAACAGACCGTAGGACGTACCATGCGTTCAGGCGGAATAGGGATTAAGATTGCCATATCGGGAAGACTGGGTGGAGCAGAAATAGCCCGTACTGAGTGGTATGCCGAAGGCAAAGTGCCATTGCATACACTTAGAGCCGATATCGATTATGGCTTTGCCGAAGCCAGCACCACTTATGGCAAAATTGGCATAAAGGTTTGGATAAACCGCGGAGAAATCCTGCCTGCGGCTAAACAAAGACCGCCACAGGCCAAACAGAATCAAGGGGAGGAGGCTGGAAACTAATGCTTACTCCAAAAAGAGTAAAACATAGAAAACAGCACCGGCCTGGTCTTAATGGCAAGGCTACCAAGGGAAACACCGTAACCTATGGAGATTTTGGATTACAAGCACTAGAACCGGCATGGGTAACCAATCGTCAAATCGAAGCAGCTCGAATTGCGATTAACCGTTATATAAAAAGAGGCGGTCAGTTATGGATTAAAGTATTCCCAGACCGGCCACTTACGGTTAAACCAGCCGAGACCAGAATGGGCAAAGGGAAAGGCTCACCTGAGCACTGGGTTGCGGTGGTCAAGCCGGGACGCATAATGTTTGAACTTTCCGGAGTTAGTGAAGAAGTTGCCAGAGAAGCAATGCGCCTGGCAGCTAACAAACTCCCGATCAAGTGCAAATTTGTAAAAAGAGAAGAAATGGATGGTGAGGTTAGTGAAAGCTGAGAAAATTAGGGAACTAACCGACGAGGAACTGGTGAAAAAGGTTTCTGATTATAAAGGAGAACTATTTAACCTGAGGTTTCAACTTGCTACCGGGCAATTGGATAACCCGATGCGGATCAAGGATGTAAGAAAGAATATTGCTCGCTGCAAGACAATTTTGCGGCAAAGAGAAATTGCTTCGGGCAAGTAAAGACAAGAAGGAGGTCAAAGGGTGACTGAGAACCGTGGAAACAGGAAAATCAGGATAGGAACAGTCAGCAGTGACAAGATGGATAAAACCATTACCGTTAGTGTTGAAACTGTCAAGCAGCATCCTCTCTATAAAAAGACGATAAAGACCAGCAAGAAATATATGGCTCATGATGAAGAAAACGAAGCCAGAATTGGTGACATTGTCAAAATCATGGAAACCCGTCCTTTGAGTAAAGACAAAAGATGGAGATTAATAGAAGTAGTTCAGAAAGCCAAGACTTTACAATAAAGTCAGGATTCTGAAGGGAGGTTAAAGCTGTGATTCAGCAAGAAACAATGCTACAAGTAGGTGACAATACCGGGGCTAAAAAAGTCCTGTGTATAAAGGTCATGGGTGGCTCCATGCGAAGATATGCAACGGTTGGCGATATTATTATCGCAGCGGTAAAAGAAGCTTCTCCGGGTGGGGTGGTCAAAAAAGGTGATGTAGTTAAGGCTGTAGTGGTAAGAACCCGGAAAGAAATACGCCGGGCGGATGGTTCTTATATAGCATTTTCCGAAAACGCTGCAGTTATTATCGATGATAACAATAATCCTAAAGGTACTCGTATTTTTGGGCCTGTAGCCAGGGAACTGCGGGAAAAGAATTTTATGAAAATAGTATCTCTGGCTCCCGAAGTCCTTTAGTCTTTGGAGGTGTAATCAATGCATGTAAAAAAAGGTGATACCGTTATGGTAACAACAGGTAAGGACGCCGGGAAAAAAGGCAAAATACTGAAAGTACTGCCCCGGGAAAACCGGGTGGTAGTTGAGGGCGTAAACAAAGTTAAGAAACACCAGAAGCCCAGTCGCTCTCTTCCTCAGGGTGGTATTTTGCGAATTGAATCACCCCTTAATGCGTCAAATGTTATGCTAGTTTGTAATCGCTGCAATACTCCTACCCGGGTAGGAAGAAAAGTTATGGAGAATGACGAAAAAGCTAGAACCTGCAAGAAATGCGGAGAGACGATTGACTAAACTCCAGGAAGGAGGCCAGCTCATTAATGGCCAGGTTATATGAGTTATATAGGAAAGAAATAACCCCTAAATTAATGGAGAGATTTAAATATAAGAATATCATGGAAGTCCCCAAGGTTGAGCGGGTAGTTATCAATATAGGGGTAGGGGAGGCCATTCAAAACCCTAAGGCTTTGGATGGAGCAGTTAATGATCTCACTATAATTGCCGGACAAAAGCCGGTCATAACCCGGGCCCGCAGATCTATTGCCGGGTTTAAACTAAGGGAAGGTATGCCAATCGGTTGCAAAGTTACCCTGCGTGGTGCTCGAATGTATGATTTTTTGGACCGTTTAATCAACCTGTCCTTGCCGC
>JAQUXM010000006.1:43482-46464 GCA_028692415.1 Syntrophomonadaceae bacterium | reverse complement strand
TTATGGCTTTGCGGATCTATGCTTTGGATATAAAATTGAAAAGGAAAAATGCTTTTTACCTGGCTCCCTGCAGCCATGCCCGACTCCTTCCATAAACTCAAACCGCGAACTACATTAAAATCACAATCCTCAGGCTGGATTACCGGCACCCCCGGGCAAAGCTCCTGGACCAGCTTGCTCACTCCCCGGCATTGCGAAGCTCCCCCCTGTAAAAGCACATAATCAAGCTGCCAGTGTTGCCCATCATAAAGATTAAGGTTTTGAGCACGATTTTTAATGGATTCATTAAAATAGATTTTAAAACGCTCAAAAACATCTTGCAGTTGAAGCTTAAACATATTTTGATCGAGTTCCAACAGCAAGGATTTACCGCCATAAAAACCAGGAATATCAACGAAAAGTTGCTCCTTGTAACTCAGCTCAATCTTAAGCTTTTCAGCCTGCATCAATAAATGGTGAAAAATGAATCTATCACGGGAAGAACTTAGATTTTCGTTCCAGAATTGTTCCGGTAGTTCTTCACCATGCTGCATGCGGAAGCAGGGAAAGAGAATATGGTGAAGTATGGCGCGGTCAATTTCCAGACCGGAAAAGGCGTCATGTCCCATTTGCAACTGGGTTTCTAAAAGGATTTCATTACGTTCCTGCATTACTCTTAGAAAGCTAAAATCAGTGGTTCCGCCTCCGATATCTATACTCAAGATATCACCCTGCAGGGGTTGCTTGGGATGGCTGAAATTATATCCGCTGATTGCTGCAACCGGTTCAGGCAGCAGGTATATGTTTTCCACTTGAAAAACTTCCCGGGCGGCGGTCTGTAATATCCGGCGGGAGTTGAGCCCAAAATAATTGGGGATGGACAGGCTTAATGATTCGACCAGGGTCAAGGGGACGTATTCTTGTTTAAGATAATTGAAAAACTCCCGCATAATAAGAGGCAGGCTGAATGGTCCCAAGGAAAACTCAGGGTTTCTTTTGAGGGCCAGCTTAAAAAAACTGGCCCTCACTGCACCGGGTTCATCAAGCCGGTAAGCCAAATTGCCAAAAAACAATTTGGACTGTGAGGGCAGCCAGGTGACAACACTGGGAATCCGTTGCTCGCTGCCGGCCAGATTGATGAAAGAGCCAGTTTCCCAAAAGCCCAGTTTGGTATATGATGTTCCGAAGTCTATACCCAGATGCATAGTACACCTCAGTCCTTGGTATCGGAAGCAGGTGCGTGCTGACTGATTACCAGGTAGGGCACTTCCTCTTCCCGCAAGTTTTCAACTTTGATAATAAAAATATCGCCTTCTTCATGAAGGATGATATTGCTGTGCTGCCCGGTCATTCTGGTTTCAACCCGGTATTTATCCAATAAATCGAGATAATCGCTTGGAAAATAGCGGCCTTTTTCCAGAGCAAGGTGTTCAACCTTTACCTGCATATCTTTCCAAGCCCGGGATAAATTGCGGGGTGCCAGCAGCCTTTCCAAATCGGCCCTAATATCTGTAATTAAAACCAAGTAGGAAAAAAGCATCTGGTCAATTTGGGCAAGCCGGGTAAAAACCTGAGCAGATTGGTTTTGCTGGGCAGTCAGGATCTCCAGGCGGAGCTGGAAATAGGATAATTCATGTTCCAGCTTGCTTAGTAACAGATCCAGAGGGGCAATAGTTGCGGTTTCTTCCTGCTCAGTTAAAGCATTCAACCAGGTAAGGGATTTATCTATTATATCAAGCGATTTGCCGGTGAAATAAGCAAAATCAGCTTCCGCAGCCAGAGGAAAATCATTTATTAAATCATTGATTTCCTTTATAAGCTCATCAAGTTTAGGCAGTAATTGCCCGAAATGTTCGGGCTTTAGGCTGGATATTTGGCTTGCTGCCCGTAATAGATGCCGACTGGGAGCGTGGACCAGGGAAAGTGCCTTTTCAAGGATATATAGCAAATTGTGCAAATAAAGCTTATAATCCTGAGCCGTTCGCTCATACTGGGTCCAGTTACTGCTCCGGCCATATTGCGAGAGCAGCCCGGCCTTTAGGAGCAGGGGTTCTAAAACATTACGCCGGTAAAAAGCTTGTATCGATTTATCAGCTTTATCTGCGAGCGCAGCCAGATCCTGCAGTGCCGAAGCCATGGTTTGCTCAAGCACCTGGTAGTTGTCTTCCTTAGCAATAGTTGCTTTAGTCTGAACATTTAACAACTTGCGCAGCTCTATCAGCAGGCAATTAAAATGTTCCATGACAAGCGGGTTGTTTCCATTAAGGTAGCTAAAAACATCCAGCAGATCATTAGGTATTGCTGCATTATTGATAATATTGACTAATTCCTGATCCTCGAACAGCGCTTTTAAACCTTGAATTAATCCCTGCAAGGCCAGCAGATTTGAATAAATACTTTTCAAGGCATAATACAGTTCAAGCTTATGCCGATCCAAATCCCCGCTGAATGGTTGCCGGACTTGTTCATTCTCCTCGCGCCAGTGTTCTATAAGGGAAGCAAGTCTTTTACATTGATTATATAATTTGGCATAGCGTTTCAGGTTAGCCATGATATCATGCTTTACCATATCCTCCTGGCGGCTTAGCTGCAATAAATAAGAAACCTCTTCCTTAACCGAATTTTTGTAATTGGGACAGAATCTTTCTACAAAACTCCGGTAATAAAAAGAATTCAATTCATATATATAGTTTTCCAAATCTCGGTGAGGGGCCGAATCTTGTATTCCAGCCCGGCTTAAATTGGATATTTCCTGGCTTAACTGCAGCAGCAAAGCATCAAAATTATCTTGATAAGTATTAGGGTCAAATTTAGCATTCATCAATTAAAGCCCTTTCAAGTAGAATGGGTATAATACTCTTATAATAGCACCTGGCATACCCTGCTTTGACCTTTATCATACAGCCTACAGCTCTTTAACGTGTTTTTTCATAATTTACAATAACCCCAGAAACTTGCCTATAAATATCTCTCTTCGGATATTTTCACTGCGTTTTCTAAACA
>JAQUXM010000006.1:14606-43382 GCA_028692415.1 Syntrophomonadaceae bacterium | reverse complement strand
ATACCCTGCTTTGACCTTTATCATACAGCCTACAGCTCTTTAACGTGTTTTTTCATAATTTACAATAACCCCAGAAACTTGCCTATAAATATCTCTCTTCGGATATTTTCACTGCGTTTTCTAAACAGCTCAGGACGGGTTAATAAATCATTGCTCATGGTTTCGTCACTATAGTTATCCAGTGAAGATAAAAGGCGTTCAGCGTCCAAACGGCTGGAATCATCCAGTTTGGATGACAGTTGCTCGATAATGGAGCGATTGATAAAAAGCCGGGAGGGGACCCATTTCCATAATTGCATATAAGCAGTTAATAAAGCTTTGGCCAGCTTGTTGTCAAGCTCCAGATACCCCCGGAGTTGCAACAGCCTGAGCAGTTCCATAATAGTAAAGGCTTCGTGCGGAAGGATGGATAGTTTTTCCCGGAATAGCTGCTGGAGTTGCCGTAAGCGCTCTTGGCTAAAACCCGAGTCAATATCTTCGACGCAGAGCAAAGGGGGCTCGCCGGACCTAAAATCCTGTATCTTTATGCTTTTATAGATAATCTCCAGGCCTATATGTTGAGCGTCAAGCTGCTGCCCGGCAGCAATGCTCTCATAAACATTCAGGTATTGCAGTGAAGGCAGATCTGCTTCAAGCCGGGAAAAGAACTGATTGTAGATTTCAATAGCCCGGGTCCAGGCCGAATTAGGTTTATAAAGCAGAGCATAACAGGGTATAACCCGGCGCAGAATTTTAAAGAACTGGCGATAAATTTTTACATCTTCCAGAGATTCTACCAGACGATTATTCTTCTGATAGGCCTCATATGTATCCTCAAGGTTTATCAAACAATCCTCCAACAGTCCGCAATCAAAAAGCATTTCTCCAGCCCGCAGCAGAAGCTGAAAACGCTCAGCACAGTATGGATCTTGAAAATTGCGGCTGTCAGTTAAGTGCATGAGCTCGAAGGTATCTCCCAACAATTCAAACTTATCTCCGTAAAGCGTAGCAAAAATCGGATTTCTCACGGCTTCCAGGCGAATCCCGTAAACCGCCTCGCTTTTCTCTTTTAGTAATTGCTCCTCCCGATTTCTGAGCAGAGTTCGCAGTTGGGGATTGGCAGTTCGCGAAAGTAAATAGCTGCAGAGATCAAGATTTAAAACATTGGCAATAGCCTGATAAGCGTCTTGATAGGAATCCTGATAAATACTAACCAGGAATTGCAGTTTCTGAGCGTCATCGTTTTGTTGGCTGATATACCAAGGCAGGAAGCTTAAAAAGGCTTTCTGCAGCCAGCCGGGGGCTTTTTGCAGCCATTGCAAGACTGGATGGATATGCAGATTGTTAATTAAAATGATGAAGAAATCGTGGGGTCGTCCGGCAAAGTAGAGTGAACGCATTAAAAAATCGAGTTCGCTCACTTCCTTTATTAATAGCGCGGCATTAAGGTCGGTTTCTCTAGCCAGTCGGCGCAGTGCAAACTCACACTCCCAGAATCCAAAAAGGTCGGGGTTTTTATATATATCTTGGTATTCGCTTAAGATATCCTGAAACCTTTGCATAGACTAGTACTCCTTGTCCAAACCATAAAAGACCGAATTAAGAAGTTTGCAGGCATTTGCGGCCTTTGCAGAGTCTGCCTCACTAAGAAATAGGTAATAATATATGGATTTCTGTTTATTGTTGAAAATACCTCCTAATTGGTCAGGCGCTATATATTCAATACGAGCTTTACTGGCCTTATTGCCGCTCAGATAACGGTAGCTTTGCAGGCGGGTGATAAAAGAATAACGTCCCAAACGTTCGAAGTGATGCTTCAAACCGATTTCCTTGTATGGATTGGCATCCTCGTACTTGCATACTAAAGCTTTGGACCGGGGCATCGGAACCTGTCCCAACATGGTACTTTGAGGTTTAAGCAACTGCAGGATTTTGTGAATCATATTATTCGCCGGTCCGGAAATGAAAAGATATTGAAGATAGGCATGTAAGCGATCAGGGAACAATGCCAAGTCAAGCTGAGCCTTTTCCAAACTGACCAAGGCTTTCGGGTTGGCAAGCAAAAAGTCGAACAGATCATCAATACCATAGTTAAAGCGAGACAAAAAGGTGGTATAATCTCGATATATAATGTCGGCATATCTATCATAAAACAAGACATAGGAATCGGGTGAATCCAAACGTAATGCGTCTGCATATTCCATTAGCCGCTGATATTCAGCTCCGGTCAATTCCTGACGGCGTTCCAGCTTGTTGAAAATACCTCTCACGATCATCACCAAATAATTTCTTTATATTCTACCTTAAAGTATTGGCTTTGAGAAAGTAAACCATGCTGGCCACAGAAATTTAAACGGAGCTGGAACACGGTTCGATATCAAATATTAATTCATCTTCAAGCTGCAGGAATCTTATTACAATACCGCCTTCCATTAACAGGGCAATCTGGTCTTCGGTACAGGTAATGATTTTCTTTATTGTTTTGCCTTCAACATAATTGCTTAGCATTTGGTAGTCATCTATTAATTGCTGGGATATGTTGCTTTTATCCAAGGGAGATCACCTCTCTTTAATAGTCTAATAATAGTTATATATAAAAGCTGTGCGTGGGGTACCATTAATAAAGGAGCAAATTATGGCAACAATGGATTAGTACGCAAATTGTGAGGCGTGAGGGGTAAGGTGTCAGGCGTAGAATCTCTTAACGCTGGATATTTTCTTTGCTGCTTGCGTCAATGATATATAATTGATTCCCCTGCAAAAAGTAATAATCGTGCATTGCGAGCGATAGCATAATGTCATTGCGAGCGATAGCATAATGTCATTGCGAGCGATAGCGAAGCAATCTATAGTGTCTTTGCGTGTGAAGCAGAATAAGATTGCCGCGCTGCGCTCGCAATGACAGAATTGCAAAGCAATCGTTTCTATTCAATGCTATTCAGGGACACCATGGGTTTTTGCATTGGAATCAAAATTGTGTTCACAATAATTGAGTGAAGAAAAGGACTTGAAGTGAAAATGGGCGCCAGATTAAAAAAGAGTTTTAGTGAATATTGGGGGCTTCTCCTATTTCCTTTGCTTAGCGTACTGCTGGCAATTGCTATTGCCGTTGAAAACCCGCAGGTTTTAAGTAATCGTGAGGCCGTGGTTTTCACCTATTGGGAACATGCGTTCAAGGGGCAGGGAGGATATGATGCTCCAGCCGGCGCAGGTAACCAAATATCTTTTGCAGGATTGGAGCCTGGGGATATTCTCGTAGGCGGATATGAGGATTGTGCTTATGGACGGTTTTCGCATGCAGGGATCTATATCGGGAACAATCAGGTGATTGAAGGATATGTTGATTTAGGAATAAGCGAGCAAAGTATTGATCATTACTGGAATTATAGTAAAATTTGTCTCTTGCGGGTTGAGGCTCCGGGGGAGATGAAAATGAAAGCGGTTGAATACGTTAGGAAGTATAAAGGAAGGCTCTTCTATCCGCTCGCTTTCAAAAATGGCGAACGTTTCTGGAACTGTACCAAGATAATGTGGAAGGCCTATGCGGTTCAGGGTTTGGACCTGGTAACTGCTGACGACTTTTGGATTTCACCGGATGCCCTTTATAATAGTACCAAACTTATAATTATCCGGGAGGAAGGTAGATCATTATAGCCAAAATAGTTATCCGTTTATACTTGCTCCAAGCATCCGCCTTTCTTGCAGTCTGGTTAAGTACCTATTATCCGGGGCTGGATATTCTGCTGGCTTTTGTTTATATCGTTGTGCTTAGTGCCGAAGCGTGCAGGCTGAAAGGATACAACCGCCTGGGAATATTTTTAATCGTTTTGTTATGGCAGGGTCCTGCTACACTTTTAAGCTTGCTTGCAATGGGCGTTTTCTATATTTATGCATTGAGTGAAAACGCAATATTTTTACTGGAATTTTGGACGACTCCTCTGCTTCCGCTGCTGACCCTTAATGAATTCAATTACTGGCAAAAACCTCTGTATTATTATATACTGCTGGCCGCGCCCGGATTATTAGGGATCTACTACTATGCCATGAACAGGCTCCAAAATAAAATGTTTTCATTAATAGCTTTTCTAAAAAAAAGTCGGGTTTGAATTAAGTGATGCTTGATATGGAAGATGACGTTTTATCCATGAAGATTTTTTGATAAACATTTATGGATAAGGGGCAATAATAAAATATCCGCTGGATGTTTTAAAAACCGAAAATCGGACAACCGACAACCATTCTAAAACATATTCCAGCGGATTATTAAAGAAACCAGCAACATCAAATCCTTATGAAAGAATCCTGCGCTACCCTGTTAAGATTTATCCAATTTGATGGGGACATTTTTCTCTTTCTAAACCTGATGTTAACTTGCGTTCACATGACAAGTTCTGTAAGAGGCTTTTGTCCTTGTCGATGGGGACATTCTTCGAGAAGATCTGTCCCTGGATCTTAATGCTATTGGGACTTAACAGGCTCCTGCCGCCAATGTTACCGGCTTCTAATTCTATTCTGCTCAAATCTGAAAAAAATATGCTAGAAAAATATTCTGGTTTTATTTTATAAGCTGAGACTCTTACTCCATATCAAGCCTATCCAGAGAAAATAAAATTAGTCAGCATACTACTTAATTCCAAAAGGAAAAGAACTGAATCAACAAATAAGATTTATCCTTTGTAAAAAGGGACTTATTTTCTTCAAGCCCTGTAGTATCGCTGACTCTATCAATATTATCTGCAGGCCGCTTAATAATATACAGGGATATTGTGGAAGAAAATAGTATATAGTATACACTATTAAGTGAAATTTAGAACTAAGTTATATTATTAACAAATTCTTAACATAAATATGACGCACATTATATTATAATAAAATATCATGTAAAATTCGGGGCTTTTATATCTAAATATTTGTACCAGAAAAAGCTTATATTGGGGTGACTGATGCATCTGCCGGCTGATTGTGTCACCGACCTGAAGGCGTGCGCTAAATATTTATGTATATATAAAAATCCCATATTCAGGTGTATTGCAAACCTGGGTTGCTTCTTTTAGCATTAGGTGCAGGTACTTGATATGGGGCTGTTTTTATTTCTAATACCCTGTAAACCTGAATAATTTTGATTTGAATATTTGAAGTTAAAGCGTAAAGGGGAGAAGATGATGGGTAAGGCTCTTCAACTGCTTCCAGCCTCTGCAAGCGATAAAGCATTGTTGGCAAGGTTGGAGGAGGAAGCAGGTACCAGCGCGAAGCTGTGTTACCAGTGCGGCAAGTGTTCGGCTGGCTGTCCGGTAGGATTTGCCATGGACAATACGCCGCGGCAGGTAATCAGGCTGCTGCAATTAGGATTGCTGAATGAGGCTCTCGATGCCCAGAGCATATGGATATGCGCCAGCTGCGAAACTTGTTCGGCGCGTTGTCCTCGTGGCGTTGACATAGCTGCCCTAATGGATGCCCTGCGCCGCGAGGCATTAAAGCAGGGTCGGATTAACGATAAAAAGGTGGCCGTGTTTAACCAGGCTTTTCTGAGCGGGGTAAAGAAATTCGGCCGCACCTATGAAGCCGGGTTGTTAATGCAGCACAACCTACTGACCGGGCAGTTATTTAAAGATGCGGAATTGGGTCTGCCGATGATGAAAAGGGGCAAATTAAGCATTCTTCCAGAGAAAATCAAGGGCCGTGATCAGATTAAGAAGATATTTGATCGGGTCAAGGAACAGGGGGGTGAATAGGATGAAGATGGCCTACTACCCCGGTTGCTCTCTGGATGGCAGTGCTATGGAGTATGGACTGTCAACTAAACGGACTGCAGAAATACTGGGTGTGGAGCTGGTGGAGATAGAGGATTGGAACTGTTGCGGGGCTACCTCCGGGCATAATACCGACAAGCTCCTGTCTCTGGCTTTACCGGCTCGGAACCTGGCAATTGCCGAACAAACCGGGTTGGATGTTCTGGCGCCATGTGCCGCCTGTTACAGCCGTTTTCGCAATACCGAGCATGTGGTGCGGCATGACCCGCAGATACGGGAAAAGATTGAAAACGTCATTGAGATGGAGTATAAAGCCAGCAATGACACCTTGTCAATTTTAGAACTGCTGGTCAATAAACTGGGTACGGACAAGATTGCCGCCAAGGTGACAGCATCCCTGAAGGGGATGAAGGCAGCCTGCTATTATGGTTGTCTTTTGGTCAGGCCCCGGGAGCACACGGGCTTTGATGATGATGAGGACCCGCAGAGCATGGACAAGGTAGTACAAGCCCTGGGAGCTATGACGGTTGACTGGCCGCACAAAACCGAGTGCTGCGGCGCAGCTCTGGCTACCTCTCGTCCAGACGTGGGCAAGAAAATGATATATGAGGTAATCAAGAACGCCAAAGCTGCTGGTGCCGAATGTATGGTAACCGCCTGCCCCTTATGCATGATGAACCTGGACATGCGCCAGGCGGCGGTGGAAAAAGAGTATAAAACCGACCTGCAGATGCCGGTTTATTATGTAACTGAACTGCTGGCCATAGCCTGTGGTGATGCTCCCCGCAAGGTGGGGGTGGAACGGCATTTTGTGGAAGCGGAAAGCTACCTGGCTTCACTGCCTGCCAAGGCAGCGGCCATCGAAGCCGAAGAAGCCGCCAGGGCGGCCGCCAAAGCAGCCAAGAGTCCAAAAGCCAGGAAGGCTGCGGCTGACGAAGGTGCTTCAGCGCCCGCAACTGCTGAGACGGCAGGCGGACCTGCTGCAGCCGCTAAACCGGCAGCAGCACCGGAGGGTGCAAGCCCGGATGGAGACCTGGAAAAGAAGATTAATGCCATGATTAAGGGGTTGCAGAAAAACCCGGAAAAAATGGCTTTGAAATTGATTGCTGATGAAGAAAGGGCGGCCATACTGGCTGAGATCATCAAGAGTGATGAAAAGAAGGTTGCCAAACTGGCAGAGCTTATGATCAGCGATAAAGATAAAGCCGGCAAAGCGGCTGACGCCTATGTGGCGGGCGAGCTTAAGAAGCGGGCGAAATAAGCAAAAGGAGGGGAAAGGAGAATGAAGAAACGGGTAGGGGTCTTTGTCTGCGATTGCGGCACCAATATTGCTTCCGTCGTGGACACGGAAAAAGTAGCTGCTGCTGCCGGAAAGCTTCCCGGGGTGATTTTCGCTACTACCTATAAATATATGTGCTCCGATCCGGGACAGGAACTGGTTAGAAAAGCCATCCAGGAACAAAAACTGGAACAGGTCGTAGTAGCCTCCTGTTCACCAAGGATGCATGAGAACACCTTCCGTAAAGCCGTTACAGCCGGAGGCATCAACGGCTATATGTTTGAGATGGTAAATATCCGGGAGCAGAATTCCTGGGTGCATCATGACCGCGAACAGGCCACCAAAAAGGCGGCTGATCTGATCCGGATGGCGGTAAACAAGGTTTTGCACAACAAACCGCTGCAGGCATCTACGATACCGATAACCAAAAAGGCTATGGTAATCGGGGGCGGAATTGCCGGCATGCAGGCTGCCCTGGATATTGCGGAAGCAGGTCACCCGGTGATCCTGGTGGAAAGAGAGGCATCCATTGGCGGGAAGATGACCCAGCTCGACAAGACCTTTCCCACCATGGACTGCGCCGCCTGAATCGGCACCCCCAAGATGGTTGCTGTGGCGCAGCATCCTAACATTGAACTGGTGACTTATGCGGAAGTTACCGCGGTAAACGGCTATATTGGCAACTTTACCGTTACTATCAAGAAGAAGGCCAAGTATGTTGACTGGGATTTATGTACCGGCTGTGGAACCTGCATAGAAAAGTGTCCTACGAAAAAGATCAAGGATGAGTTCGATCTGGGGATGGGCTTGAGAACCGCTATTCACAAGCTGTTCCCGCAGGCCGTGCCCGGCAAGCCCTATATAGATGCAGCCAACTGTACCAAGCTTACCACCGGCAAGTGCGGGGTTTGTGAAAAGATATGCCCCACCAAGGCGATTAAGTTTGACGATCAGGATGAATATGTAAACGTGGAAGTCGGGGCCCTCGTAATGGCCACCGGTTACGATCTTTTCAAGTGGGAGGATGCTTACGGGGAGTACGGCTACGGCAAATATCCGGATGTAATCAGCGGCCTGGAGTTTGAGAGGCTGGTTTCGGCCGGCGGTCCGACCGGCGGGCAAATCAAGCGGCCTTCGGACGGCAAGGAACCTAAAAACGTGGCTTTTATTAAATGTGTAGGCTCCCGCGATGACACGAAAGGGAAAAGCTACTGCTCGCGGGCTTGCTGCATGTATACGGCCAAGCATGCCTACCAGGTTAAAACCAAGATCGAAGACAGCGAGGCCTATGTATTCTACATGGATGTACGTACCGCCGGCAAGAATTATGAAGAATTCTACCAGCGGGCTTTAAATGCAGGAGCTACCTACATTCGCGGGCGCGTAAGCAAGATTTACCCGAGGGGTGACAAGCTGGTTTTAAAATCCGAAGATACCCTGCTCGGGCGGCCGATTGAGGTTGAGGCGGACCTGGTAGTTCTGGCGACTGCCATGCTGCCGGCCACCGATTCAGGGGAACTGGCCAAGATGATTGGATTTTCTACTGACAAGGACGGCTTCTTCCAGGAAGCCCATCCGAAGCTGCAACCGGTGGAGACTTTTGCTGCTGGCGTCTATTTGGCAGGAGCATGCCAGGGACCCAAGGATATTCCCGATACCGTGGCCCAGGCCAGTGCGGCTGCGGTCAAGGTCTGCGGCTTGTTCTCGAAGAGCGAACTGGCTACCGAGCCGATGACCTCGGAGGTTGATATAAACAAGTGTTCGGGCTGCGGATTCTGTGTTCCGATCTGTCCCTATGGGGCCATATCCTTGCAGGAAGTACAGCAGCGCGGCAATCATGGCCGCCCACCCTTTATGCGCAAGGTGGCTGAAGTCAACAGCAGCCTGTGCCAGGGCTGCGGAGCCTGTGTGCCGGCCTGCCGGACGGCGGCTCTGAATCTGAAGGGCTTTACTGATGATCAATTAGCAGCGGAGGTGGATGCGCTTTGTCTATAGAGAAACGCGGTGACTGGGAGCCTAAAATTGTGGTCTTCGCCTGCAACTGGTGCAGTTATGCAGCGGCCGACCTGGCTGGTTTAAACCACTTGGAATACCCGGCCGAGGTCAGAATCATTCGCACCCCCTGTTCCGGACGATTTGACCCGATGTTTGTATTGCGGGCTTTTAACCGGGGGGCTGACGGCGTTTTGCTGTCGGGGTGACATCCGGGCGACTGCCACTATGGTAGTGGCAATTATTATAACCGCCGCCGGCATACGGTAATGAAGAGTTTGATGGAATATATGGGGATTGAGCCCCAGCGCTACCAGACTTCCTGGATATCCGGCGCCGAGGGCATCAAGTTCAGCCAGACCATGGCCAAACTGCTTGCTGATGTCGCAGCTCTGGGACCCAATAGAAAGCTGAGGGATGCGCGATGAAAGATATTAGCAACAAGATTAGAGATATAGCGGTAAAGCTATTTCAGGAAAAGAAAATCGATATTTTTATAGGTTGGGAAAAGGGTGCCCTGGAGTTTCAAACCCGGCCTTTGATTGCCCGCAATGAAGCCGATGCAGCCAAACTGGTTTTTGATGAGTATGCCATTCACAACCTGGCTACCCTCTTGCTCAAGTTCCGGGATGGCGGCGAGAAGATTGGCATCGTGGCCAAAGGCTGCGATTCCCGCAGCATGGTACGCTTGTTGGAGGACCGGCAATTCCAGCGGGAACGGCTTTATATCATCGGTGTGGGCTGCCCGGGCATGAAAGACCCGCTGCAGGCCATGGCCAAACACACCGGCTTGAAAAAGATCAATGCTGATGGCAATGGTGTGGCCGCCAAGTGCCTGGACTGCGTTCAGCCCAACCCGGTCATCTATGACGAACTGCTGGGTTCCCAGCAGGCTCCGCAACAGAGTGGTGAGCGTTTTGCCCGGGTGGCGGCGCTGGAGAAGATGAGCGCTGATGAGCGCTACCGCTTTTTTGAGGAAACATTGTCCAAATGTATTCGCTGTTATGCCTGCCGTCAGGTTTGTCCCGCCTGCAACTGCCGGACCTGCATCTTTGACGAGATGAAACCGCAGTGGGTGGGGCGGGAGAACAGCACCACCGACAATATGATGTACCATCTGGTCAAGGCATCGCATATGGCCGGGCGCTGTGTGGAATGCGGCGAGTGTGAACGCGCCTGCCCGGTTGATATCCCGCTGATGCTCTTAAACCAGAAGCTGATCAAGGATGTCAACGCTTTCTTCGGCCCCTATGAAGCCGGCATGAGCTATATTGAAGGGGCCAAACCGCCCCTTAGTTCCTATGCGGAAAAAGACCCGGATGATTTTATATAAGGAGGGGTGAGATAAGTGAAGGTTTTAAGCAAAGCCAAATTGGAAACAGCTTTGAATAAATTGAACCAGGGTGCGGAGGTTTTTCTGCCCATGCAAAAAGCGCAAGAAAGCGGCTTTTATAGCTGGAAACTTTTTCAGCAGGGTCAGGATGAGTTGATGCTGGATGCTTTGAACGTCTACTTGCCCCCCAAGCATGTGGTGCTGCCGCAGACCGAACGCATGTACAGCATTAAGCTGGAAGGGCAGGACATGAAGATTGAACAGACCTTCGAGGACGCCAGCCCCCGGGTTATATTTGGGGCCCGGCCTTGTGATATTAAGGCTATCCTCTGCATGGATGAGGTTTTCCTGACCCGGGGTTATGAAGACAGCTTCTATAAATGCCGGCGTGAGGCCATTACGATAGTTGCCAATGCCTGTTACCAGCCGGGGCCAGCCTGCTTTTGCAACGCCATGGAGGTTAACCCGGTGGAACCAGCCGGAGCTGATATTATTATCCGGGATGCTGGCGAAGCCTATGTATGGGAGACTAAAACCCCAAAAGGGGAAGCCCTTACCAGTCAAATCGCTGAGTTCCTGGAAGAAAAGAGTCTTGCTTTGCCGGTTGCTCAACCTTTTATCCAGGATGTGAAATATGAAGGAACTGCCGAAAAGTTAAAGAAAATGTTTGCCGATCATATCTGGGCAAAGCTGGGTGAGGCCTGCCATAACTGCGGGATCTGCACCTATGTTTGCCCCAGTTGCTATTGCTTTGATATTCAAGTCAAGATGTGGGGAGATGAGGGCTATCGTTTCCGCTGCTGGGACTCCTGCATGTATGAGGAGTACAGCCGGGAAGCCGGCGGCGGCAACCCGCGCGGTGACGGGATAGAGCGTTTTAGAAACCGCTTCCTGCACAAGCTGGAATTTTTTAAGGAAAGATATGGAACCCCACTCTGTACCGGTTGTGGAAGATGTATTGTAGCCTGCCCGGCTGGGATTAACATCGTAAAAATAATCGATGAGATAAAGGAGGCCGAGCTCCATGCATAAATGCGAGTGCGAACAACCACTGGTACCGGTGATTGTGGAGGTTGTGGATATAAAGGATGAGACTCCCGATATCAAGAGCTTTTTTGTGAAAAATCCGGGCGGGCAGGGCCTGCCTTTTAATGTAGCTCCTGGGCAGTGTGCCATGGTATCCTATCTGCCGGTAGGTGAGAGCATGATCTCCTGCACCTGGCAGGAGGAGCAGGAATACTTGCAGTTTGCCATCAAAAGAGTGGGTCTGATGACTGATGAACTGCATCAAATAGAGGTGGGACAGAAGATTGGACTACGGGGTCCCTATGGCAATGGCTTCCCGGTCGAAGCCTGCAAAGGCAAGGATATGCTCTTTATTGCCGGAGGCATCGGTCTGGCTCCGCTGCGTTCCTTTATCAAATATTGTTTTAAACATCGCGAGGATTACGGCAAGATCAAGATCATTTATGGCAGCCGCTCCTATGCCGACCTCTGTTTCAAAGAGGAGCTGTTTGAGTTATGGCCGCAGCAGAAGAACACTGAGGTTTTTGTCACCATAGACAGTGCTGAGGAAGTCTGGAAGGGCCATGTGGGTTTTGTACCTTCTTATCTGGAAGAGCTTAATCCCAGCCCCAACGGAGTGGTGGCTGTAACCTGCGGACCCCCGATCATGATCAAGTTTGTGCTGGGTTCACTCGAAAAAATGGGTTATACCGATGAACAGGTAATCACCACCCTGGAGATGCGCATGAAGTGTGGCATCGGCAAATGTGGCCGCTGCAATATCGGCAGCGAGTATATCTGCCTGGACGGTCCGGTTTTTTACCTGAGCCAGTTGCGCGATCTGCCCCAGGAGTGGTAAGTTGCTAACGATGAGGCAGTTTATAACGAGGCGAAAAGATATCCCCCGCTGAAGAGGTGTGGTTCCAATTATAAAACGGCGGCAGGTTCTACTCTCCTGCCTCGTTGCAGCGGTGTGTAGAAACTGCTCCGCAGTTTCTTCTGATGCTTAAACGAGGCGAAAAGATATCCCCTGCTGAAGAGGTGTGGTTCCAATTATAAAACGGCGGTAGGTTCTACTCTCCTGCCTCGTTGCAGCGGTGTGAAGAAACTGCTCCGCAGTTTATTCCCATGCCTAAAACAAACAATTTGATAATTAGCAGAGCCTTTGGCATTTTTACCAAAGGCTCTGTCTGGTTTTTATTATCCTATCAATAATCATATTTAAAATACCAGGAAGTTTGGAGTTTATGCCAAAGCAAATGAATTAATAAAGAGCTCCGGTTATAATAAAAAAATGTTTCTATTCTTCGTTTATGCGGTGGCTAATAAATACGATTGCTCTTTCGCCAGATCTTCATTTTCTGGGCTTCCTTAATCAATTCTTCTCTAAAGCGGGGATGAGCAATGCTTATCAAGGTTTCCGCTCTTTCCCAGGTGCTTTTCCCCTTGAGCTCGGCAATGCCGAACTCAGTTACCAGCATTTGGGTGCTTGTTCGAGGATCGGTAACAATTGCCCCCGGGGTTAGAGTGGCCTTAATATTGGAACAAATCTCGCCGGCTCCGTTTTCATAAGTTGAAGGGATGCATAAAAAGCCTTGACCGCCCTTTGATTTATAGGCACCATCTACAAAATCCAACTGTCCTCCGGTTCCGCTGATCTGCCTCGTACCGATGCTCTCGGAACAGACCTGTCCAAATAGATCCACTTCCAGGCAGGCGTTAATTGCTACTACATTGTCATTCCGGGCGATTATTTCCGGGCTGTTAACATAATCCACCGAGTAGGATACGACCCCGGGGTTGTCATCGATAAAATCGTACATGCGGCGGGTGCCAAAGGCGAAATTAAAAACCTGCTTGTATTTGTCAATATTCTTGCGGGCACAGGTGATCTTGCCGGCCAGAGTCATATCGACAAAGGCATCGACATACATCTCGCTGTGTACCCCGAGGTCCTTGAGATCTGATTGGGCAACCAAGGCCCCGATGGCCGATGGTATGCCCCCGATACCAAGCTGCAGGCAGGAAGCGTTTCGCATCCGGTTTATGATATGCCCGGCAATCGTGTTCTCGACCGGGCTGGGCTGAGCCGGTTTTAGTTCGGGCAGGGGAGGGTTGCTGGATTCTACTACATAGTCTACCTGTGAAATATGGATGCATTCCTGGTTGCCGCCCAGGACTCTGGGCATATTGCGGTTTACTTCAAGTATTACACAACGAGCATTTTCGATGGAAGCCCAGGATGCGCTGGCGGCGGCTCCAAAACTGAAATAGCCGTGTTTATCCATGGGGGATACCATGGCCATAAAAATATCCGTTTGTATATTCCGGGTCATAACCACCTGTTCGCTAAATTTCATAGGGATATAATAAGCCAGACTTTTTTGGGCATTCTTTCTATCGACACTGCTGAAATGCCATGAATTCCAGCAAAAATGCTGTCCATCCGGGTCGGCTTCTACACAATAGCGGGGCCATACCGACATGGTTGCTCTGAACTTAATGTCTTCCAACTCATCTTTGCGTTTTGCTAGAGCTTTTTCCAGTTCATTGGCTGCACATAAAACCAGCGGATAATCAATCCAATCCCCTGATTTTATGACCTTAACAGCTTCTTCTGCAGGGAGCAGTTTCTTATTGTATTCTTCAAAGCAATTATTCACCCTAATACAACCCTCCAAATCTAATAATAAATCATAATAAAAGTTCAATTATTGCTCTTAATGAACTCTACACTAAAATCTATGATTTTAGATATAAAATTTCAAGATATAACCCTTAATTACCTTTAAATTATAGAAAATTAATACATGATTATACGGTTGGCATTAATTTACCATATCTTATGTCTGCCGCAATTAGCAATTAATAAAATTGCTTTTATTTTAGCAGAGCCTTTGGCAAAAATGCCAAAGGCTCTGCTTGTCTTTGTTCCTGGATTTCACCTGGAAATACGATTCAAAGTTGCGGGAGTTTGGAGCTTTTGCCAAAGTTGGTTAAATAATAAGCGGTTTGGATTTAGTGAAAATGCCCAAATTTACAGTTTGAGTTTATAACGGGACGAAAAGATGTCTCCCGCTTCTTTAAGCGGGCGGGTGTCAATTAACGAGGCGAAAAGACGTCCCTCGCCTTGTTGCAGCGGTGTGCGGAAACTGCTTTGCAGTATCTTCCGATGCTTAAAATGTTAAATGGCATAAAATTTGCAATATAACGAAGTGAAAAGATGTCCCCTGCTAAGCGGTTAGGTTCCTGTTAAGAAAACCGGCGGCGGTTTCCAAGCCCCCGCCTCGTTGCAGTGCATCTCAAGAAACTGCTCCGCAGTTTCTTGAGATGCTTAAAAATAAAGGGCAAGCTTTATTTACCCAAGACGGGGTGATTTTACAGATTAATTAACCGAGGGAAGGGGGGATGGCTTACAGTGATTTAACGCTCGAAGAAAGGATAAATAGGAGGGGGTAAAGTGGAGATTAAGAAAATAGGTGTACTGGGAGCAGGTACAATGGGAGCAGGTATAGCTCAGGTAAGTGTAGAGGCTGGATTTTCGGTGGTACTGGTAGATGTTGATACACCGGTTATCGAGAAGGCCCTTAAAGGGGTTCAGAAAGCCTGGCAGAAAGCCATAGAAAAAGGGAAGCTGGGCGAAGAAGATAAGCAAAAAAGAACTACATTGCTGGAAACTGGCGGCAGCATAAGTGATTTCAAAGATTGTGACCTGGTAATAGAAGCCATTATAGAAAAAATAGATATTAAGAAAAAAGTTTTCCAACAACTCGATGAAATATGCCCATCGCATGCGATTCTGGCATCCAATACCTCAGCTCTCAGCATAACCGAAATAGCAGCAGCTACCAAATGTCCGGACCGGGTTGTGGGTATGCATTTCTTTAATCCCGTACCGATTATGAAACTGGTTGAAGTAATTCCCGGGGCTGAGACTAGCCAGGAGACTTCGTCACTGATAATGGATATATGTCTTAAACTGGGCAAAGAGCCAGTTCTGGCCAAAGAATTCCCGGGATTTATAGTAAACCGCATACTGGTTCCTTATATTAATGAAGCTGCCATGGCTTTCCAGGACGGGGTAGCATCGGCGGCGGAAATTGACAAGGCGATGAAGCTGGGGGCCAATATGCCTATGGGTCCGCTGGCCTTATGTGATTTGGTGGGCATAGATGTCTTGCTCATGGTCTGTGAGTATTTTTATCAGGAGTTCGGCGATTCCAAATACCGGCCTTCTCTGGCTTTGAAACAAAAGGTCAGGGCTGGACACCTGGGGGTTAAAACTGGCAAAGGATTTTATGATTATAAGTAACGGTGGCAATAGAGGGGAGAAAGAGCTATGGAACTCAAAACCTTGCTGTTTGAAAAGGAAGCTGGGATAGGGTTGATTACTTTAAACCGCCCGACTAGTATGAATGGCATTAATGATGAAATGATGATGGAATTGTCTGCTTTAATGGATGAAATAGCGGTTGATGATGAGATCAGGGCTTTGATATTAACCGGTGGTCCGAAGATATTTGCGGCAGGTGGTGATATCGGCTACATCGCCAAGCTTAATACCTTGCAAGCCGAAGCCTTTGTAGCGCTGGTCCATGAAGCTATTGACAAGATAGCCAATCTTGACAAGCCGGTGATTGCGGCCGTAGCTGGTTTGGCTCTGGGCGGGGGGTGTGAACTGGCTCTTGCTTGCGATATTCGTATTGCGACAGAGGGAAGCAAATTCGGTTTGCCCGAGATCAATCTGGGAATTATCCCCGGAGCAGGTGCCGGTCAGAGACTTCCCCGGATTGTAGGCATGGGTTGGGCCAAGTATCTAATACTTACCGGTACTACTATTGATGCCGATACTGCTTTGCATATAGGTTTGCTCAGCAGAGTAGTCCCAGCCGGTCAGCTCATGGAAGAAGCTAACAAGATTGCGGGCAGTTTTTTATCCAAATCACCTGTAGCACTGCGAACCGCTAAAAAATGCCTCAACTATGGAGAAAATGTTGATCTTCCTTCGGGACTGGTTTTTGAACAAAAAATGTGGTCCTTTCTATTCTCCACCGAAGACCAGAAGGAAGGTATGAATGCATTTATAGAAAAACGCAAACCTGAATTTAAAGGAAGGTAATCAGTAAGGATTGGGGTCAGGAGGACCGTTTACTTGACACCCCAAAGGAAGGTTCAGCTAAGAAGATATATAAAGGAGGAGTAAAGGAATGGCCAATAATGAAGTTGTAATGGTTAGTGCATGCCGCACTGCGATCGGGAAATTTTTCGGCAGTCTCCAGAACGTATCGGCTCGTGAACTGGCTTTGACGGTAGGACAAGAAGCTATTAACAGAGCAGGGATAACAGCGGACATAATTGATGAATTGTGTATGGGGCAGGTTTTTCCACACGGGGGAGGGTCTTTGCCATCCCGGCAGGTTTCAATCAGGCTAGGACTACCGGTGCGCAGTGGCGCGGTAAATGTGAATCAAAACTGTACATCTGCCATGCGCGCTTTGGAGATTGCCTGTCATAATATTATGCTGGGCAAAACTGAGATCGGCTTGGTAATAGGTGTGGAAAGCATGACTACTTGTCCATATATTGTTCCGAAAGGAAGATCAGGCTACCGGTTGGGACCTGGAACACTTGAGGATGTAATGCTTTATGACGGCTTGATCGATGAGCAGGTTCCGGGGCATATGGGTCTTACTGCCGAGAATGTGGCCGAGAAATATGGCATAAGCCGGGAAGAATGCGATCAACTGGCTCTGCTCAGTCACCAAAGGGCAACCCGGGCCGTTCAGGACGGTACCTTTAAACGGGAAATTGTACCGGTGGAAATAAGGAGCAAAAAGGGCAGCAAGTTCTATGAAACCGATGAACATATGATACCGGATGCCAGTACTGAAGTTATGGCTAAACTGCCAACTGCTTTTAAAAAAGGCGGGGTTGTGACTGCCGCCAATGCATCCGGGATTAATGATGGCGCTGCGGCGGCCGTTATCATGTCAAAAGCTAAAGCCATCGAGTTGGGGATAAAGCCGTTGATGAAACTGATTAATGTCTGTGGTGAGGGGGTAGAACCCAAATTGATGGGTCTGGGTCCAGCCGTAGTAATCCCCAAGTGTTTAAAGCAAGCCGGCTTAAAATTTGAGGATGTTGATTACTGGGAGATAAACGAGGCTTTTGCTGCTCAATTTTTGGGAGTGGGGAGAATGCTTAAGGAAGACTTTGATATTGAACTTGATATGAACAAGTGCAACCTGAACGGTTCGGGAATTGCCCTGGGCCATCCGGTTGGAGCAACGGGATTGCGTATCATTGTATCCATGTATTATGAACTGGAAAAGCAAGGCAAGACACTGGGCGGGGCTTCACTATGTGTAGGCGGAGGACCGGCCATGGCGTCCTTATGGACCAGGGATATATAGCAAGAAGATGAGAGGTTGGGAGCAAGGCGTGAGGGGGAGAGTATACCCTTCGTGTATGAGAAGTTAGTAGATTTACCTGGAAAAAGAGGAGGAGTTTATATGGATTTCAGATTGAGCGAAGAGCAGGAAATGATCCGTAAAATGGCCCGGGATTTTGCGGATAATGAAGTATTGCCTTATTGCCAGGAATGGGATGAAAAGCACATATTCCCCTGGGAGACAGTGAAAAAATTGCAGGAAGTCGGCCTGATGACCTGTGGGGTTCCTGCGGAATATGGCGGTCCCGGGATTGACCATCTGGGTCAGGCAATTATAGCGGAGGAGATATGCCGGGGAGATGCCGGCTTGGGTACTACCCTCGCCGCCAGCACCCTTTTAGGACCCGATCCCGTATATATTGCCGCCAGTGACGAGCAGAAGAAATGGTTCTATGGAGGCATGATGGAGGGAAAGCTAACTGCTTTTTGCCTAACCGAACCGGGAGCCGGTTCAGATGCCGGCGGTCTGGCGACCAGGTGTGTAAGAGATGGTGATGATTACATTCTCAACGGCACCAAGCAGTTTATCAGCAATGGCGGGGTAGCCAATCTCTATACGGTATTTGCTACTCTGGACAAGAAGCTGGGCTATAAAGGAATGTGCGCTTTCATGGTAGATCGGGATACCCCAGGCATCAGCACCAGCCCCCCCGAAAATAAACTGGGAATCAGAAGCTCGAATACTACCCAGGTAATATTTGAAGATGTCAGAGTGCCGGCCCAAAACCTTCTGGGCAAAGAAGGAGAGGGCTTTAGCATCGCCATGAAGACCCTGGATATTTCCCGGGCCGTGGTAGGTGCCATGGCTACCGGGGTAGCTCAGGGAGCCTTTGAATGTGCTGTTCAATATGCCAAGGAACGCCAGCAATTTGGCAAGCCCATTGCCAGTTTCCAGGGTATACAGTTTATTTTGGCGGATATGGCGGTATTGTGTGAAACTGCCCGCCTGCTCTACCAAAAGGCAGCCAGCAACCAGGATCAGGGGCTGCCCTATACCAAGATGGCTTCTCTGGCCAAATACTGGGGCGGAGAGGCGGCCATGAAGGTCAGTACCGACGCCGTCCAGGTTTATGGCGGATATGGGTATACCAAGGACTATCTGGTCGAGAAGTATTTCCGGGACGCCAAGATATTCCAGATATTTGAAGGTACGGCCCAAATCCAGAAGATAGTTATTGCTGGGGACGTATTGAAGGGTTAGGTTAAATGTAGATATAGATATTATTTATCCAAAGAGGAGGAGTTATTATATGTTTCAGAGCGAATACAAAGCCAAGCTGAGGACGCCAGAAGAGGCAGTAAAGGTAGTCAAATCCGGGGACTGGGTAGATTACATGTATTTCAATGGATATCCCAAAGCTTTGGATAGAGCCCTGGCTAAAAGAAAAGATGAACTGTATGGAGTCCATGTCCGCAGTGGCATATCCCTGCCTCCCTTTCCGGAAGTTCCAGTGAGCGATCCCAGCATGGAGCATTTTCAATGGGACAGCTGGCATTATAGTGCCTGGGATGCCAAACTGGCTGACCAGGGAATTTGCAGTTTTTCACCATTGTTATATCACGAAGTACCTGGATACTATCGCAACCGGGAAGTGGAAATAAATGTAGCCATGATGAGGGTATGCCCCATGGATAAATTCGGTTATTTTAATTTTGGGATAAATGCCTCACATTGTGAGGCGGTTATTGAAAATTCTAAAATTGCTATAGTTGAAGAAAATGAAAGCATGCCTTATGTCTATGGCGGCAATGGCAATCAGATTCATATTTCGGAAATTGATTTTGTAGTAAGGGGCGAAAATGAGCCCATGGCCAACGCTGCTATATTACAGGCTACTGAAGCAGAAATGAAGATTGCCGAATATATACTGGAGGATATACATGATGGCTGCTGTATTCAACTGGGGATAGGGGGGTTACCCAATTACCTGGGGAAACAGGTTGCTGCCGCAGGGCTGAAAGACCTGGCGGTGCATACCGAAATGATGGCGGATGCCTATGTGGAGATGTGGAAAAATGGCTGCATTACCGGTGCCAGGAAAGAGATTGACCGGAAGCGGATAGTCTGTGCCTTTGCACTGGGATCTCCCGAACTCTACGAGTTTATGGACCGCAATCCTATGATAGCCTGTTATTCGGTTGACTATACCAATAATCCCAATGTAATAGCGCAAATATCCAATATGATCTCCATTAATGGTTGTCTGGAAGCTGATTTCTATGGCCAGGTAGCATCAGAGATGCAGGGGGCCCGGCAAATAACGGGAACCGGGGGACAGTGGGATTTTGTATTAGGAGCCTATCATTCCCGGGGGGGCAAGAGTTTCCTGTGTATGTCATCAACATTTCAGGACAAAAACGGTAATCTGCAGTCAAAGATCAAACCATTCTTGACTCCTGGGGCGGCATGTACGGTATCACGCCAGATGACCCATTATATTGTTACCGAGTATGGCAAGGCCCTAATGAAATGCCAGTCAATCTGGAAGAGAACCGAAAACCTTATTGAGATTGCCCATCCAAAATTCCGTGATGAGCTGATTAAGGAAGCTGAGAAACTGGGTTTCTGGAAACGCAGCAATAAAATTCAGCCCTAGAACAAGGATTGTCAGAGCCAAAAGAGAGATTTACCGGCAATCCAATAAGGGTATCCGGAGGTGCAGTAATAAGATATGAACTATATTAACGAATATAATAAAAAACTGGTATCAGCTGAAGAGGCAGTCAAAGTTATAAAGTCTGGGGACTGGATAGATTATGGACAGATATGTGCTCAGGTAGTGGCTTTGGATAAAGCTCTGGCCAGAAGAAAAGATGAACTAAGGGATGTCAAGATATGGAGCTTGCTGACGCTTCGTTCTCCTGAGATATTGGAAGTTGACCCTAAAGGGGAATCGTTTATCTGGCATAGCTGGCACCTGTCGGCCCGGGATCGGAAAATAGCCGGATCGGGAAGGCCGGTATATTATTCTTCGATAAGATATTCAGAGCTTCCCCGCTATGTAAGGGAACATATCGAAGCTATTGATGTTGCCATGCTACAGGTGGGACCCATGGATAGACATGGTTACTTCAATTTTGGTCCTCAGAACTCACATACCCGGGCGGTCTGTGACCGTGCCAAAATTATAATTGTCGAAGTTAACCAGAATCAACCGCGCTGTTTAGGGGGCTTTGAGGAAGCCATTCATGTTTCCGAACTGGACTATATAGTAGAAGGGGATAACCCTCCGCTTCCCCAGTTGCCTGGCTCATTATCCACCGAAGTTGATCAGAAAGCGGCCGGTTTTATTATTGAGGAAATGCGGGATAACTGCTGTATTCAGCTTGGTATTGGAGGCATGCCCAATGCCGTGGGGAAGATGATTGCCGAATCCGATCTTAAAAACCTGGGCTGTCACACCGAGATGCTGGTTGATGCATATATTGACATGTATGAAGCGGGCAGGCTGACTAATCTCAAGAAAAACATCGATCCGGGAAAAATGGTGTATGCCTTTGCACTCGGAAGCCAGAGACTTTATGATTTCATCGATGATAATCCGCGTTGCGCCATTTATCCGGTTAATTACACCAACAAACCTGCTATTGCCGCCCTGAATGACAATCTTATAACTATCAACAATGCTATTGAGGTTGATCTCTATGGCCAGGTTTGTTCAGAATCAAGCGGTACCAGAATAATAAGCGGTACCGGCGGGCAATTGGATTTTGTTTTAGCTGGTTATGAATCCCGGGGAGGAAAATCATTTATATGCTTACCTTCCTGTTATACAGGCAAAGATGGCAAGATAAAATCAAGAATCGTACCTACGCTGACTCCTGGTGCGATAATAACCGATCCTCGCTCAGTGGCAGATTATATTGTTACCGAATATGGCAAATTTTCCATGAAGGGAAGATCAGTCTGGCAGCGGGCTGAGGGTCTGATTAATCTGGCTCATCCTGATTTAAGGGATGAACTTGTCAAAGCGGCAGAAGTCCAAGGTATATGGCGTCGAACCACCAAGCTAGTTTAAATTTAAGATAAGAAGATTTATTATTCAACAGCGGAAGATCTGTAAATATTGCGGATCTTCCGCTGTTTTCCGCCTCAAGCCATAAATATTAAAGCATCCCCAGCCAGAATTTATTTGTTATACTAAAAATCAAAGGGTTGGGGAGGGAGAATAGTTGGATATTGGGAATATTCTCGAGGATCTGTTTACCCAGAATCAATTTATGGCAGCGATGATTGTGGACAAAAATGGAACTATTCTATCCATCAGTGATACTTATCTAAGGGTTTTAAACCTTCCTAAAGCAAAAGTGATAGGCAAGCCGGTTAAGGAGATTACACCCCATACGCGGGTCTTTACGGTAATGAGTACGGGCAAGGCCATGGTGGGATATAACTGGAAGATTAACGAGCATAATATGATTGCTTCTACTATACCAATTTGGAAAAACGGTGAGACGGTAGGTGCTTTCGCCTACAGTGTGTTTCATGACATTTCTGATGCCAAGAATCTGGTGGAAAACCTATTAGCAGAACTCAATATGTACAAAGATGAAGTTGATAGTCTATATACTGCCAAATATAACTTTGATGACCTGGTGGGAAATAATCATAATTTTAAAAAAATTAAGGCTTTCGCCCAACAAATAGCCAATCATCCTTCAACAACGGTGCTTATCACCGGAGAAAGCGGAACTGGCAAGGAACTGACGGCTAATGCCATACACAATAGCAGCAGTCGCGCTAGATTTCCCTTCTTAAGGATCAACTGTGCGACTATTCCTGAGAATCTGCTGGAAGCAGAGCTTTTTGGTTATGAAGAGGGGGCTTTTACTGGAGCCAAAAAGGGTGGCAAACCAGGGAAGTTCGAACTGGCTAATGGTGGTACGATATTTCTGGATGAGATTGGAGAGATGTCGCTGGCCATGCAGAGCAAGCTGCTGGTGGTTTTGCAGGAACAAGAGATTGAAAGACTGGGTGGAAAACACCCGGTTAAGGTAAATGTGAGGGTTATAGCCGCTACTAACCGCAACCTGGAACAGATGCTGGAAGAAAAGAAATTTCGCGAAGACTTGTTTTACCGGCTAAATGTAGTTAGCCTGGAAATGCCTGCATTACGCGAGCGTAAGGAAGATATACCGGAGCTTGGCCGGTACCTGCTAGGCAAAGTGAACCGGCGTTTGCGTACCATGGTAAGTGATATTTCAGAGGATGCCCTGGAGTTAATCAAGCAGTACTCCTGGCCGGGCAATGTGCGAGAGTTGGAGAATGCCATGGAAAGGTCAATGATCTTGGCTGATATGGAGTATGTAGCTGTTTTGAATCCACGGCATCTGGGGTTTTTAAATAGTAGGAGGGACTTTAGTATTACTTCTGAGCCTATTAATCTCAAATCAGCCACTCAGGATTTTGAAAAGGAAATTATAACCAAAATCCTGAAAGAAAATGAATTCAACCTGCCAATTACAGCGGAACGTTTAGATGTAGATCTTTCCTCACTATATCGAAAGATAAAGAGATATGACATTAAATTAAAAGTATGAAATTAACAGGGGTAAGGTATCTTACAGAAAGCAACTGCACAGTCACTTTCTGTAAGACAATAATTGAGCTTGGTGCTGCCTGCTTTGAACTATCTAAAAAGTGAACCGCCGAATAGGTAGCCCAGATAAAAGATGCCGACAATTGCAATAACATGCCAGACCCACCATCCGGTTTTAAGGAATTCAAAACTACCTAACTCGTAATTATCGCGGGTTTGCACCTCATTTTGTTCATCCATGCTTATTTAACCTCCCTTTCAAATAATGATTAGATATCTTGTATTATCTCCCTGCCTCGAAAAAATATGCGAATCCTAAATAGTATAATAAAAACCAACAATTTATTAGTAATGCCGAATAGTACTGAATATCCAGGTAAATAATTTGACAAAGGCCTTTTAATCATTACAATATATGTAATTGTGGCAAATGCACAATATTGTGCACAAAGAACGGAGGGATTGGATGCCCGAATTTCGCAGGGACCTGCTTAATCCTACGCTGGCCGCAAAGCTGGCCGCCTTTCAACTTGACAAGAACTATAAATCCGCCCGGGGCAGCTATCTGGTGGATGAAAGCGGGATGCAGTATCTAGATTTTATTGCTCAATACGGGGCGGTGCCTTTTGGCTATAATCCAGATTTTCTATGGAATGTTCTGGATGAAGTGAGGCAAAACAACATACCCAGCCTGGTTCAGCCCTCGCTTCCCGGAGAGGCCTTAAAGCTGGCTAACCTGCTGGCTGCTTGCACCCCTGGCGAACTTTGTTTCTGTACATTTTGCCAGAGTGGAACAGAGGCGGTGGAAGCTGCTATTAAGCTGGCCCGTTCCAGCACCGGGCGGGAAATTATTATTTCTACGGTGAATAGTTTTCATGGCAAAACCCTTGCATCCTTATCGGCTACCGGCAAGTCGTCTTATCAGCGTCCATTTTGTGCTCCTGCACCGGGATTTGTGCATATTCCCTTTAATGATTTGCAAGCCTTAAAAGCGGTCATCGAAGCGTATAAAGATAAAATTGCAGCTTTTATCGTGGAACCGGTACAGGGCGAAGGCGGGATTATTGTTGCCCAGACTGGTTATCTTCTTGCTGCACAGGAGCTTTGCCGGCAAAATGAGGTGCTTTTCATTGTTGATGAAATCCAAACTGGCTTAGGCAGAACGGGAGAGCTTTTTGCCTGTGACCATGAAATGGTTGAACCTGATATAATGGTGCTGTCCAAGGCACTGGGAGGCGGATTATTCCCGCTGGGGGCATGTGTGAGTTCTCCCCGGGTTTGGAATGACGATTTTGGCATGCTGCATAGTTCTACCTTTGCCAATAATAATGTTACCTGTGCGGTTGGCTATGCAGTTTTACAAAGATTGCTGCAAGATGAGCGGCAATTGATCAAGGAGGTTGCTCGCAAAGGGGCTTATCTTCTGAGCAAGATGACTGAACTGCAAAGCAAATTTCCAGTTGTGATTAAAGAGGTGCGAGGCCTTGGTCTAATGGCAGGGATGGAATTTCACGAATTAAATGATTGCGGTTCTTACGATATGGCCTATCTGGCGGATCAGGGAGGATTTACCACCCTGCTGGCCGGATTTTTGTTGAATGTTTATCAGATTCGGGTGGCACCATATTTGAACAATTCCATGACGTTGCGCTTGGAACCGACTTTAACCATTACTTATGAAGAGATTGACCGGGTTATGGAAGCAATTGAGGTTATTTGCCAGATCATGGACAAACAGGATTATGCCAAACTATACCGTTATTTAATCAGCGACTATAGCCAACCGGCCACTGTTGAAGACTATCGCCACCTGAGCCGCCCGGTCAAATCTGCCGCTGCGGCTCCGCAAGCTGCCGCTATCAGCAAATTTGCTTTTGTAATTCATTACCCGGCTCCCGAAGATGTGATAGCCAACAATCCCTCATTTGCTAAATTTGAGCGGGATGAGCTTTATCAATTCATGGCCTGGCAGAGTTCGCTGGATGAGCCGGGCATCTGCTGTCATATGCCGGCGATCCGGTCGATTAATGGGGAAATAGCCGAAGGCTGGCTGATCGGCATACCCTATGGGGCCAGAGAACTTATGAATTTGCCGCGGGAAGGTACGGTAGAGGTAATTAGGAAAGCAGTTGACAGCGGACGTGAACTGGGCGCGGGGATAGTAGGCCTGGGTGCACTTACTTCAGTCGTCACCCGGGGCGGCCGGGCAGTTTTAGGACGGGATGTGGCTGTCACCAGCGGCAATAGCTTTACCACGCTTATGGCCATGGAAGCTTTGTTTGCAGGTGCTGAAAAAATGCATATAGAAATGAAAGATGCCTGGGGAGCGGTAGTTGGTGCTACCGGGTCGATTGGTCGGGCTTGTGCTTTATTGCTCTCAGAACAACTCAGCTGGATAACCCTTTTAGGTAATCCTGAGCACTTCAATAGCAGCAGAAGACGTTTAGATACCCTGACCGGGGAGATAATTAAGCTGGCTTGCAAAAGAAGAGATGCTGGAAACCTATCTGGTTTGGCTTCCTGGCTGGATAAGCTTTTATATGATATTGAAAAGAACAAGGTCCGGCTGCCTGAGATACTAAGGGAAAAGCTGAGTTTGCGGGAAGGAATAAGCCTGGTGGACTTGGAAAACATTTGTCTTGTGGTGGGTATTGAATGCCCGCTTAAAATCAGTCTTGATATCCAGGCAACTTTACCCAACTGCGATATGATAGTGGCAGCCAGCAGTTCCCCCGAGTATATCATTTATCCCCGGCATTTGCGGCCGGGTGCGGTGGTGTGTGATGTGGCAAGGCCAGCCGATGTGGCTCCGGAAGTTTTCAAGGAAAGGGATGATGTCCTGATTCTGGAAGGCGGACTGGTGCAATATCCCGAACCGGTAGCCTTCGGTCCCAACCTGGGTTATCGTGATGGCGTTAACCTGGCCTGTCTTTCCGAGACCGTCTTATTGGCATTGGAAGGTGACTTCCAGGATTATAGCATTGGCAGCAAATTATCTCTGGAAACTCTGGAATATATGCGCAGGCTGGGGCAAAAGCATGGCTTTGGTCTGGCCGGCTTGATGATGGATAACCGGGAAATCGCTGATGAAGAGATTGAAAAGATATACCAGAATTCCCTGCATCTCAAACAGGTACAAAATCTGTAAGGTGTGGGGACACCCCCTTCGGGGAATATCCCTATAAAATGAATTTGAAGCCCGGGTGAGTAAAGGAATATAATAAGGGATAGATATAAACAATTGGGGGGGCAATGGCGGTGGATCTTAAAGAGATTGTTATTCGCGAAGATGGAAAATGGTATTTTGGCAATGCTGAGATGTTCAGACGCAATATACTGAACATCCTGGCCACGCATATTGAAAAAACCGAAGATGGCGGTTATTGTATTAAATTAGGCAATGATATAAATCCTATCACCGTTGAAGACTGTCCTTTTCTGGCTACTGGTTATATTGAAGAAGAGGATGGGGGAGTAAAGCTGCGTTTTCATGATCTGCAGGAGTTTCCGCTGGACTGTGAGCTAAAGCTAACCTTAAAAGGAGATGTACCTTATATAGATTTCAAATGGCAAGCGGATACTCGCCTCAGCCGGGGGGTATATTGGAAGTTAAGCGAGTTCTTTGATTTCAGAGGTGACGAAATATATATCGTTCCTCCCGGGGTATGAGTCAAAGAAGAACTAAACATTCTTTATAAATACTATATGAATTTCGTATTCATCCAAAAACTTTTGGTATATTTTTTAAGAAATAGAGTATAATAAAATACGAAAGGTTCCCGGTCTGCAAACCGGAAACCTTTCCAACCGTTCAGGGGGACCAACAAAACTCCTGGCACGTTTATACTGTATTTAGCTAATACACCGTATTAGCTTTATTTTTTTGAAAGACTTGAAAGACTTGAAAGACTAATGATGGACACGACCAAGGTCAACAGCATAAGGATTTCTATTGTAGTAATAGGCGTCCCTCCTCTCCTGATAGTCTATCAGGAGTTAGGAGGTTTCACTTTACGGCTAAATTAATTTTACCACCATTAATAAGGAAATGAAAAAGCATATCGGAAAAAACCAATATATTAAATAACCTTCTCTTTTCGCTCAGGAATATATTAATCATTCAAAATAAAGAATTAGTTACAGCCTTCCGATGTGCGGGGGGCGGAAACGGGATTCGCTAATAGTAAGGGCCTTATCGATGCTAGCTAGCATTTTGTCCCGGTCTCCGGGGATGACACCCTGTACATTCCAGTAATTGTTTATGTGATCACTGAGTACCTGACTGTTGTCACAATGCAGGTTTTCCACCAGAAGCCGAATCTCCTGCAAGGCTTCATGGGGACTCAGGAGTTGGAAAATACCGTTCTGATAATCCTCGAACAAAGGAGTTCCCGGCATGGGAATAAGAGTCCGCAGCCTGATAAAATTAGGGCTGAAGGCACTTAAAGCAAGGGCGCTGTTGAGTGCATGTTCTTGGGTTCTTTCTTGGCCTCCGATTCCCACCAGGTAGTATTCACTGATTTCTATCCCGGCTTCTTTCAATTTCAAACCCGCAGAGATAATCTCTGCCGAATTAGTTCCTTTTTTTATCCTTTCCAGGGTTATATCATCTCCGCTTTCCATACCCATATGCAAACGCCGCAGGCCGGCTTCTCTGAGCCTCCGCAAGTCTTCACTGCTTTTTTTGTTCACAAAGCGGGATGACCCATAGACCGTAATGCGCTCAAGGTAAGGAAAAAGTGAGCGGGCATAATCAAATACTTCGATCAGCTGAGCGGTTTTCATGATAATTGTGTTGCCATCTGCAAAAAATACCGATTCTATATATTCGCCATAATAATTGCGGGCAGTCAATAGATCTTCTTTAATGTCCTGAACAGGTCTCACTTTGAAGGTGCTGTTTTTGTATAAGGGACAAAAGGTACAGCGATTGTGAGGACAACCAATGGTTGCCTGAATAATTAGACTGTTGGCTTCACTGGGCGGGCGGTATACAGTTCCTTCATAGCGCATTAATTCAACTGCCTCCTTTTTTGTGAGGGTAAGGAATTCGGCGTAAGCAAGATGTTGTCTAGTGATTACAGCTTGCAATTTGACCCATTACGAAGTTTACTCTTTTCTCTATTGCTTTAGGGTGTATAACTACATTAACAAATATCTTAAATATTTGAAAGAGAATTAAGCGGATTCTACATTTGCTGTTGTTTAGAATTAAAAAAAATAATAATATAAAAATAATAGGCTTAGGAAACGGATTGAAGGGTTCAGAACAGTTGTTTTAAGACCCAATCTGCTGTTTTTCCTGGCGAAACAGAGATATTGAGGTAATGATATGCCGTTAAAACTACTAATTGTAGATGATGATGAACGAGAAAGAATAGTGATGCGCTATTTGTTGGAACAAATTGGCGATATTCAAATCGTCGGAGAAGCAGTGCACGGGCTGG
>JAQUXM010000006.1:0-14506 GCA_028692415.1 Syntrophomonadaceae bacterium | reverse complement strand
TGAGGTAATGATATGCCGTTAAAACTACTAATTGTAGATGATGATGAACGAGAAAGAATAGTGATGCGCTATTTGTTGGAACAAATTGGCGATATTCAAATCGTCGGAGAAGCAGTGCACGGGCTGGAAGCCTTGCTGCTTTGTCAGGAGAAAAAGGTAGACCTCGTTTTTCTGGATATAGCTATGCCCGAAATGGGCGGGCTCGAAACTGCGGTCAAGTTACAGGAGTTAAAAAGACCCCCTATATTTGCTTTTATAACTGCCCGGCCGGATATGGCGGTTAAAGCTTTTGAAATGGGGGCGCTCGATTATATTGTCAAACCAGTTGAACAAAGCCGAATCAGGAAAACTATCGCCAGAGCCAAATTGCAGATAGCGCACCGGGATGTAATTGAGGAAATGGTTGCCCAGCAGCTTAAATCAAGAATTGATTTCATTCTGGAACGCTATAAGGATAGTGAACTATATTCCGGCAAGCTTTTTATACGCGAGAAAGGAAAGATCAGTCTGGTTAATCAGGTTGACATAGTGTATTGCGAAAGCCGGGGCAAAAAAGTATTGATTTGTACAGATAAACAGGACTATCTTAGCAATTTTACATTGAATGCCTTGGAGAAACGTTTGGATGATCGGCTGTTTTTTAGAGCTCATCAAGCATTTATTGTGAATGTGGAATATATCAGAGAAGTTGTTAATTTGGGTGAAGGCTCGTATATCATGCATTTGGAGAATTGCCAGAAGGATATAATTTTGAGCCGGGCCAAGGCTAAATTATTAAGAGACAAAATAGGAATGTATTAGTGCATCTCATACCAAAAAAATAACAGAACAAACCCATAAAAAGATGGTGCAAACATATATTGGGGAAAAGATGAACGTAAAAAATATTGTATACTTTTTATTAAAACGTTGCGTGGAAAGGCTTTTCTCGCAACGTAATTTTATTACATATAGATATTTTAAGTCAACCCACAAATTAAACAGCAGAGATTCAAGCCAATGCAAAGTATCCGCGATATTAAACGAATTGCAGAAAACATAGAGAAAAAAATCACAAAATATACTATACTAAAAATAATTAAAAAGTACGGTTAGAATAAAAACATTTGAAAAGGGGGGAACTTAAAAAGATAAGCCGACATGGATTTAGTTCGGAAAGCAACCTAGTGGCAGAACTGTCCGCACAAGTATAGCAAGTTTAACTTTTTTGGTAACCCAAAGCACAGAGAGGAGCGTCGTAGTTTGAAACTTTGAAGTTTTAGGCATGAGAGATTGGAGTGAGGCCCATGATACCATTTTATAAGCTTGAGCGATACGAGGGAAATGAGCCCCTTTTTGATTTAGCTATAATGTCAATAGTTTCGAGTTATGTTGGAGAACCATTGCATGTTCATGCAGAAGGAGTCAGGGGTACCGGCAAGACCACCATTGCTAGAGCAGCAAGAGGAATTTTGCCTCGGATTACCCGAATAAAAGGATGTATATATAACTGCGATCCGGATGAACCTCATTGCCCGCAGCACAAAGACATGAGTGCAGAGGAACTCCAGGCCATAGGTACGGAAGAAATACCTATGCCATTCCTGGAAATATCACAATCAGCCAAGGTCGGCACCGTAGCCGGCAGTATTGACTTGGCCAAGCTAACTGATCCCCTTCATCCGGAAGCCCGTTTGCTCCCGGGTTTAATTCCCCAGGCCCACCGGGGAATTATATTTATTGATGAGATTAACCGCTTGGCGGACACCTCACCGGAAATCACTGATATATTGCTTGATGTAATGGGAAATAAACCTGGTCATATACAGATCGAAGAAGCAGGCTTGCCGGTGGTCGAGATACCGGTAAGTGTTTCAGTTTGGGCTGCTTCCAATCCTGATGAGGAACCCGGTCCTTTGGAGGAGATCAGAAGGCAGCTTTCGGACCGCTTTGACATGGTGTATTACATGGGCAGACCCGATTCAGTTGATGCCATATCCCGTATTCTAAAGGAAAATTCTCATAGCTTTAAAATAAGCCAGGCTAAAAAACAACAAATGAGCAAAGAAGATGAGGCCCAAGATGATGTTTATCGTCAGAAAATTATGAAATGGGCCGCGATTTATTCCCAGAGTGACCTTCCGGATTTTCTGCGCAATTATATTTCTCGCCTGTATATCAAACATAATCTTGAAAGTATCCGAGCCACTGAGGCAATGCAGCAGGGGGCGCTTCTCCACAGTGTAATCAAAGGTCACGATAAAGCAACCATAAGCGATGTTACCGATATGATTCCGCTGGTCTTGAAACATCGTGTAAATGGCGATGTGCTGGTGCGCATGATCAATGATGTTGACACCAAGGGCGCCAAAGAAGGCATATTAAGCTTTAAGAGCAAGAAAAATAAAAAGGATGAAGAAGAATCAGCGGATTATTTCCAACAGGTAGCCCGGCCGCTGAAGGATATGAGCCGTGGAGAACTGGTGAATACCGAGAAAACCTTAACCCCAACCTGATCTTGAAAGGGGGCAGGTCTTATGCTGGGTGAACATACCAATGTCGATAAATCTGCATCAGTAGGGAATTATCTAAGTCTTTACTTTGGACAGAATCAGGGTGTAAGACTAGGGGAAAGTACGGTGGTCAGTCTTCGAGCCCATGCTCGTATGCCGGAAAAAAGAGTAAAAGGCCAGATAAAGATATTGATTAACCGTGATGCAGGAAAAACCTATTTGGATTATGTGGAGGCCAACCAGATCGTTCATATTGATGTATATCATCAACCGGGGAGTATTGATCCCCGCCATATAGCCAAGGCTATTATCTGGGCGATGGACGAACACTTTTTGGAAAAAGACCCGCAGTTGCAGTTTGCTGAAGATGAACGAATGAAAACGGTGTTTGAATATGCCAAAAAGATTTTGGTGGTAAGCAATGCTGGTAAAGGCGTTATTTTTGATCTTTATCAAGACAGCGTAAAGCCTTTCACCGCAGGAGAAGAAGGTTGGGACCATATTCATATACTGGCGCGCTTAAACCGGGAAGAGTTTTATTTGGTGTATCTAATTGCCGAAACGGTAGAAGAAGTCATACTGGCATCAGGCATTAAGCTTTCCAAAGTGCGAAATATAATCCATGGCAATCAGAAACAGCAGGAAGAAAGTTTTGCCGGCTACATCAAATTGCCCTGGAAGAACTTTAAGGGCCAAAACGCGCATCAATTACCTGACAAAGAAAATGTTAACCAGTTAATTCTCAAACTGGCTGAAAAATTTGGCGGTGTAGACGAGATCGAAGAGTTCATGGAGAACTACTCCACCAATATCTTCAAGCGCAAAGGGATAGAACAGCAGAAGAAAAAATGGGGTGATGTTGAACATTTCCTGGAGCAGCTTGAAGAACTGGGATTAATGAAAGATACCATTTTAGGCAAGGTCTTAACCAAAAATGGATACAAGTTAAAAGACTTTGTTATTAATCATAAATGCGAACTGGAAACCGAAATCCGGCGTAATATGCGTAAGATGCCATCGGGTGGCAGCAGTAAGTTTAAGAAGTTAGGCCAGACCGAGCATAAACGCTCCCAGGTGGAGTTTACCAACCGGAATAAAACTATCAACAACCCGGATAAAAATTGGTCAGGTGATTTAGCGGTTACCCAGACTATTATTCAAGCAACCAAAAATAGTTTCTTAAGGAATGACGGTCGTTTTACCATCAAGAAAGAAGACTTGCATCACTATACCAAAAAGACTTATGTACCCATCGATGTCTGTCTCTTAATTGATGCCAGCGGTAGTATGGCGGGAGATAAAAGGCAGGCTGCCTGTTACTTGGCTCAAAATCTCCTTTTGTCGGGGAAAGAAAAGGTAGCTGTGGTTACCTTTCAGGAGCGCAACAGCGAGGTGGTTGTTCCCTTTACTCGCAACCAGAATGTTTTGAATAAAGGATTGTCAACCATAAGCCCGGCCGGGCTTACCCCTTTGGCGGATGGAATCATGGCGGCAGTTACCCTGATTAAGAACAACAAAGTAAAAAATCCTTTGCTGGTTCTTATAACCGATGGCATTCCCAATATTCCGCTTTGGACGATGGATGCGCAAGCAGATGCGCTAAGTGCAGCCAACGAAATACTGGAAAATAAAATTCATTTTATATGTATCGGGCTGGAATCCAATCGTTTTTATATGGAGAAACTGGCCAATAAGGCCGGCGGAGCCTTATATCTGGTAGATGATCTTAACAAGGAGAACCTTATTAACATTGTTCGTCACGAGAAGAAAAACATGTTGGAAAATGACAAAAGGATGGCTTAATGAGTGAAAGCGAGATATAACCTTGACAGGTTTCCTAATATTTTGCTAAAATTTATGCAATAAACCTGAAGGCATAATCAGGGGTAGACAATCCTTGATTTGTTTTAATAACTCCTCCTTCATAAAGAGAATACCTTCTTGGTATTCTCTTTTTTTGCTTATTAGGATTATAATGCATAATTTTGGGACTACCCTCGTATCTTTAGAACAGGAATATTACGGGGGGTTGTATTATGAGCAGAAAAATTATTATAGTACTTGCGCTGATTATCCTGGCTGTTTGCCTGACAAGTGGAGGTTGTTATTCCCCGCCTGCCAGCGGCAATATTAAAGCCTTGAAAGACTTGATTAAGCTGGTCCCGGAAAAAGAGAATAAGCAGGAGGTTAAAGGCCAGCAGGAGGCTCAACCTCCTGAGTCCAAAACGCCTGCGGGTGAAACAATGCCGATCAAACTATATTTTGCCCGTTCCGGACAAGAAGGGCTGGAGGTTGAGAATCGGACTGTGGCCAGGACGCAGGGGATAGCTCGCAAAACCATGGAAGAGTTGATAAAAGGACCACAATCACAGGGACTGCAATCCGTTTTTCCATCGGGGACTACCTTGCGGGATATCAATATAAAAGCCGATGGAATCTGTGTAGTCGATTTAAGCGAGGAAGTTCGGAGTATAGAAAGCCCGCAGGATGAAAAACTGATGATACAGGCAATAAGCAGCACACTGGGGCAATTTTCCACCATAGAGGGTGTGACATTCATGGTCGACGGGCAGGAGGTTCAGAGTATTAACGGAGGAGTAGATCTTTCCTCCCCGGTTAAACCCGCTTTAAATCAGTAGCTTTAAAAGGTTAGGGGTGAGGCGTGAGGAGTAAGGGGAAGAATTAATATCATTATTTCTCATGTCCTACTCCAAATCTCACTTAACATTCACCGGTACTTGTGTCATTAAGGATATGCCATTTACCTATGTGTTACAGCTAAATTGGTTTGCCATATTCTATATACATTATTAGTGATACTATGATCGGGGATTAGTAGAAGATTTTGGAGTCTCTCCAGTCTAAAAACATATACTTTTTCACAGGGCTTCTGGAATATATCTATTAAAAGTGTTAGATTATTTAAGAATGCAGATACAACAAAAGAGGTGTAAGGATTGGAAAGTAACCAGCCCATTGGTGTTTTTGATTCTGGGGTGGGCGGATTGACCGTAGTAAAAGCACTGCTGGATAAACTTCCCCGGGAGAGTTTTATTTACTTTGGAGATACGGCCCACATACCCTATGGCAACAAATCGGAAGAGCAGTTATTCGGCTACGCCCATAAGATTATATCTTATTTAAACAGCAGAAATGTGAAAGCTATAATAGTAGCGTGCGGAACCCATTCCTCGGTTACCCTGCCGGTAATATCAGGGCAGTATGCTTTGCCTTTGCTGGGAGTGGTGAAAGCGGCTGCTCGGGCAGCAGCCCGCCTTTCCCAAAATGGCAGAATAGGTGTTATCGCAACCCAGGCAACCGTAAACAAACTGGCCTACACCCAGCAAATCATAAAAATAAAACCCGATTTGGAGGTTATAGAGGCCGCTTGTCCGCGCTTTGTGCCATTGGTTGAGGCTGGCCGGCTGGAGGACAGAGAAACCAGGGAAGCGGTGGCCGAATATCTTGATCCATTAATGCAAAAGGGAGTAGACACCGTGGTATTAGGCTGTACTCATTATCCCTTTCTAGCTCCAATTATACAAGAATTTACAGGTAACAAGGTGGCCTTGATTGATCCCTCCTGTGAGACCGTAGATGAAGTAGCAGCCATCTTAAGAACCAAAAACCTGTTAAATGACGGCAAGCAAACATCGAGTCGGGAATTTTATGTCAGTGGACAAGATGAGTCGTTTTATAAAGTAGGAAAGTTGTTAATAGGCGATACTATAAAGCAAGTACTCAAGTTAAACCTGGACTGAGGGCTCAAAATGAATAAGATTGCTTTTACTACCAGTATACCAGTGGAGATAATTCTGGCAGCGGGTAAAATCCCGGTGGATTTGAATAATCTATTTATAGCTGCCGAAAGGCCCCAGGTATTGGTTGACATTGCTGAAGAAGCCGGATATCCCCGCAACACCTGCGGCTGGATTAAAGGATTGTACAGCACCAGCCTGGAAAATGACATGGAGGCCATAATTGCGGTAATGCAGGGTGATTGCAGTAACACCCAGGCCTTGATGGAAACCTTGCAGCTGAGGGGGCTTAACATTATTCCCTTTGCCTTCCCTTTTGATCGGGACCGGGAGATGCTGGAAGCCCAGATCAATAAACTAATGAATTATTTTCAGGTGAGCCGTGCTCAAGTTGCCAGGGTTAAGTCAGATCTCGATAGGATCCGCCAGCTTTGCCGGGAACTTGACCGTATGACCTGGCAGGACAACCTGGTGAGCGGCTTTGAAAACCATTATTATCTGGTTTCCTCCAGCGATTTTAACGGTAACCCGGCCAATTTTGCCCGGGAACTGCAGGATTTTATTATCAAGGCTGGAAAGCGAGAACCTTTTAACGATAAAGTACGTCTTGCCTACATAGGCGTTCCTCCTATTTTCCCCGATATTTATGATGCGTTGGAATCCATGGGAGCCCGGGTGGTTTTTAATGAAGTACAGCGGCAGTTCTCCATGCCGTTTGACCAAGATGATATAGTAGATCAGTATTTAACATATACCTACCCCTATGGAGCCTTTGCACGTTTAAAGGACATAGAAGAACAGTTGGCCAAAAGAAATGTTGACGGCATTATTCACTACACCCAGACCTTTTGTTTTCGCCAGATTGAGGACCTTATATACAGGGAAAAGCTGAAACTGCCTTTCTTAACCGTTGAAGGAGACAAGCCGGGCAAAGTAGATGCAAGAACCCGGATGCGTCTGGAATCCTTCGTCAATATGCTTAAAAGGTAAGGAGTAAGGGGTTAGGCGTGAGGAGTAATAATATCAGGTAATAGATTCTTAATGATTATTTTTACTGCGTTATTAGTAATATGGAGCAGATATTTTGCGAGAGAGTATTTTGGGGTAGCATTTCGCCTCACCCCTTACGCCTCACTCCTTACGAGGGGGTTTATATAGTGATAGGAATAGACCTGGGGTCAAGAAATGTAAAAATCATTCAAATGCGCGAGGGAAGAATAATGCAGCGGGCAGTGTTCGATACGATTCAGTTCTACCGGAAATTTGCCCGTATGCAGCAGAGTTTTGCCTCCGGCACCAATAATGCAGCAACGGGTGGAACTGAGACTGACTTGGGCTCACCATCGATGTTGAACCTTGATTTTAAACAATTGGGGTTTAGCGATGACCGGATAGTAGCCACCGGCTATGGCAAGATAGCGGTGCAAGTGCAAGGTGCTATACAGATTCCGGAAATACAAGCGCATGTTGCAGGAGCAGTTTTTCAAAGTATGCTTGGAGATTTTACTTTGCTCGATATTGGGGGACAGGATACCAAAGTGGTACAGGTCAGGGGAGGAAGGGCGGTTGACTTTCTGACCAATGATCGATGTGCAGCCAGTTCCGGTCGTTATGTGGAAAATATGGCTGCAGTTTTGGGTATGAGCCTGGAAGAATTGTCATCCTGCCAGCATGAACCGGTTGAGCTTAATTCTACTTGTGCTATATTTGGTGAAACGGAAATAATAGCCAAAATAGTTGAAGGGCATCCGCTAGGGCATCTGGCCGCGGGGATTAATTATGCGCTTTACCGACGAGTAGCTTCCATGTTAAAAAAGCTCAAGAGTGAAATGATTCTGCTCTCCGGGGGTGTCGCATTCAACTCAGCACTTATGGCGATTATTGCTCATGAAAGCAGATGTGAGGTGCGTCGGTTGCCGGAACCGCAGTTAAATGGAGCCATAGGTTGTTGTATATATGGAGATAAGGAGGATTAGATGCGCCAGGTAGATTTCAAGCAGATTAGCCAGGCTGTACCAGATAATGTAGCCATAGATACTAAAGGCAATAATATACAGACAAGATGAAAAGGCGGAGGTAGAAGATGACTAGACCAAATGAACGTTCAAATGACCAGTTACGGGCCGTAAAAATCATTCCGGGATTTATTAAACATCCTGATGGTTCAGTTTTGATTGAAGCCGGGGAGACCAGGGTTCTGTGCTCGGCGATGATTGAGGAGAAAGTACCTTTCTTTCTTAAGGGCAGTGGCCAGGGTTGGGTAACAGCCGAATACTCATTATTGCCAGCATCAACCGAAACCAGAACCCAGCGAGAAGCCAGCCGCGGTAAGATTAGCGGCAGAACCTCGGAAATTCAACGGCTGATCGGCAGGGCGCTGCGGGCCGTGGTAGATATGAGTGCTTTAGGTGAACGCACCATCTGGATTGACTGTGATGTTATTCAAGCGGACGGGGGGACCAGAACCGCCTCGATAACCGGGGCTTTTATCGCTCTATATCTGGCTTGCCAGAATCTGCAGGAAAAGGGCCTTATCACCAGCATACCGGTCAAGGATTACCTGGCGGCGGTCAGTGTGGGAATTGTTGAGGGTGTTCCGGTGCTTGATCTGGAGTACGTAGAGGATTCCCGGGCTGATGTAGATATGAATGTGGTTATGACTGGCGCGGGTGAGTTTGTTGAGATACAGGGAACCGGTGAAGGTGCGGTATTTAGCAAAAATGAACTGGCCACGCTGCTGGCTTTGGCGGAAAAAGGCATAAACGAACTCATTGACATTCAGAAAAGCATACTTGGAGTTGAGGTTTAGGGATGGATCGCAAATTGTTACTGGCCACCCGCAACCAGAAGAAAAAAAAGGAACTCCAGCAAATCCTTAATAATCTGGATATTCATATTATTACCCTGGATGAACTCCCCGATTTACCTGAAATTATTGAGGATGGAGCTACATTCGCTCAAAATGCCATCAAGAAAGCGGTAAGCACCGCTACCGCCAGCGGATTGCCCTGCCTGGCTGACGATTCAGGTTTGGTGGTGGATGCTTTAGGGGGGCAACCGGGGATATATTCAGCACGTTTTGCCGGTGAAGATGCCAACGATAACGAAAATAACCAAAAGCTATTAAAGATGATGGCAGATGTTAAAACGGAAAAAAGAACAGCTCGTTTTGTTTGTGTGATAGCAGTCAGCGATGCCCTCGGTGAGGTAAAAACCGTGGAGGGAAGCTGTGCCGGCAGGATAGCTTTTGAGCCTTCAGGTGAAGGAGGATTTGGCTATGATCCGCTTTTTATACCCGATGCTTACCCCTGCAGTTTTGCTGAACTGTCAGCGGAGCAAAAGAACCTGATCAGTCATCGTGGGAAAGCCCTAATTAAAGCTCAGGCAATTATCAGGGAACTGTTTTAAGCATCGGAAGAAACTGCGGAGCAGTTTCAACATACCACTGCAACCAGGCGGGGGATTAGAACCCGCCGTGTTTTGCTAATAGGAACCCGACCGCTTGAAGAAGCGGGGGAGACCTTTTCGCCTCGTTATATAGTGCTGGACCCGGGGAAGGCGTGAAGGAGGACAGCAGCTTTTCCAATTCTCTTTCATATAATGGAGGTTATGCGGTGCGGATTGCTGTAGTGGGTGATACCCATGCCAAAATAGAAAAAATTAAAAAGGAATTGGAAAGGCTAAAACCCGAATACCTTCTTTTTACCGGTGATCATTTAGCTGATGCGAAAAGGCTCGCTCATCATCTTGCCCTTGATTATAGCGGCGTATCCGGTAATTGTGACCCGGGCAGCAGTACGTCCCAGGAACAGGTTCTGGAACTGCTTGGCAAACGTTTTTACCTGGTGCATGGACACCAGTACGGGGTTAAAAGAAGCTTGAATTCCCTGTATTACAGAGCACAAGAACTGGCCGCCGACGCGGTGGTTTTTGGTCATACCCATATTCCCTGCTGCGAGAAGCTTAATGATATGTGGCTGCTTAATCCGGGCAGCCCTTCCTTACCACGTCTGGGCAAAAAAGGCAGCTATATATTAATCGAAATTGATAATAATCTGTTCATTCCCCAAATTATATATTTATAACGAGGCGAAAGAGGTCCCCCGCTTATTTAAGCGCTTGGGGTCCTATTAACCAAACAGACGGTGGGTTCTAACCTCCGCCTCGTTGCAGCGGTGTGGAAGAAACTGCTCTGCAGTTTCTTCCAATGCTTGAATTATCTGCAATGAATGATCATTGCCCCGCTGACATTCCTTCAAACTTTACCTTTATTTGCAGACATTCAATCACAATTATATCTTGCCTTCCGGACAAAAGAAGGGAAATCCATAAAGATGTTGAAGTCAATATTATAGATGCAGAACGTGTCGAAATAGAAATCCCCGGGGTTTTCGAGGAGGTGGATGCCCCTTGGCGGACCTTTCAGTATATGAAATTATTTCAATTTTGGAGGGGCTTATTGAAAGTCCTTATATGTTCTATGTTATCGTAGACCGGGATGGATATATAACGGCCATGAATCAAACCTACCTGGATATACTTGAAATGAAGAAGGCTGATGTAGTCGGACAGCATATTGTAGATATTACGCCCGACTCGGGCCTGCCCGAAGTATTACGAACCGGAAGGATCGACAAAGCTGATATTTGGTCGGTAAAAGGCCGAGATACCATAGTTTCGCGTTTCCCCATCATTAAAAACGGTGAAATAATAGGAGCCATAGCCAACAGCTTGTTTTTGGATATGTCAGGAGCCGAGGTCCTGATGGAAAAACTTCAGGAAACGAAAAAGGAATTCTCCGCCATGCTGGATGGGCTGATCGAGAGTCCCTATATGGCTTATGTGATAGTTGACAAAGAAGGCTTTATAACCGTTATGAACCAGACATTTCTGGATATACTGGAGATGACCAAGGAAGAAGTAATAGGCAAATATGTATTGGAAGTACTGCCGCATTCATTACTCCCCGAGGTTTTGAAAACTGGAAGGATAGATAAAGCCGACATATGGCCGATTAGAGAGCAGGATACGATAGTAACCCGCATGCCCATCATTAAAAACGGTGAAATAATAGGAGCCATTGGGCAGAGCTTGTTTCTTGACATGTCCGCAGCCAAGATTTTAACACAAAAAATACAGGATATGGAAAAGGAACTCCATCTGTACAAGAATGAGGTAAGCCAGATCTACAGCGCCAAGTGGAAGTTTGAAAACCTGATTGGTACGAGCCGCGAATTTCTGACTGCCAAATCCATAGCCCGGCAGCTATCGCAGAGCCTTTCAACCATATTGATTACCGGGGAAAGTGGAACTGGTAAAGAATTGTTTGCCCAGGCCATTCATAATGAAAGCTCCCGTCGTTCCAGTCCTTTCGTAAGGATTAATTGTGCGGCATTACCGGATAACCTTCTGGAATCTGAACTTTTCGGCTATGAAGAAGGAGCCTTTACCGGTGCTAAAAAGGGAGGAAAACCGGGCAAGTTTGAACTGGCTAAAGGCGGGACCATATTTTTGGATGAAATTGGGGATATGCCCCTGCCCATGCAAACCAAGCTGCTGGTGGTGCTGCAGGAGAAGATTATCGAACGCGTGGGGGGAACCAACCCGATACCGATTGATGTCCGGGTCATTGCGGCAACCAACCGGGACCTGGAGCAGATGGTCAGCAAACAGGAATTCCGGGAGGATCTTTATTATCGTTTGAATGTAGTAAGGTTAAACACTCCACCACTAAGGAATCGCCTGGAAGACCTGCCTTTATTGGCGGCAGACCTTATTAATCGACTTAGCAGTTGTCTGAAAACTTCGGCCCGGCAAATCACCCCGGCAGCTTTAAAGCTTCTCAGCGAGTATAGCTGGCCCGGTAATGTCAGGGAGTTGGAAAACCTATTGGAGCGAGCCATTAACCTGGCCAACATGAGTGATGCGAGTTGTATAAAAGAAGAGCATTTTCCTTCCCTGCTGGCACCCAGCAGAGAGAAAAAGTATTCCAAGCTAGAGATACTTGATAATGGGCAGACTACGCTGCCTGACTTGATAGAGAAAATCGAAAAGCAGATGATTATCCAGGTTTTACAGGAGACCGGGGGGAACCGGGTGCAAACTGCCAAAACTCTGGGCATTCATAGCTCAGCTTTATATAGAAAGCTGAGTAAGTACGGGCTGGAGTAACGGTATTAAAAGCTCCTAAGATTTCACTATTAAGATTTGAACGCTGCCACAAGCATTACCATTATTTTTAGTACTTTCTCCTGTTTTGAGAAAGCACCTTAAACAAAGGATATATAGGGATTTTATCAGTAATTGTCGGTTGCTTTCCTATTATAGGAGAGGATGAAAACATAAAAGATAATTTAGCCGCGGAGCCTGATCTATAAGAAGCCAGGAATACCGGGGTTTTTATTTGCGCAAATTTCCCTGGCCGGTTGGCACGAATATTGCTTATTAATCTATCAAGTAAACATGGTAAAAAGAGCAAGCTGTCTTGAGATCCGGTCTTAAAAACGGAGGGAGGAAAAGCCTGGAATCATTAGCCTAGAGAGAGATTAGATAGAAATATTTTGGGGGAAAAAAATATAAGGGGGTTACATTATGCATAAGGAAAACAAGGTTAAAATCGACGAGGCTATCGACAACAAATATCTGGAACAACTGGAGGAAATGGATTATCCGGTAATTAAGCGTACAGTTCTCACCCAGGATGAATTCAACGAGGAATTAAGGGCAGGATATTGCGAAGCAACTCCCGGTGCGGCGAACCATAATAATTATTTGGAAGCCATAGAAGCCATGGGTTTCCCGGTAATCAAGCAAACCCAGATGTCTCAGGAAGAATTCAATGAACTTTTGAAAAGCGGGTATATCAGTGATATTGATGCAGAATACAAGACGCTCATCACTAGGAAATTGTTAGAGATAAATAATGATCTGGCTATGGTTAGCTAGGACTATCTTCAGCAAAGGCAGATCATATCAACCATCATGCAAAAGAAATTGCTGAAAAATATTTAAACTGGACCGGGTCTCTTTGAGGCCCGTCTTTTTTTCAAATATATTCGTTGAAGGCGAATATTGCAAATCCTTGTAAGGGAAGGAAAAAATACTTTTTTGTCTAATAATAAAACTAGGGGTTTGAGCAATATAGCTGAAAAATCGATTAAACTGAATTGTATAAAGTATTTAAAGGAAATAGCGATTTGTTGTCGAAAACAATTACAGAAATCGGAATAAGCTGATCGGATGGTCTAAGATGCGTGAATATATTATATATGTAATTTTGGTGTTTCTTCCCATTGGCGCGATAATGGCATATCTATTGCAAAAGGAAGGGGTTCCTCGGAAAAACGCTGCAATGGTGGTGGGGATATCGTGGCTGATAATCGTAACCTTTCCGTTAAGTATTGCCAAAATGGGAACCTTTATCGCTTTAATGACTTATATTGTGGCTATTCTAGTAATGACCAGGTTTCTATTGGGGAGTAAAAAGGAATATGCCATTGAAAGCAAGGGTATTTTGGTAACCGGACCCGAACTGGAACAGCTTCTGGTGAACATGGAAAGGCAAGGTTACGAGATATTGACCGGACAAGACTCGGACTATGTGAGTCTTGTGGGGGAACCTGTATTAAGTAATTTGCCTGGTAGCCAGATCAATGAGTTGGGAGTTGCTGAAATCGCAGCACTTGCGGATGGGGATAATAATGAGCCGTCACTGGAGGATATTAAGAAAACTAAAGAAAAAGACTTGGCAAAGCCGGATATGCTCAACGATTCGCCAGCTGATGCGATGATATCAGTAAGCATTGTTGATAAAGAGCAAGAAGAGCTGCATGACCAAACAGCTGAGGAATTCCCGGCCGAAGATGTTAAAGATATTCCCCACGCGGGGAACGAATTTTCGATGGAAGAGAGCTTGGCAGAACTCGAGTCAAGCAGCATGGTAGATGTTGAAATGGAAGCTCCTGATGAAGATATATTGGCAAAGAGTGCAGTCGAAGAAGCGGTTATTCTTGAGGATATGATTGCTGACGAAAGAGCGGCTTCAGAGCTTGAACGCTTGGAAGAGCCGGAAATAGGTTGGCCCAGCCTCGGCGAAGAACCATCCGAGGAGATTGTTGAAGCATTTAGCAAGGAGATTGAGGTTGAACCTGATGAGGAATTGGAAAATGAAGCCGGTGAGACGGCAGAAATTACGCTCGAAGCAATAAGCGAAGCGATTGTTCCAGAGGTTCCGGAAGCAGAGCATACAGCAGAAGC
>JAQUXM010000090.1 GCA_028692415.1 Syntrophomonadaceae bacterium | reverse complement strand
TGGAAGAGAATGAAAAACTCTTTGCTATCAGTATAGATCGGCTTCTCACTGTGGATAACAAAAAGAAATCCCCCCAAGAAGTCTATCGCAAGATAATGCCTAAAAAGTAAAAGGCTGCCGCACCGGTAAAAAATACCAACGGCCTGAGTGAGACCTTGTAAATAAGAACCCCACCCGCTTACGCAATCAAAGATTGCTTGCGGGACCCGGGAACCTTTTTGTTTCACAATAAGGACATCCCCCGGGTAACCACAGCGTGGTAGCAGCTGTTTAAAGAAAGGCGCCCTCTTATGGGCGCCTTTGTCATTTTTAGCAGAACTGTGGCTCCCATTCACCGGAACAGGTGGCGCTATCGAAAGAATATGTATCCTTACATTACAAGGAAGGATAACCATATATTGTGTCGAATAGTATCAATGAGGGTAGACATTATGAGTGATTATTCTGAAAGAAGGGCATCAATGTTAAAATTACAAGTCCGAAAAATTCCTGAATCCATACAATTGCTTTTGATCTCTTTATTATTGCTGATAGCCGCATTAATATTTACAAGAGAAGTTGTGTAGCAATAACACCCGAAAAGCCGGTAATAACAGCAGTAAATATGACAAATCAAGTAACAACAGAAGATACAATTCTTACGGTAACAATTACGGTTACATCAAATTCTCCAGTTAACTGGTTGAACAAGGCTTTCTATGGGCCTAATGGAAATATTTATGGTGGAGGTTCAGGAGTAAGCTTTACAGAAACATTACCAGGGATCTGGGAATACACCAGAACAGATACTATTTCGAAATATGCTCCTAGCGGTAAATATTATTACAGCAACATATCAGTAGAAAATGAAGGCCAAATGGAATCTGATGTTTGGCCTAATGAGCTTAGTATAGATATTGTAAATTCTATAACACCTGAAAAGCCAGTAATAACAGCAGTAAACATGACAAATCAAGTAACAACAGAAGGCACAAAGTTAATGGTAACAATTACGGTTACATCAAATTCTCCAGTTAACTGGTTGAACAAGAATTTCTATGGGCCCAATGGAAATATTTATGGTGGAGGTTCAGGAGTAAGTTTTACAGAAAAATGGCCAGGGGTTTGGGAATACACAAGAATAGATACTATTTCGAAATATGCTCCCAGCGGTAAATATTATTACAATAACATATCAGTAGAAAATGAAGGCCAAATGGAATCTGATGTGGCCTAATGAGCTAAGTATCGAAATAACGAATCGGATTTCAACCCCAAATGTAAGCGCTATGGTAATATCCCCTTATCAAGTAGATATAAGTTGGGAGTCCCCGACGAATGTATCTGAAAATGTTTATGGGGCTCTTACCAATTACTATATATATAGGAGCACACCTGATTATCCTAATTATATGCATAGCTTGGGAAGTGTATCATCGGGAATTTACACGTATTCTGACACGACTGTTACTTCCGGAGATCAATACTTATATATATTGAACCAAATTATTCTTCGGAAAAACAGCCATTACTTGATGTACAAAGTTCATCTCCTGTATTCATCCCCTACAGTCATACAAATTCAGGAGGTAGCAGTATCAATAAAAATAATATGCTAGTCTCTGTTACCCAAGATTCTCTGTAAACGCGGGAACTACCTCGTTAAATATAATAGTTCCTTCAGAGGTAGATAAACCTACACTTATTACCAATCCGGTAAATGGAGTAGCCACTTTGCCACAAATCAATGTAAAGTCGGAAACTTCTCTTGGTACCATTAATGTGAGTATACCGGAAGGAACACAAACAACTGGGCCTTTGGAATGGGATGGTGCAATCAATCTTCCGCAACTTTTGTCACCTAATGACATTATGCTTGATAGTCTTAACAACGCTGATGTTAATGCAGCAATCGAGATTGGTTTCCCGGATACAACGCGGATATTCAGCCAACCAGTTAAGATTATCATTCCTGGCCAAGCTGGGAAACTGGCTGGATGGATATTAAATGGCAAATTTACCCCTATAACCTGTCTGATGAAAACTGATTCTGCTAATGACCTCGAAAAAAACAACGAGGGCTATTTAAATGTTGGTGATGACTTGATAATATGGACGAATCACTTTACTACCTTTGTGACATACACTGAACATATTAACACGACCAAATCGAAAGTACCTTTATTATCAGATGTCTCTGTATCCTATTGGTGCTATGATGCCATCAGCAGTCTGATAGGCAAGGGTATTGTTTTTGGCTATCCAGACGGAACCTTCAAGCCGGATGCATATATTACCAGAGCTGAGTTTGTTGCTATGCTAGCTAAAGCCGTCAGTCTGAACACTTGCGAAACAACTGGCACATTTATGGATTTAAGCGTAAATGATTGGTGCTATGGAGCCGTGAATGCAGCTAATTCAGCAAGACTAGTATCTGGTACAGGCAATAATATGTTTGAACCGAACACTCTGATTACCAGAGAGCAGATAGCAATAATTGTTACCAATGCATTAGGGGACAAGACTCCAATTGATAGCACTCAACTGGATATTTTTAGCGATAAATCAACTATTAGCAAATGGGCCATATCTGGAATGACTCATGCCGTTAAGGCTGGCATCATTAGCGGAATGACCACTTATACGCTTGCTCCCAAGGCTAACGCTACCAGAGCCCAGGCAGCGATGATGATTTACAAAATGTTATTAGCCTTAGGCAAGTAAATACGATAAAGTGTGTGGCTTCTTTTTTTGAAACCCGTGATTTATATTTTGAACTTTTTTACAACCTACAAAAAAGGGAATTCCCCTACCTTTTTAAGCGAGATATACGGGGTGGATATTCCGCAAACCTTGATTTGCCACAAACAGGACAAAAAGGGTAAAGGCTTTTATGTTTCGGCCGATCAGGGGCAAACTAATGCTGGCATTTACGGCACTGATATTTTTGATAACAGGTCCTCAATTTTCATTTAAGTTTACAGAACGAGAAGAGTTTCGGGGAGGGAAGAAAATGAAAAGAATAGTTAGTGTTTTTATTGCGTGTATTTTGGTTATTACATTAGCGGGATGTGGCGGAAAAGAACATGAAGGTGAAGCAAAAACGCCGTCAGGTTCAAGTGCTCAAAAAGGTAGGAACTACCAAGAGGTTATTAATGATTTTAATGAAAAAGGCTTCAAGAACATTCAAACAGAAAAGCTGGAAGATTTAATTACAGGTTGGATGACAAAAGATGGCGAGGTTGAATCTGTCTCGGTTGATGGCAACAAAGGATATTCTCCAGATGTTTGGTGTCCTAACAATGTAAAGGTGATAATCACTTATCATACATTCCCAGCAGATGATGAAAAACCTGGTTCAACGAAGCAGGAAGATTTTCAGAAGGACAACCATGATGAATCCGCCAAAGCAGCACTTGAGGTTACTTTTCCTGTTGAAAATGCAAAACGTTCTGCAGTTGTCGCAATAACTAATGGTCTTGCAGCCGATGTATTTGCAAAAGACGGTAACACTTATGATGTTTCAAAGTTTCATAGTTATGCAGATACTTCCGGCAATGTTAAAGACTATTTTATGAAGGTAAAATCATGGGGTACTTGGAGTGCGAAGAATGAGCAAACATGGCGTGTCGATTCGCTCATACTCGAGCATATTTACAGTACTGTCGCCAATGCGGCTCTCGATGTTACGTTTGATGGCACCAACTATATGATCTCAAACATAACAGGCACATTTGGACATATGGATTTAAGTGATATAGGGTCTGGAAGCAAAGTTCCGTATCTTACAGTCCCCGCAAAATTGATAAAAAACGATCGCATTCAGGCAGATGTCGACGCACTCGATCACTCTGGCGATCTTGAAAAATATGCTGCCAGAATGGCGTTCGAGAATCACGGTAAATATTTATATCCATACGGATTTGAGTGCCACTGGATTCTTGATTTAATAAATGAAGAACAATCCCATGTGGACGGTTCCTGGTTTTTCAAGGTTGGTGTGACAATAACCAACCAGTATGGTACCAAAAGAGATGCAATTGCGGAAGGTACAATTAGCGGAACTACTGGCAATCCAACTGTTAAGGAATTTAATGTGCATTAAAATGTATGTTTCGAATGTCCCCCAGATGTAAAACAGTAGGGTAGTGAGGATGTTACCTCGTGCTATGCCATTGGATTAAGGAGGATTATCGTGTGATAACAATAGGGAGCGGTTTATTAATCGTTGTGGGTATATGTAGAGTGATGAAATGGATAATGAAACGTTAAAGTTATATTGTTGATATCGACGTTTCCGAGACTAAAGGATCAACAAGGGGCCGCTCCTCAGCGTTGCCCTGCTTATGCTACAAAAAAAGTATTAACGAAAACTTGGTGGATTATTCCATTCACACTAAATAAATTCACACCCTTGACTTCATTAATTTTAACAACGTTTTCATAGTTCATCGCCAAAGGTGCCATCTTCATACCCTCCATCTCTATATTTTATTTTTAAGAATCTAAATTGACGAAGAAAAAATGCCCACTATTTCCCAAAAAGAAGTTATATAATAAAATAATGGTAATGAATTGGGAGGATAGCAAATGACTTTGAAATTTATTATGATAGATTAAAAGGAACTGAAAAGGAGATAGAAATCATGGCTAATGCATACGTTATCGATGGTGATTCAATTAGGCTTCCCAAAGAAAGTAGCCAAAAACTGAAATTGAAGGAAGGCATGGAATTAAAGGTTTTATCGGATGAGGTGGATGGAGTTTTAATATTGAAGGTAGTTGCAGGAAAGAAAAAAGACTTTTCAGGAATAAAAGGCGTAGGAAAAGAAATCTGGAAAGGAATTGAAGGACAGGAATATGTCAATCAGGAGAGAAGCGAATGGAACTAAATAAGGATTTAAGGCTTTTCGTGGATACCGCGCCGATAATATACTTCATAGAGGAACACCCTATATATAGCCATGAGGTTTCCGATATATTTAACCGGACAGCCACAGGGAATATACAGGTGCTTACATCAGTTATAACGCTAATTGAAGTTTTAACTAAACCCTATAAGCTGGGACATATAGATATAGTAAATATATATAAAGATTTCTTTTATAATTCAAAAGGATTTTCGGTTATTGACATTAATACTGATATAGCAGAGCTAACAGCGAGAATAAGAGCGGAATTTGGGTTTAAACTACCAGATGCCGTCCAATTGGCTATTTTTGAACATAGCGGGTGCGATTATTTTGTTACCAATGATAAACAGCTAAAAAGATATGATATTAACCGGGTTCACGTCTTGCTTGAAAACAACTAAGAGAGAAGCAGAGGACATTTTTTTCAGGATTTGAATATCCAACGCAGAGGAAGTCTTCGGATTGCTGCAACAGACTTACATAAGATAAGAGAAGCCGATATTCCTGAAAAGGTAATGCCGGCTTTTTAGTATTTTGAATTTCCTATACGTCTAGTTGTTGTTCAAGGCGCATGTCTGGCTGGCTCACCAGCGCTATCCCACCCGCGGACGGGTCTGGCATCCAGGCGGTTGCCATCCTTTCAGCGCTCTGAACGAGGCGCTAGTACACAACGGCGATTTCGCCAACTACCAGTCGATATATGAATACCTGAAACAGAGGAATTACCAGCCCCTGTTCCTGACCGATACCGAGGAAGCGGCCCTGCTGCTTGACCTGTGCAGCCGCATATACAAATATCCGCTTGAATATATGATTGAAACCATGGCGCCGACCTCGGAAATGGATTTCGACATGCTGCCTCCCGAAAAGCAGCAGATATACAAAGCCATTCAGACGCATCATGTAGGGGCCTCACCCGATGGTCCGTGGTTCTTCATCATCGCTCGAAATGACGTGCGGGATGGCCAGTTCCAGCTGATCGGCATTACGGATACCGCCATGCTGCGTCCTCAGGTATTTGCCCTGCAGGAAGGTGAAGTGCAGGTGGGATTTATCTGTTCGGAAAAGCAGGCCATTGATGCTACCCTGATCTCGCTCGTGCGGGAAGATGCCCGCTTCCGGCCCATTGCCGACAAGTATTGGAATGCCCGCGGCGGCAGCTATACGGACGGCGGCTCCTTTATCTTCAGCCTGAAGGATAGCAGCGACGGCAGCGGCAATAAAAAGCTGGTCTGTACGGATAAATTCGGCCGGGTAATTGAAACTCCCAAGGATAAAGAAATCTGTGATGTTACCCAGCCGGTTGAATCCACTGAAGCCTGCAAGACGATAGAGAAAAAGCTCCAAGCCTTTTTTGCTGAAAAAGATCCGGCCACCGCCACCCGGAATATAGTGGCCTATATTCAGGAAAATATCGTTGGATTCGATGCCAACAGCCTTAGGTTCGCTGTTGAAACGATTAAAAAGCATGCGGATGAAAATAATGACGGCAAGCAAATCGCGATTGACAGTCTGACTCTTTTGAGCGACTTGCGCTATAATACCGGCAAGATGAAGAGAAGCTCGGTCCAGCATGTCATCAAGCTCGCTCTGGATGCGATTTTTGATGAAACCCCCTTGATTAAGGGGAAATCCAACTCCCGCTTCAGCCGGATTGATTTTGCTACGCGGGGGGGAATCCGCGGCCCGAAGAAAAAAGAGAAGATCCTGGTTATTGATGCAGAAGTCTTTGAACCGGAAGGCGATCTGTGCGATGCAGTGCTGATTGTCAAAGCCTACAAACTAGGCTGGAAACGCTTTATTGTTTACAAGTACCGCGGCCAGCGGTTTACTGGGGGCGGCTTCGGCCCGGCTACAGGGGGCGTGCGGATAGATGTCTATGGCTCTTCCGGCGATTATCTGGCCTCCGGTATTGACGGCATGGAAATTTACGTGCACGGCAATGCCCAGGATCAGCTCTGTCAGATTATGAAAGACGGTAAGCTGGTGGTCTACGGAGATGTCGGCCAGACCTTCATGTACGGCGCCAAAGGCGGGATCGCCTATATCATGGGCAATGCCGCCGGACGGCTGCTGATCAATGCCGTAGGCAGACCGCGCGTGGTTATTAACGGTACGGCACTGGACTATCTGGCGGAATCCTTCATGGCTGGTGATCCGCTTAACGGCGGTGGGTTTGTCATCTTAAACGGCATCGGCTTTAGTGATGAGGACGGCTCTATCCGGGAATATGACTCACCCTACCCGGGCTCTAACATTTTCTCACTTGCATCCGGCGGCGCGATCTATGTCCGTGATCCGCAGAAAAAGCTGGCCCTAGAACAGCTTAACGGCGGTGAATTTAATAAACTCAGCGATGCGGACTGGGATCTCATCCTGCCGTACTTGGAAGAAAATGAAAAACTCTTTGCTATCAGTATAGATCGGCTTCTCACTGTGGATAACAAAAAGAAATTCCCCCAAGAAGTCTATCGCAAAATAATGCCTAAAAAGTAAAAAGGTTGCCGCACCGGTTATTAAAAACGACGGCCTGAGTGAGACCCTGTGAATAAGAACCCCATCGCTTACGTAATCAAAGATTGCTTGCGGGCCCCGGGAACCTTTTTGTTTCATAATAAGGACACCCCCCGGGTGCGAGCACGGGGGGATGAAAGATGATCGGTTCAGAGGGTTATACGCTCTGGCCGATCATGATAGCAGCTGTATTGAAGAAGGGGCCCCCGTATGGGCGCCTTTGTCAGTTGTGCGCCCGGTATGGGCGTAGTCTAACTTGTATAAAGTTCTTTACCTCCTGGATTTCCTTGCTTCCAGTTGACAGGTTTTATCAACCCTTTATCCTGCAAAAAAATTGCATAGGAAACCCGCGCCTCACAAAATAGCAAGGCACGGGTTCTTTTTATAGATTATTAATTATATCAGATCGGACTTCTGCAGCAGTCTTTGCACCATTACCGCGGTCTCGGCACGGGTGATATTGTCCTTCGGGGCCATGGTATCAATGCTCTTGCCGGAGACCAGGCCGGTTTTCAGGCAGGTCGCTATGCTCTCCCGGGCGTAGCCCGAGGCGTCTGCCGAGTCGGAATAGGTTTGCAGGAGCTTTTCAGATTCGCCGTCAGCCAACGTACAAACCAGGCCGGTAATTTCCATCACTCTTGTGATCATGGCCATGACCTGCTCGCGGGTTATGGTGTCATTGGGTCCGAAGGTTTTGTTGCCGTAGCCGTATATTATGTCATAGGAAGAAGCTGTCTTAATGTATTCGCAGTACCATTTCGAGTCTTCGACGTCGCTGAATCGGTTTTCGCCTGTTCCCGGGGCCAATCCAAGACTCTTCACCATGATGGCCGCGAACTCGGCCCGGGTTATGTCTTGGTCAGGGGCGTAGTTTTCTTGGTTCACTCCGCTTACAATCATTCTTGAGCCCATGTCGTTTATAGCCTCTTTGGCCCAGTGATTTTCAACATCAGAAAACTCGATTGGATGCCAGACCACCGTATAGGTGCTGTTGGTCAGGCTGTTAATAACGGCGTAATACTTGCCGTCAATGATTGTTATCCTGGTGGGCACATGGTAGGTGCTCCCGTCAGGCTTCACTACTATCCCGGTGGTGATCTTATTGGGGTCTGCTCCCTCGGGCAGAGCAATAGTTCTTTCGATATATGTGTTGAACTTGCTGACTTCAACTGTAGTACCGTTATATGTGGTGCAGTTGATGGTGAATTCAAGCGCGGGCACTACAATCGAGAATCCGCTGTCTGCTGCCGCTTGTTCGGCTGCGGCGATGGCTTGGGCGGAAGGTGTTGCTATGGCCACTTCTACGGTTATATTCTCTAGTGTTACATTCTGTCCCAGTTGTTCTGAAACGGCGTCGATGTTTATCTCCGCTGCAGGGACTGTATAGACCGCCGAACCGCTCTGAACCACAAGGGTGGCTTCTTTTTCTTCCATGCTCTTGACCATCTGCCCGGTAAGCAAACCGGTAACCATATTGGAACCGGTGGCCGCGGAAATCGTGACGGTGGCGTTGTCGTCTTCTGCTTCGAGTATTTGGTTAAGCTTGTCGGTATCCACCGTAACAGTGGTTACGGTCTGGCCTTCCGGGTTGGTGGTGGATTCTAAAGTCCCGGCGCTCTGGGATTCGCCGTTTACTAAGACATTGGCTCCGGAATATGAGGTCGCACCTGGGGGGCTTGACGAAGGTGGTGATCCGGAACTGCCCGGTGAGCCGTCGTCATCCCCAGAAGATCCCCCTCTGGTTATGGTCACTGTATATATTTTGTATGTTGCGCCATCCTGCGCGGTTACTTTTAGGTAGGCGGTGTTGCCGCCAACTGCAAGATTCATGGTTTTATCCGTTATCTCGTTGGTGCAGGGGGAATCGTTGTAAAGCTTCCAGGCAGCGTTGTCGCTTACGGTTACATCTATTTGCTGGGTGGTGGTTCCATTGGAAACGGCTGCGTTTATGTTCAGACCGTTCAGGACTGCGTTGGCCGGCAAAACTACTCCCAACACGCTGCATAATGGGGATGAAAAGGCTGCGTATTCATATACGCTGCTCACCACTGTCGGGCTGTTGTTGTAAGTTATACCGTCTCCTATGGCGGTCACCGCGAAGGTGTAGGAACCGTATCCGTTTGCGGTTATAGCGGGGGCGAATTCATATACGGCTTCGATTACGCTTTGCGCGTTGCCGATGCCGATGCCGTCCTTTTTAAGCTGCACATCGTAGCTCTCTGCGTGGTCCACCAGGCTCCAGGTGGCCTTGCCCGGGGTTTGGCTGTCCCAGGCCAGGTTGGCCGGGGTGCTTAACTGAGTCGCTGAGGTGGTAGTGCCGGTTACGGTGCAGGCCGCGTTAACTGCACTGCTGAGTGATGCTATGGTCAGGGCGGCAGTGGTTTCGCCGCTGGTCCCGGCTCCGCTCCAGGCGTAGGTATAGCTGGTTGCTCCCGTTCCAACCGCGGTTATTATTATTTGCTTGCCGGCCAGCACTTTGTCCCCGCTGTTTATGGCTGTTCCTCCCGCGGTTGCCGATATGCTGCTGCCGGCGGCGGTGCCGGCTATCGATGCGGAGTAGGTGACCGTGTAGTAGTTTATAGTGGCGCTGTTGGCGCCGTTGTTTATGGTTAGGTCGGTTTCGGTGTCAGCGTTGTTGATGTATAGGTCGTAGGTGCCGTTGCCTGTCGAGGCTGTATATATTCCGGTATCTGTTTTGCTCGCGGTGGCTATGGTGCTTCCGTCCTGCTTAAGCTCGATGCTCCCGGTTACGTCGGCTGCACTTCCGTTCGTCCTGGTGTTTATGGTGGCGGTG
>JAQUXM010000089.1 GCA_028692415.1 Syntrophomonadaceae bacterium | reverse complement strand
GGGGTAAATAGGTGGAGTCAAAATTCAAAAAAGGTAATAAAGTTAAATTTCTATTCAATGAAAAAGAGAAAACAGGGGTAATTATAATGATTAACACTTATTTTCAAATAGCAGATATTACGTATGATATTTACGTTGAAAAAGAGGATTGTTTATTTAAACATGTGGCTGATTCGGATGTTTTTGCAAGGAAATAGACAAACGGAGGGTATAAACCGGTGTCAAATCCTTTAAGTATTGACACCTATTAAAAAGCGACGTATAATAGCGGTGTTGAGCGGTGTCATATCTTAGCGTCAAAATGCAAGGAGGTTTTTCTATGATATATGGTTATGCAAGAGTCAGTACACGAGGTCAAATGAAGGACGGGAATAGTTTAGAAGTACAGGAAAAGCTTTTGACTGAAAATGGTGCGATTCAAATTTTTATGGATAGCTTTACTGGTACCAAGTCCAATCGACCACAATTAGAATTGCTACTTGCCAAACTTACAAGCGGTGATACCTTAATCGTTACAAAGCTGGATCGAATAGCCAGAAGCTTATCACAAGGTAGTGAACTTATTAATGATCTCATAAATAAAGATATCAAAGTAAATATTCTTAACATCGGCATCATGGATAATACCCCTTCAAGTAGGCTTATAAGAAATGTTTTCTTTTCTTTTGCAGAATTTGAACGTGATATGATCGTTGAAAGAACTCAGGAAGGAAAAGAGATTGCCAAACAAAAAGAAGGATTCACTGAAGGGCGACCAAAGAAATACAACAATGCTCAGATTAACCACGCTGTAGGGTTGCTTGAATTCAATAGTTACAAAGAAGTTGAAAAATTAACTGGAATAAGCAAATCTACTTTGATACGGGCTAAAAATAGCATTAGCTTCTGAATAAGGAGGTAGTCAAGTGAAAACAGTAGACTTATGGAAACAGGAGTTGCCTTTTGAATTGACACGAAATGTTCCTAATACCTTGTTAAGCTTATTTTATCCAGCTGTTTTTATTCCTATCTTTTTATTTTCCCCACAATTAAACATTGAACTTCTTCTTTAACCAAGCAAAAAATGATATCTTATCAGACCCCATTTCTGTTTTTTTATCAACGACATCTAGATCTGGAGCTACTGGTTGTTCAAATTGTTGAAGGAGTTTCTGCTGCTGACCTAAAAGGATTTGATTATTCCGATTCAATTCATGAGCTTCCTTCAAACGCTCGCTCATTTCTTCCAGCTGCCGATCCTTCGCTTTGAGCTGATCATCTTTCGTATCCAGCTGTTTTTCAAATATCCTGGATTGCTTTTCAAGAACATCCAACTGTTTCTCTAATTGATTTAATGTATCGCTAAAATTATCATTCTCATCGTGTAAACTAGTTGACGGTTGGTTTACACGAAGTTTACTGTTTGGTTTACAGGTAGTTTTACTTAATTGTAGACAATAAAACTCTAAACCGTCCTTATGAAGCCGTTTTTGTCCGTCAACTACGTTTACATATTCTGTCAACTTACCTTTACATGCGTTGTTTATAGCTTGTCGACTTACACCAGCTAATTCAGCAAATTCTTTCACTGTTAAAAAATCGTTCTCCGCCATATTCTTACCGCTAACCGACATCCGGCTCCCCTTATTTTTAATTACTTTTATACTATACCATTTTACAAAAATTTACTATTTGATTTTTCACTTCCTCACATATACTTATAAACAGTCGGCCGACTCACACCCAATTCTCTAGCAATTTGAGAAACTGTTTTATCAGGAAAATGTTTTATATAATTTTTAACTTCCCGTTCTTTGCTTGGCCGACCTTCTGGATTTTTGAATGGTTGCCCCCTATTTTTCATTCTCTCTTTTTTAGACCTTATATCTTCAAGATGCCAATCTTGCTTTTGATAATTTCTTTTATTGCGTTCAATCCTAAAACATTTATTCCCTCTTTATTATTGTAATTCAGCATGTCTGTCAAACCTTCATAAACCCTATGTGTTAGCATAGTTGTCATAAGGAATTAAAAAGTGTATAGTATAAAAAACGCAAGGAGAAACCTTATGTCAAAATACAGTCAAACCCTCAAAGACAAGATGCTGAATGAAATGATGCCACCCAAAAATAAATCTGTCGCTGAATTAGCCAAAGAGCATGGCCTGTCAGAGCAGACGCTTTATAAATGGAAACGTCAAGCCAAGGAAAAAGGAATGGTGATTCCTAAAACGAATACCAGCTCAGAGAACTGGGATCCTAAAGATAAATTTCATGTGGTTCTTGAAACCGCCACGTTAAATGAAATTGAACTCGCCGAGTACTGCCGGAGCAGAGGTCTTTACGTCGAGCAGATCACGGCCTGGCGGGATGCCTGTATGCAGGCAAATGGCGGAGTGGCACAGGAAACCGCCACCCTGCAACGCCATTTAAGAGACAAAGACAAAGCCTATAAACAGCTGCAAAAGGAACTCAACCGTAAAGAAAAAGCTTTGGCTGAAACAGCCGCATTGTTGGTTCTTCAAAAAAAGTGCCGAGCGATCTGGGGGGAACCCGAGGACGAATGATCCTTCCTGCCGATCGCACCATTGCCGTCACCCTCATCCTGGAAGCCGTTACCGCTGGCGCAATGGAGGAAAAAGCCTGTCGGATTATGGGGATTAGTCAACGCACCTTATTCCGCTGGAAAAAACGCCCGGAAGACCAGCGCCCCCATGCCAAACGACCGGTACCCCAAAATAAGTTAACCCGTGAAGAAAAGCAAGTGATCCTGGTTCATATGAACAGCGACCGTTTTAAAAGCCAGCCACCCAGCCAAATGGTGCCACAACTGGCTGATGAAGGGATTTACCTGGCCTCCGAGTCAACGATCTACCGTATTTTAAAAGAAGTGAAGCAACAAAACCATCGCGGTCGTAGTGAAAAGCCCATCAAACGGATGGCAACCACCCATTGTGCTACTGGACCGAATCAAGTATGGATGTGGGACATAACCTGGTTGAAAGGCCCCATTTCCGGACAATTCTTCTATCTTTATCTGATTTTGGATCTTTACAGCCGTAAGATTGTTGGCTGGGAAATCTGGCCAGTGGAATCCGCCGAGCATGCCAGTACCCTGATGCGAAAAACCTGCTTATCTGAAAAACATACCGGACAGGCGCCATTGGTGCTTCATTCAGACAATGGCAGTCCCATGAAAGGCGCAACCCTTTTGGAAACACTGTATCAATTGGGAATTACCGGCTCCCGAAGCCGACCCCGTGTCAGTAATGATAATGCCTATGCCGAATCGATTTTCAGAACCTGCAAGTATCGCCCGGATTACCCCTACAAAGGGTTTTTGGACATCAGTGAAGCCAGACAATGGGTATTGAAATTCACCCACTGGTACAATTATGAACATCATCACAGCGGTCTTAATTTCCTGACGCCTAATCAACGACATACCGGCATGGATGCCGTTATTTTTCAAAACCGGCAACGCGTTTATGAACAAGCCAAGGAAAAAAATCCGAATCGTTGGACACGGCAGTGTCGGAAATGGGAACTTGATGCCAAAGTTTTTCTTAATCCGGTAAAAACAGAAGAGCAGGATTTAATGGATATTTCGACCGCATAAGTTTGCAATATGTATAGTGAAAAAGTTGTAAAATGATGACAACTATCTTGACAAACACCGTGGCGGAGAAGGTCATATTCAAAAAAACAACACGCTTTAAAATTGTTTCTAAGTAAGTCCCATGTTTCACTCGCTAAAAAAGTTTATAAAAGCAATGCCCCTCTGCCCCTAAAATCTAACCATATTCCTTCTCAATTTAGCATGAATAAATAAACATGCTAAATGAATTGATCAAAACAGGAAAAAAAGCAAAATTTCCGAAGAATTCAGGCATCATATTTTAAATACCGATGCCTTTTCTCCGTATAATTATTTAAATTACATTTCTTTATTTTTTATAGAATGGAAGCAGTGTTGAATCTATAGCTGGAGCGTCTGATCCTTTGGGAACCACAACAATTTTAATGGCTTCTAATCGATAGCCAAATCCTTCAGTTCCTGCACTTTCGCCATTTTTTCCCCAACCAAGCCAGCCATAGTTTTGTGCATGAACTTGATAATAGATGTCATACTTGTCAGCATCCGCTCCGGTGAGACTTATTTGAATGGCTTCCAACCGTAGGGATTGACCAAAGGTTCCACTCAGTTCTTCGTTACTCTTAACATCTTGCCAGCCAATATTTTCAACGTGAGTTTTATATTCTACACCGATGTCATAGCCTTGACTATCCACATTAATTTCTATACCTTCTAAACGTAAGGCTTTCCCACTCGTACCGCTATTTCTCCTTCGTTCTTCCACCCTTGCCAACCGACATTCTGGACATGGGTTTGGTAAGTTGTTCCAATACTTTTTACTGGTTCATTAACAGTCACAGCGCAAGTGGCTGTCTTGTTGCCATCTGCTGTTGTGACGGTGATGGTTGCTATTCCTGCCTTAATGGCTGTTACTTTCCCAGTAGCATCGACAATGGCTATCTCTTCTTTATCACTATTCCAAATGACTGCTTTGTTTGCGGCATTCTCTGGGGACACAGTAGTAATCAAGTTGAAATCTTCACCGATTGCTACTGTTTTTGCTGTTTCGCTTATGATGATACCAGTGACATTTTAAAAACCAGATTTTCATTCTAATATCAAATAGAGAGCGCTAATCATCAAGGATTAATTCCTCTTATATGTATCTTGCAGCGTTATTTCTAAAGTCTGACCTATCGAATGCTCTTAGCCATCATCTTATGATGCTCACCAATCACTCATACAATATTTTTACTTCGTGGATATTCTCCAAACTTAATCGCTTCTCCACCTAACCATTTAGTAAAACAATAGGTTCAGGACCATTTTTCTCCAATTAAAAAGGCCACCTTAAAGGTGACCTCAATGTTATCTGTATGAACAACAACTCTGTGTATGAATTTATTAATGAACCGCCGAATTTCAGGTATTTTCTGACATACGAATGACCGCATTCACATTCAACATGCCACTGCAAATTAGTTTTTTGTATTAAGGCATCTGGATTTTTTATTCTGTTAATTTAACATTACGCACAGATATCACATTTTATTCAGTCATTTTTTTCTCATCTAATAATAATTATCTGCGTACTTGTCAAGTTAGTTTATCGATAGTATCATTGTATCAGGTAGCAAAAATGTATTGCTTCCATATTTAAACGAAAGGATTGATGACTGCAGTATTAACTTTTAAAAAGGAACTTTTACAAATTAACTATCAGAAAGAAGGGTTAAAATGGTTTTTGTTGCATGTGCCATTCTGGCAGAGGAAATAAAGTGTGCCATGAAAGAACTGGGAATACAAGATGAGGTCATTTTTATTGATCCAGCCTTGCATGTTGATGATAAGCTATTAGAAGCAGCATTGATTGAAAAATTAAATGAAGCTCAAAGCAGAAATGATAAAATCGGACTGTTAATTGGTACAAGGTGCCATCCCCAGATGATGGAAATCGCGAAAAAATATGGGGCGACAATAGCCCCAAAAACAAACTGTTCGGACCTTCTACTCGGGGATAAAATGAAAGAGCTGGATTCAGAGTGTAACAGTTTTTACATTTCAAATGGATGGCTTAAGAATTGGCGAAATATTTTTGTTGATGGGTTGAAATGGGATGCCTGCGATGCCCGTCAGAATTTTGGATCATATGAAAGAATAGTCCTTGTGGATACTGGAATTGGTGAAGTTTCGGATGAAGATCAATTTGACTTTTTTGAGTATACGCAAGTACCGATTGAACCATATGAAACATCGCTTGATCATTTCAAAGCACAAATCATGTCTTTAAACAAAGAATAAAATACACTCACCAATATAAAAAATCTCATTTTCAAAACATAGAAAACGAGATTTTTTTAATCTGGAATCGTAATAACATTTTTTCAATGTGCTTATGGTTATTTTATCGTATGTACTTGAGCTCCCCAATATGCGAGTTGCTTAAGAATCGGCATCAAGTCACGACAATTGTCAGTCACTGAATATTCGACCCGCACTGGCATTTCCATAAATTGTTCACGGAATATAAGGCCCTCTTCTTCCAGCTCCTTTAATGAACTTACCAACATAGTATTTGTTATGCCTCTAATCTTGCGTTTCAGCTCATTAAATCGTGTTGTACCGTCCTGAAAAAGAGCACATAAAATGGGTATCTTCCATTTTCCGCCAATTTGACTTAATGCACTTCCTAACGGACAACAGTCCATACACGGACAATTGTCTTTGCACGGGCTGTTATCTTGATCGCTTTTAATAGTCATTTTTTTCGCACCTACTCATAATATTCTGCGTACTTGAAATATCAAAATTTCTGTAGTATTATTATACCAGGTAGTAAAAACAAAGTAAAGACTATCTAAAAAATATTAAGGAGATGGCGAAATGGTTATTAGTAAAGAAATAAAAGCAGTTATTGAGGACTCAGCCTTCCTCACACTTGTCACAGTGGGTGCAGATGGCACTCCACACCCAATTATTGCAGGCAAAGGTGAAGTTATCGATGATACAGTAGTCTTCGGCATTTATAAAATGGAAATAACACAGAAGAATTTGGCGACTAACATAAATGCATGGGTTGTTGGAGCCACAATGAATGATAGTCCTGAAGGTTATCGTCTCACCGGCACAGCTGCAGTAAAAGATAAACAGCTTATTTTCACCCCGACAAAAGTAGATGCTCTGATATAAGCCATCTATGCAAACTATAAACGTTATATGCACCTTATAATCTAATATCATGAAGAAATCCCTGCATGTCAAAAATTAAGCGACTCCTGCTTTCTCTTAGTTTTAACATGTAGGGATATTTTAATTTATTGTGCTGTTGGTAATAAAACGACCTCTATATACATTAAGACAATATCAATAATGCCTAAATGAGTATTCCAATGTAATTGTGCGCCATTTCCGATAATCCAGAGCAGGTGTTTCCAATATTTCACAGCACCCTTTTCCGGAGCCAGTGCAGTTGCGTTATAATTGTTTTATACACGAGCAATTGTGTAAATACAATGATGGAGGTCGATAATTATGGTGAATTATCGAGAAATAATCCGGCTGAAAAGTCAGGATTACAGTAATACACGTGTTGCTACCAGCACGGGGAGCTCACGTAACACGGTTGCCGAAGTCTGGCAGCTGACACAGGATAAAGACCTTAAATGGCCGATTCCGGATGAACTGACCAATCCGGATCTGCAGGCCATTCTCTATCTGGATCGTGCCTGTACCAATGGCAGGAAACTTCCTGACTTTGAAACCATTCACAATGAACTGGCAAAACCCAGTGTCACGCTTTCTCTGCTTTGGGCGGAGTACTGCGAGCAGTGCCGAAATGAGCAGGTCATTCCTTATCAGCATTCTCAGTTTAACGACAAGTATCATGCTTATGCCGCATCCAAGAAAGCGACGCTGCGCATTAAACGCAAGCCCGGTGAACTCACCGAAGTGGACTGGGCGGGAAAAACGCTTACGGTCATTGATGAAGCAATGGGCGAACCGGTGACGGCCTATGTTTTTGTTGCCTGTCTGCCGTGCAGCCTTTACAGCTACGCCGAAGCCTTTCCGGATATGAAATCCCCCCACTGGATTGAAGCACATGTTCATGCCTACCGTTACTTTAACGGTGTAACCCGGATTGTTGTGCCGGACAATCTGAAAACCGGGGTCATTAAGAATACCCGCACGGAGTTGATTTTAAACCGTTCTTACTATGAAATGGCGGAATATTATGGCACCGCCATTATTCCGGCCCGACCTTACTCACCCAAGGATAAACCAAATGCTGAAGGAACAGTCGGTGTGATTTCGACATGGATTATTGCGGCCCTCCGCAATCGTCAGTTCTTTTCCTTTATCGAGCTCAATGCTGCCATTCAGGAAAAGCTGACGGAATTCAATAAGAAACCATTCCAGAAAAAGAAAGGCAGCCGGTTCTCCGCATTTGAAGAAGAAGAAAAATCCTTCCTCATGCCTTTACCTGCTGCCCCGTATGAAACGGCTGTCTGGTCAACTGCCACCATCCAACCCGATTATCTCATAACTGCCGGGAATTGCAAGTACTCTGTTCCATATGAATTTATCGGTAAAAAGGTCGATGTTCGGGTTACCGAAAAGTGTGTCGAAGCCTTCTATCATAATAATCGGATTGCTTCGCATATCCGCGTTGCCTATGCCAAAGATCCCATTTATCTGCCGGAGCACATGCCGGAAAACCACCGCAAATATCTGAGTTATAATACCGAATCCTTTCTGGAATGGGGTGAAAGTATCGGTGCCTCAACAGTGAGTGCCATAAAAACATTTCTCTCGGCCCATAAAGTTGAACAGCAGGGATATAAAACCTGTGCTTCACTGATGAAACTGGCCGACCGTTATTCAACCGAGCGTCTCGAAGCCGCCTGTAACCGGGCTTTGTCCTATACCCCGAATCCAAGTCTGAAAAATATCTCGACCATTTTAAAGAATGGCCAGGATAAGGCGCAAGCCAAGCCGGCAGTTGCTAAAACAAGCGGACAGTATGGCATTACCCGCGGCGCTTCTTATTTCAAAGGAGGCAGCGATAATGATTAAACAGTCAACCATCGATAAACTTCATGACATCCGTCTCGCCTCCATGGCGGATGCCTTTGAATCACAGTGCAGTAATCATGCCTTTGATGCACTTTCCTTTGAGGATCGTTTTTCAATGCTGGTTGATAAGGAATGGGAGCAAAGACGAAGTACGAAACTGACCAAACTGATCCGTTTTGCCGAATTTCGTCATCCGAATGCCTGCATGGAGGCGATTGAATACCATGCCGACCGAAAACTGGATAAATCACAACTACTGGAACTGTCTACCTGCGGTTATGTTTTCGACAGCCACCATATCATTCTCAAAGGTGCTTCCGGAAATGGCAAAACTTATCTCGCCTGTGCCCTTGGTATTGCGGCCTGCCGTAACTTTATAAAAGTCAAATACGTCAGGCTGCCCGACCTACTCGACGAACTTGCGATCGCTCACGGTGAAGGTACCTATCAGAAGGTCATCAAAGGTTATCAGAAAATCGATCTCCTGATCCTGGATGAATTTCTGCTGTGCCCTCTGGGCAGCGACCAGGCCAGAGAACTGCTGGAGATCATTGAAGCCCGAACCGTCAAAGGCTCAGTTATCTTCTGCACCCAGTTTGAACCACAGGGCTGGTATGAACGGATCGGCACCGAATCAGATGCGACGGTATCCGAAGCCATCATTGACCGCATCATTCATAATGCCCATGAAATCATGATCGATGGCAGGATCTCCATGCGTGAACGTCATGGTTTGAATGCACCTGGTCAGGATTAACCTGATATTAACTTATTAATTGATTGCACTCGGTCCGGAAACAGCGCACTCGTTTTCCGGATAGGGTGATCTCAATCATCGGAAAGCATGCACAATTACATTGGAATACTCAATCCTGACCTCTGTCAACTCTTCAATATCAGCAATAGTAAAATTATAATATTCTTTACTGTACGCTTCCAAAGCGCTTTCTATATCGTAGGCTGTCATTGGATTATCATGTTCAATTTCTTGTAACTTATTAAAAATTTCTAACATATCCTTTTCAAGTCTTTTTTTTGGTATATCACACTTACAGGCATAAATAGACATACACATTAAGAAATAATAACGATGCCCACCCCTTATCTGATCAACCTGACGCAACCACCAGTTATAAAGTTCATCCCCATTATGACCTTTTTGCTCTGATATTTTCCATTTTTTCAGCTTTTTGTTTTTCTCAACAATAACTCTCTGATGCCAATCAGGATAAGCTTCTTTTGCCTGTTCTCTCGTCATTTTAGACGGTTTAAACGGTTTGTTTACATTGACTCGAAATTCTTCTCTTACATATTGATTTAAGCAATCAAGTGTTATTTTTTCGCCCGTTTTAAAAGATCTGATAAGAATATCATACTTATCATTGATACTACCAACCATTCGGAAACCCTGATTAATCGATTGCTGCTGAATCTCTTTGTTTTGAGATGTAGATTTATACTCCCATAATCTGTTTTTTGCAAGTACTTTTTGCAGAAAGTTGCAAGTTAAAAATACAGAATGTTGCATTATGGAAAATCCATAGTTTTGCAAGCTAAAATGCGAAGCAATTTCATGAGCAATCTAAGCATTGCAGGC
>JAQUXM010000088.1 GCA_028692415.1 Syntrophomonadaceae bacterium | reverse complement strand
CTTTTTGGGTTAGCTCGCGAACTCGAACCGCATTATTGTATAATTCTTTTTCACTATCATCAAGCAGAAAATTTAAATCAACTGCCTCCATTTCCCACTTTTTACTCAAATTATAGGAGCGGTTGAAAACCACCATAAAATCATCATATGCTTCCGCTTGTTTAAATCCCTGTATACTCTTCACCCGGGCCATAATATCATTGAGATCAGCGTTCGGCTGTACCAGCACCGCATCCACCACATCATAACCTATTCCCTGATCGAGAAGTACCGCTCTCATTCTCAGGCGAATGAAATCCAGAACTTCCATAATGGTTTGCTCTTTCGGGATATCTGGTTTTATTGTGCTAAAACCATCATAAGCAACAGCCAGCGCAGTTTTCAAATCGATTCGCAATCCGCTGTCCAGAATAATGTTTACAATACCAATCGCCTGACGCCTTAAAGCATAAGGGTCCTGGGAACCGGTAGGTCTTATACCGATGCAGAAACAACCTACCAGATTATCCAGCTTTTCAGTCAGACTGAGCACCATCCCGGCTGCCGTCGCTGGCAGTACGTCTCCAGCAAAACGCGGTAAATAATGCTCCAGAATAGCCTCGCTTACCTCCTGGGCTTCCCCGCTCTTTTGCGCGTAGTATCTGCCCATTATTCCCTGCAGCTCGGGAAATTCATAAACCATATGGCTGAGTAAATCCGCTTTGCAGAGGTAGGCGGCTCTATCAAGCCAGGCTTCATTGCTCAAACTGTTGGCAGTTCCGATATAAACCGCCAGTTTTTGCAGCCGTTCCACTTTATCCATAATGGAGCCCAGGCGTTCATGAAATAGTACGTTTTTCAAACCGCTCACCAAGTCGCTCAAGCTTTTTTTGGTATCTTCGTTCCAGAAAAACAGCGCATCTTCCAGCCTGGCTTTTAAAACCCTTTCATTACCTGCTCTTACCGTATCCAGGCTAAAATCAGTACCATTCCTGACGCCGATAAATCCTGGCAGCAGCTGGCCTTCAGCATTAAAGACCGGGAAATAACGCTGGTGCTCAATCATGCTGGTGGTCAAAACCTCAGGTGGAACATCGAGATAAGAGGGAGAAAACCGGCCATAAAAGGCAGTAGGATATTCTACCAGATAAGTTATCTCCTCCAGCAATTTTTCATTTTCCATCGGCTTGCCCCCAGCTTCGGCGGCAACCTGGACAATCTGCTGCCAGATCATTTCTTTTCTTGCTTGCTGATCAAGAATTACGAAATTATTGGCCAAAGCCGTAAAATAGCCATCCACATCAAAAATCCCCACCGGACCCAGGGATAAAAAGCGATGCCCATAGGTATAATTGGCGCTTTTAATATTTTCTATGTGCAAATCGATTTTTTTATCACCATATATAGCTACCAACCATCTGATGGGACGTGCAAAGCGAGTGTTAAAATAAGCCCAGCGCATGGACTTGGGAAAAACCACCGAGTTAATTATACTCAGCAAGATTTCAGGAAGAACGACTTCGCTGCTATTCCCCTTTTCCTTTTTTATCGCAAATATATACTCAACCCCGGTTACTTCTCTTATCTCCAGGTCCTTAAAATCCACTCCCTGCCCCCGGGCAAAACCTAAACCGGCCTTGCTGGGCTTGCCTTCGGCATCAAAGGCCAGGGCCTTTTTAGGCCCGCGATTTTCGTAAAGTGCATCCTCTTGAGCCTCGTCGAGTCCTTTAATCCAAAGAACGAGCCTCCTTGGCGTACCATAGGTAACTATATCCGTATATTTCAATCGCGCCTGGTCAAATTTCTGCCCGGCCAGTGACTTAAGTTCGGCAATGGCTCCCGGCATATAGGCTGAGGGGATTTCTTCCACCCCGATTTCCAGCAAAAGATCTCTTGCCATCCTAAAGCACCTCCTTTTCATTTTCCTGCAAAACCTGGTTTCTTAATTCTTCATCCTTGAGCAAAGGGAAGCCCAGCCGTTTTCTTTGCGCCAGGTATTCAGCGGCCACTATCCGTGCCAGATTGCGAACCCGGCCGATATAACCGGTGCGCTCGGTAACACTGATAGCACCGCGGGCATCCAGGAGATTAAACAGGTGCGAGCACTTCAGGACATAATCATAAGCCGGCTGTACCAGTTGCCGTGCCGCCACATTTATGGCTTCTTTTTCGCAAAGATTGAACATGGTGGTTAATGATGCCACATCAGCAACCTCAAAATTGTAATGGGAATAATCCACCTCGTTTTGATAGTGAACATCTCCATAATTAATGCCATCCACCCATTCTATATCATAAACACTTTCCTTATTTTGAATATACATGGCAATACGCTCAATGCCATAGGTTATTTCCGCACATACCGGAAAACAGTCGATACCCCCGCATTGCTGGAAATAGGTAAACTGGGTTATTTCCATACCGTCCAGCCAGATCTCCCAGCCCAGTCCCCAGGCTCCCAGGGTGGGTGATTCCCAGTTATCCTCGACTAATCTGATATCATGGTCCTCAGGTTTGATGCCTAAATCCTTCAAGCTCTCCAGATACAGATCGATGACATTATCCGGCGATGGTTTCAAGATTACTTGATACTGGTAATAATGCTGCAAACGATTGGGGTTTTCGCCGTATCTCCCGTCAGTGGGACGACGGGATGGCTCCACATAAGCCACCTTCCACGGTTCCGGACCGAGTGCCCGCAAAAAAGTTGCAGGGTTCATGGTTCCGGCACCCTTTTCAACATCGTAGGGCTGTTGAATAATACAACCCTGCTGGCCCCAGAAATTGTTCAAGCGCAGGATTAATTCCTGAAAATTCATAGCCATTCCTCCTTATAGCATTAATATAATCTCAAAATAAAAAAACCTGTCCTTTTGGACAGGGACGGGATAACCCGCGGTTCCACCCTGATTGGCTTTAAGCCCAACTCAAAGGTTCAGGTTTTACTAACCTAAAAGGCGTTCCTCCTGTTCGCTCCAAAGCGCCTTCAAAAAGTTCACCTGCCGGTTCGCAGCTACCCCGGCTCTCTGCAAAGGCTACCCTCTTCTACTCCTCTTTATCATCGCAATGATGAAATTCATAAATAGTTTAACGGAGCAAACCGGCCTTGTCAAACCCATAACAAAAAGTGAGGGGTAAGGGATATGAAAACATTTCGTTGTTCTTGTGTTAACCATATGGAGACGATTGGCATAACCTAGATTAGCACCATAAGGGAGGCGAGTATATATTGACAGCTTATATAACTTTAGGCAGCCGCGTGCTGATGCGCGGTGATGAAGGTACTGATGTCCTGCTTCTGCAAAACCTGTTGAAGGTTCTACCTGAACCCATAGGTTCTATAATAAAGGAAAAAGGTACATTTGGAACAGAAACCGAAGCGGCAGTAAAAAAACTCCAACACTACTTTAATCTTTCGCTTGATGGGGTAGTCGGCCCCAACACCTTTCTATTTCTAGGAGTGCCAAGCGGTAAATATATCCCCCCCGGCGGCAGTTTATTTGGAGAACGCACTTTAAGCAAGAGCGATTACGGCTATGATGTATGGGTACTGCAAAACCGTCTGGCAACAACCTCCAAGAGTTTTTCCAAGGCCCTGGGACAACCCGCCACCAAGTCATTCGGTGCGCCAACTGCAACAGCGGTAAAGATCTTCCAAAAGGATGTGCATCTCGATGCTGATGGCATTGCAGGCCCCCAAACCTTCTACCAGCTTTACAACTATGCTGGTATGGGGGCACGGGTTCTGCAAAAGAGCCGTTGGGATCGGAACCAGGGCTATGATGTCTACTGGCTGCAGAAATATCTTCAAGATCTGAATTATTATAGCGGCAAGCTCGATGCGCGGTTTGGGCCCAAAACCGAAGCGGCGGTAAAGAAGCTGCAAGAGGATGCGGGTATCAAAATTGATGGTATCGTGGGTGCCAAAACCTTTTCCCACCTGGCCCCGATTTAGGCAGTGAGACGTAAGGGGTGAGGGGTGAGGGGTAGGAAGCATATCGTCATTGCTATGAAAACTCGCGTATTTGTCATTGCGAGGAGCGCAGCGACGCGGCAATCTTCCCCATGGTAATTGATTACGTAAATGAATAACGGTCTGACGCTTTTCGTTTATGGGCAATGAGCGGGGAAGATTGCCGCGCTGCGCTCGCAATGACATGCCTGAAGGTTGCTTGCCATTATTGTTTTCATAACAATGACAAGTACACTATTTTTCATAGCAATAACAGGGCGATGGCGCTAGACTCACAATGTCAGAATTGACAAGCAATCGTTTCTATAACATGCTATTTAGGGATATCATGACTTTTTGCAGAGGAACCAAAATTAAATAATTATTTTTAGTCTCTCCTTAATGCTTCGATGGGGTCCATTTTGGAGGCTTTGTTGGCCGGGTAGATACCGAAGAACAGGCCCACCGCCATGGAAAATCCTACCGCCAGGACTACCGTCCAAACTGAAACCAACGGCGGCCACTTGGCCAGCTTGGCTACCAGCAGCGCACCGCCATAGCCGATGATTATGCCGATAAAGCCTCCTAGGAGGCAGAGCACAATGGATTCGATGATAAACTGGATCAAGATATCTTTGCGTCGCGCCCCCAAAGCCATTCTGATACCTATTTCACGGGTGCGCTCGGTGACCGATACCAGCATGATATTCATTACCCCGATTCCCCCCACCAGCAGGGATATACCGGCTATACAGCCGATAACCAGGGTCATAATTCCCGTGACTTTATTGGCTGACTGCATCTCCTGTTCCATGCTGTAGGCATAGTAATGATTAGGTGCATTGTGTCGCCTTTCGAGAATCTTCTTGGCTAAGTTCATAGCCGTTTCTACTTCTTCCTTGCTTTCGGCACTGCCCTGCAATTCATGGATTACTTTCCAATCGGTAAGCCGGCACAAAAACGACCAGGGCATGTAGGCAACCTGTTGGGAATTAAAGCCCAGCATGGAACTATCACTTTTTATAACTCCCACCACCACTGCCGAATTGCTCATAATCATGACCCTTTTCCCCACCGGGTTGCCAGGCCCAAAGAGCTTCACCGCCGTTTTTTCATCCAGCACAATAATCCTGCGGCCTACTGCAGCGTCATCGTCCCGGATAAACCTTCCCCAGGCCATTTCGAGGTTTCTAATCTGAGCATACTCGGCAGTGGTTCCTATTACCTGCACCGTTTTTTGCCCTTTGCTGCCCCTTAACGGCATCTGGTTGTAAGTAACCGGAGCCAGGTATTTTACCTGGGGAACATTTTCCTTGATAACACTTATATCATTAATACTCAGATCATCGATCCGAAAGCTTTCCCCATCGCGGTAATTCACCCATAACCCGAACAGATTGGTACCGAATTTTTCCATTTCCGTCATCAGCATGGCGCGGCCACCCTGACCGATGCCCACTACGGCGATTACCGCAGCAATACCTATAACAATTCCCAAAGTGGTTAAAAAGGATCTGAGTTTATTGCTCTTTATACTTTCGATGGCAACCAGGACCAGTTCTCCAATATTCATGCTTCGGCCCCCTTCTCACGCAAAGCCTGCAGTTCTTCGCGGGCATCCAGGGGGTGGGTTACTTCCTCATCGGCCACTAGCAGACCGTCAGCCATCCGTAATATGCGCCGGGAGTGTTGGGCAATGTTTAGCTCGTGGGTAACCAGAACGACAGTGGTTCCATGGCGATTGAGCTCCTGAAATATGCTCATGATTTCCAAGCCGGTCTGGCTGTCCAAAGCTCCGGTGGGCTCATCAGCCAGGATGATGGCCGGCTGGTTGGCCAGGGCCCGGGCAATAGCCACTCTCTGGTTTTGCCCCCCCGACAATTCATTCGGAAAATGATGCAGTCTATCCTCCAGCCCCAGTAGAGTCAAACCTTCCACCGCCCGCTTCCTGCGTTCTTCAAGTTTGATTCCGGCATATAGCATCGATAACTCGACATTCTTCAAGGCGGTCAGCCGGGGCAGCAGGTTAAAAGCCTGGAACACAAAACCGATTTTGCGATTTCTTAAGCTGGCATATTCATTATCATCCAGATTGGATACATCCATCCCATCCAGTATGTAACTCCCCGCACTGGGACGGTCCAACAGACCCAGGAGGTTCATCATAGTAGATTTTCCCGAACCTGAAGCCCCGGTTATGGCAACAAACTCGCCCGGTTCAATCTCTAGCGAAATACCCTTTAAAGCCGGTACGGTAAAGGTCCCGGTCGAATAAGTTTTGCTTAGCTTAGATATTTTGATCATTGACTGCTCCTGCTGGCATAGCCATTACTTTCTGCCCCGATTTTAAACTGGATGGTGGGTTGATTACTACCTTATCGCCCGCTTTGAGACCGGAAGTCACAATATCCTTTAACTCGTTACCCATACGGGTTTTAATCTGGCGCTCCCGGACCATACCATTTTGTACCACAAAGACCAATTTCTTGCCATCACGCTCCATAGTGGCTTCGACCGGAATTGCCAGAACCTGGCTTTCCTTGCGCAAACTAATGCTAAGATCAACGGTATAACCGATTTTTAGTTCTCCGGTCTTGCCCTTCAACTGTATGGTTACCGGTACATTAACCGTCTCCCCGCTATTATTTTTCTGAATTATGGCGGCTGCTCCAACCCTGGATACCTTACCGTGGTACTCCCGGCCCGGCAGGGCCAGGCAGCTTATTTTGACATCCTGTCCTATTTCCAGGCTGCCCGCGTCAATTTCATTGACACTGGCCGTAACCTCCAGCACATCTTCCTTCCCCAGTTCCATTATCTGATTACCTTCCAGGACCCGGTTGCCCTCCTTGTTATTAACCACGGTCACCACGCCATCAAAAGCAGCCACAAAAGTGGCCAGATCCATGCGTTCTTTGGCTTGATCCACTTCCTGTTGCGCGAGTTCCACTTGCGCCTTTAAAGAAGCCTTGTCGCGGCTACCAGCTTTTTGTTCCATTTTTACTTTCGCTTCATTAAAGAGCGCATTGGCTTTGGCTTCTTCCACCCTCGCCGATTCCAGTTCCTCGATATTTACCGCCCCGGCTTTATATAACTCTTCTATTCGATCCAGGTGGTTTTTGGCTTTTTGGTATTGCGCTTCAGACCCCTTGAGGTTTAGCTCATCACTCACCGCCTCCGCTTTAGCCAGGTCAGCCTGCCGGGCTGCCAGGATTGCGAGCGAATTCTTATACTGGCGAGCCAGTTCCAGACTATCCAACCGTCCCAAAATATCGCCCTTTTTAACCCGGTCGCCGGCTTTAACCTTTAGCTCCATCAAGGTACTGTCGACCGGGGTAAAGAAATCCTGCCGGGTAGCAGCCTCCAAACGGCCATTGCTGACCACCGTTCTTTCGATATCCTCTTTTTTCAGGTCCGCCATTTGCACTGGCAAAGGCGTCTCGCCTCGGGTGAACAAGAATATCCCCGATACCATTACCAGTACTACCGCTATTGCTATAATCCATTTCTTTCTCCGCGATAGGTTTTTGATTTTGGTTTTCCATTTTAACCCCGCTCCCTTAAACCCCAATTTCACAAGCCTAACCTCCATCTGTGATATATCCCCGAATTCTTAGTCGCCATAAGTGTATACCCTGTGCCCCGGATTAAAAGCCTCCTTTACGTAGACAACCGGCGGCTTCATTTTATTACAATTAAAACTCTTTCTATATATTATTAAGGAAGGATTGCTATAAAAGACGGGAATCTGTCACAAAAGCCCATCCCATAACCTCCTTTTCCGAGATAAATTAGTATATTATGTTAGTACGATTATTTAATGGCAGCCTTACACCATTTTTTATTTATTTCAACAAATTAATTGATTTTCACTTAAGGAAGCTGGTTTACATTTATTTCATTCCCTTGATGGATAATGGTCATCTTATTACGGCCCGAGCCCAGCATGGTTTGCGCCTGAACAGTTGCTTCATCTGCCTTTGCTTGATCAGAATTGATGGTAATCTGGTTGCCTTGAGCAGTTGCCTGGTACTCTACTTGCGATCCATCCTCTTCCCGGGTTCTCACTTTAAGCGGCTGCCCCTTCGGGTCAGTCCAAATCAAATTACCTTTCAAGCTTAGATTTTGCGGATCAAGAACATAAAGAGCGAGATTGGATTGTGGGGCCAGAGTAATATCCAAATAACCATCTCCCCGGATAAGCCAATCATTGCTTACCGGTCCCGCTGTTATTTGCAGAGGAGCATCACGATGCTCCAGCTCCACTGCCAATCTTTCCGGCAGAATCAAGGAGTAAGCTGTATCATAACAATTGTTACCTGCAGCGAGACCCAGGCTCAGGTACAGGGTATTGCCATTTTTTCGAGTGTTAAGCTGTGTTTTTTCTTGCAGCAGCTGCTGGCCCTGGGCTTCGGATTGCGCCCTTATCCTCGCCTTGGCATTACATTGTATGGAATCTCCCGTACCGATCCTTACTTTTAAGCACGGGCCGCCATCAACATCAATAACTACTCTCTGAATATCCTTATCCAAAGCGATTTCGCGGTTGGTCTGCAAATAGTAAGTCTCCGAAGTGATATTGTTCTGAATGTAGTTGCTCATTCCTACTTTACTGGCAATCTGCAGACCCATACCGGACATAACAATAAAAAATATAATAAAAATGCTAAAGATGTCATACTTGATCTTGCTCTCTCCACTCTTCTGGAGATAGCTCTGCAACAGTACCTCACTACCTAAAATAATGAAAATTACCGGCCACCACTTAAAAATACTGCTGACCACCGGAGCCGGTTGGAATTGGGCATAAAGAAGCCCGATTCCGGTGCATAAAAGTAGTAAACCCATGGAAAAGGTGCCTACCCGCCACTGTCTCATGGTAATACCTCCTTGTCTGCTTGCCTTTCTTCCTCAATGACTAACGGGGAAGGTTCTTCGATTATGTTTGCTTCTTTAACCGGCTTGGCAGGTTCTGCTCTGTTGGCGGACTCATTTATTATTTCCTCAACCAGCCTGGCCGGCTGTCTGGCAGGTTCCTTTGGAGAATCTTTGACCTTATTGCCCAAGAGCAGTACTATTCCTCCAGCAATCAATATTAAAGCTACAAAAGTGGTTTCGATATAACTTCGCATACTCTCACTTAATAGCTGCGCCAGAGCAGGGCTGGCAATACGTTGTACAATGACCAGCAAGCCCAGGGCTATCAAGCCCCATCCCAGCCAGCCTGGATGCGTGGAAAACCAATCAAAAATGGTGGAGGATTCCAATTGCACCTCTTCCTCGTCTTCCAGCAAATGATAGATATCAAAAACGCTGTAAAACCATATAACCGGTATCACAAAGCCTAAAAGGCTGAGGTTCAACCAACCAGCCAGGAGCAGTATGAAGAAAAACCCGGCCATCAGTTGTGCTCCCTGTTTGATTAAACCCAGGTACATATGCCCTGCTCCCGGAATAGCGGAAAAAGCCAGAGCTATCATTTTCCGGTCACTGATAAAAAGCAAGCCTTTATCCTCAGAATTAAAATGGTTGGCTTCATTGGCATCATCAGCGAGATCAATATTCCGGCCGGCCAGACTCATGGCTTCAGCCAAGGCAATAAACCAGAGTAATGCTATAACAAAAAATATTAGAGGCCCAATCATGTTGCTGGTCTGATAACTGATGTTTTCCATAGTTATAGCCCCCACACAAAGCCCTAGAAAAACCCCAAAAAAGACCAAGGCCCGTCTGGTCCATCCCAAATAAAGATGGCTGAGACCAGGAAGCGGTGACAAAATGAATACCAGGAACTTGCTTTTCTTCTTCACTATTTAACCTCCTTATAGCTTTCTAAATTTATAGTGTTGAGCCAGCCAGCGGTCTTTTCCTGCAACTGGGCCGGCCACTTGAAAAGGATATCCTCGTACTTGCTGGCCACCGGTACGTCAGGATGAAGCGGCAAATTGATCTTGGTATTGTTCAAAGACTGAAGTAGCCCCCCACTGGTCATCATAATGGTAATTACTGCAGCTGCTGCATAATAAGCCAAAAGCCCTTTTCTTTGGAAACGGGCAGTATATCGAGGTTCCTGCCTTGCACTTGCTCTAATCAAATCACAGGTGCGCGTCGCAAAATCAGGGGGGATGACGAACTTGGCCTCTTCCATGGCATTCGCATCAATACCTTCCAGAAACAACTGCAAACAAGCATCACACTCCAGCAAGTGTTTTTCCATTACCATATCTTTATCGCGATTCAAGCCCTGCCCTAAAGACCGCCATTCTTCGCTGCTGAAATGCTTCATTCTGCTCCCTCCTCCCATCGTTCGCGCAAGATTTTGCGCGCCCGGTATAGTCGTGACTCCACGGTTTTTAAACTAATGCCCTCATCCCGGGCAATTTGCT
>JAQUXM010000087.1 GCA_028692415.1 Syntrophomonadaceae bacterium | reverse complement strand
TCGAAACAGCCACGGCTGCTGGCACGGTGGCGACAGCGGGCCGGGCAAAATGCGAAGTTACCTGCGCCGGTATGCCGGGATCGCCGCTGCACGTTCCCTTTGACGTTGAGCTGAACGACGACGCAGCCGCCATCGCCGCCGCTTTAAGGGCTGCATTGGTAGACCTGGACAGCGAGCTCGTGGGCCCAGTAATTACGGCTTGGTTTGACGTAAGCGGGGAAGGGGCGGACGTCGTACTGACCAGAAAAACACCAGCAGCCAATGATGACACCCTAAACATTGCCATTTCAGACGGTGAAGGGGTCGGGGCGTCTGTAGGTGTAACCACCGCGGCAACATCCACAACCACGACACCAGGCGTACCTTACGACCAGATCAGCGTCGGCTGGGGGGATAAATTCGGTTTGCCGTATAAGCTTTATGCTGATGAATTGGTAATCTTGAAACTGTTCAATAAGGCAGTAGAGGAAACAGAGGGAACCGTAACAGCTGATGCTGCTGATATTGAGAAAAACGTTTACGACCCGCATGGAGGGGCAGACGGCACCAAAGACATCGACCTGTATATCATCGTTTAAGGGGGCAGCGGGATATGGCATTGCTTGATGATGTGAAACCGAGACTCGGCGTGTTTTATTCCGATATTAACAAAGACGCCGAGGTACAGCAGATGGTTGATGGGGCGTTGATGTATTTTAAAGGGGCGGGCTGGGATATCGATATTTCCAGCCCGTCGGCTTTAGAGATAGAAGCTATTATCCTTTATTGTAAAATGGTGCAATCTACTGACCCGGCGCAGTTAACTAATCACCCGGTATTGATATCCTTCATAGCTCAGGGACGGGCGGTGGTATTAGATGAAGATTAATCCAACAACTCCGATGCAATTCTACTCTAAAAAAAATGTGTATATCCCTGGGCAGGGACAATCCGTGACTTGGGAATTAATCTCAAGTGGGATATATACTATGTTTTATGGAGAATGGCGTGGGAGTTTTGGAGAACGAGCCATTTCTGCGCAGGCTTTGGGTGTGAAAGATTCCGCTACTGTCCGTATTTTTTACAATCCAGCATTATATGAAAAATTAAAAACTACTCAAGTAATCATTATTAAAAATGCGGACGCCTCTGCTGTCATTGATGGGATACCAGATAAGAATAATCCAAATGTATATGAGCTTTGGGGCGGGGTAGATAATGTGATGGAGGAAAATCAATATATGGAATTCCGGGTAAGGAGGTATGAGGATATATGAGTGATATTAAAGATTTGGTTCAAACGACATTGGACACAACTCTCTATCCAAATGTCTTATCTTATTGGTTACGTAAATCGGGGGGACCGGCGGATGAATATATTGTTTATTCTCAGAATGGTGATAATTCCAAGGGGCATGCTGATGATATAATTTTCTTTAAAGCGGGAGATATCACCGTTCGTTATTATTATCGAGCTGAAAAAATAGACTCATATACTGGGCGTCAAGCTATTATAACTCGGATAGATTCTATACAAACTGCTTTAGAAGAAGCTGGATTTTCTATTCCAGGGGGTTCTTTTGATGTTGGTGATGTGGATGGTATTGGGTATTTTGTGACAGTATTTGAATGTGAATACTGGAGGGACATATAATGGCGGATATTGACCCGGGGGCTTTAGAAGAAGCTATTAAATTGGTTTTACAAGAGTATGGTGATATTGTTTATCAAGCTACTGAAGAGGGATTAACCGTGGCTGAAAAAATAATGATTCAGGAATTAAAAATGGTTAGCCCATCGGGAATTTCTGGAGAATATGCGCGATCTTGGAAAGGCACTGGAAAGAAATATAAATTACAGCGCTATGTGGGAAATACCAAAATGGTGGATGGAAAGCAAGGGAAAATTCCTTTATCCAATATCCTAGAGTATAGTTCTCATTCACATCACCAGGGGCTTATTAAAAATGCATTTAAAACCTCCGTAGATAAGATGGCAGCAGCGGTGATATCTGAAATAAAAAAGGGGGTTTGATGTTACAAAGAGATTGGGTAATCTAAAATATGTTTAAATTAAGGAGGAATTACAATGGAAGCTATTCAAATCGGTTTAGATCAATTTCATTATGCAAGTTTATTGACAGATAGTTCTGCTGGTTGTAGTTATGATACTCCTGCAGCGGTGCCTGGGATTATCACAGCTAATGTAAAGGCAAATGGCTCGATTGATACCAAGTATGCTGATGATGGGCCTGCGGTTAACGCGTCCTCTATTGGTCGGCAAGAACTGGATATTGAATTTACAAACTTGCCTTTAGCTTTACGTGCTATCCTCTTGGGTCAAACCCGCACTAGTGGGGTAACTGGAGAAAAGGCTAATGATGTCCCGGCGGATCTGGCTATTGGTTTTAGAAGTTTAAAATCTAATGGTCAATATCGATATATCTGGTATGTGAAGGGTAACTTTGCCTTACCTGATGATTCATACAAAACCAAAGAGGATAAGACAAATTTTAATACTCAAACTATGAAGTTTGTGGGGGTCCGCAGGGATTATGATGGGTATTACAAATTTATGGCTGACGAAGATGATCCAGCAGTAGCGGCCGCTACAATTACTAATTGGTTTAATGCTGTACCTATTGCTATCACGGCTCCAGATGCTTTGACCTTGGTTACTGTGCCGGCTGATGCAGCGGTAGACGTTGCAATTAATGTATCGCCTACATTCACCTATAATAACGCTATCACTGATGCGCAGGTCATCGCTGACCATTTCTATTTGCTGAAAGCATCAGATGGATCTAAGGTCGCGGCTGCGTTGAGCATCGACGCGGATAAGAAGGTCGTAACTTTAAATCCGACAGCTGATTTAACCAATGCGGCAGAGTACATCTTGATCGCATCTGGTCTAGTCACAGATATCTATGGCCAGAAGCTGGCTGCTGGAACGACTGTTACTAACTTTACTACAGTGTCCTAATTGATGGCGGTCTTTTGACCGCCTCAATTATTATTTTTAAAAAATAGGAGAGATGCTATGAATCCGCAGATAATTATAAACGGCAAAAAAATTACCATGCCCAAACCAAAAATAAAACTGTGGCGACAATTGATAAAATTCATGGAGCAACAACGACGCGGGGAACTTGGCGAAGAACAGATGTTGGACGAAATGACGGCTTTGATAGTGGTAGCTTTTAATCATCCTGACGTCACCCCGGAGGCTATCGAGGATAATCTGGACTTCGAGGGGTTAGTGGAAATATTCACTTATTTGGGGGAATGGGTAAGCCAGATGGTAGCCAACAAAATGGCGCAAATCCCAAACGGGGTGACTCCGGCAAGGATCTAAGCCACTTGTCGGAGTACCAACGAGTTATCTATATATGCCTATCTTTTTGCCGCGTTTACAATAAGCTTCTATCACAAATCGATAATGAAACCGTGGAAGATACTTTTGATTTATTGATTGTGGCTAATCTGACAGATACCGAGACTGGCGGAATATCCAGGATTAAAAAAGGATACATCGACCAGGTGGGTATATAAAACCAAAAGGTGGGAGGTGAGAAATTGTCTAGCACAATTAAAGGTATTACGATTGAGATAGGCGGAAACACGCAGCCATTAAATAAGGCGTTAGGGGAAGTCAATAAAAAAACCAAGGATATCCAATCTGAACTCAAACAAGTGGAACGCCTGCTCAAACTAGATCCAAAGAACACAGAACTTCTCGCCCAGAAACAAAAACTTCTGGCTGATGCTATATCTGCCAGCAGTGAAAAACTTAATACGCTTAGAGAGGCAGAACGTCAAGCTCAAGAGCAGTTTAGGCAAGGCAAGATATCAGAAGAACAATACCGGGCTTTGCAGCGCGAAATAATTAAGGCTGAGCAAGACCTGAGAGGGCTTGATAGGCAACTAAATGAGATTACTGATACAACAAGGACCTGGCAAGAGCAATTAAATAGAACTGCTGAGGGATTAAAAAAAGTCGGGCAAAAAATGACCGATATAGGGAAAGACCTCAGCATGAAGGTCACCGCACCCATCGCTGCAATGGGAGCAGTAGTAACAAAGACCGGCATGGATTTCGAAGCCGCTATGTCCCAGGTGGGGGCTATCTCTGGAGCTACCGGCAAAGACATTGAAGCCCTGGAAGCCAAGGCGAAAGAAATGGGCAGCACTACCAAGTTCAGCGCATCACAGTCCGCAGAAGCTTTAAAGTACATGGCAATGGCCGGCTGGGATACTACCAAAATGTTAGATGGATTATCTGGTGTTATGAACCTGGCCGCTGCGTCAGGGGAAGAGCTAGGCGTGGTATCGGACATTGTGACTGATGCTATGACTGCTTTCGGTATGGAAGCTAGTCGAGCTGGGGAGTTTGCAGATGTATTAGCGGTCGCCAGTTCTAAATCCAATACAAACGTAGCTATGCTAGGAGAATCTTTTAAATATGTTGCCCCGGTGGCTGGGGCTTTGGGATATACCTCCCAAGACACAGCGGTTGCTTTGGGGCTCATGGCTAATGCCGGCATCAAAGCTAGTCAATCTGGTACCTCATTACGATCTACAATAACTAGGTTGGCTAAACCTACTAAACAAGCCCAGGACGCCATTGATTTCCTTGGTTTATCTCTTACTGATTCGACAGGTAACATGAAAAGCCTGCATGAAGTTATGGGGGATATACGAAAGGGCTTTGGGGGGTTGACGCAGGAACAGCAAGCTTTTTACGCTGCTGAGTTAGCCGGGCAAGAGGGAATGTCCGGGCTTTTGGCGATTGTTGGAGCTAGTGAAGAGGATTTCAATAGCTTTTCAAACGCCATTAATAATGCTGATGGGACTGCTAAAAAGATGGCAGATACCATGCAGGATAATCTTTCCGGAAGATTGACTATTTTGAAATCAGCTCTTGAAGGCGTTGCCATACAGCTTTATGATGCCATGCAACCAGCTTTGGAAAAATTAGTTGCTATTATGCAAAAAGCAACAGAAGCATTTGCTGGGCTAAGCCCAGGCACTCAGGCAGCCATTATAGGCATTGCGGGGATTGCCGCAGCGATTGGTCCGGTATTGATAGCGTTAGGATTAATGGCTCAGGGAATTGGGGCAATTATAGCCTTAGGACCAATTATCGCGTCTGCTGGAGCTACTATAGGCGCGGCATTTACAGCAATGCTGGGGCCGGTTGGACTTGCCATTGCGGCTGTAGGAGTTCTCATTGCTACGGGTGTGATGTTGTATAAAAACTGGGATACCCTTGAAGCAAAAGCCTCTAAAATATGGGAAGGGATCAAGACTACTTTTAAGAATAATATTGCCGCGTTAGGGTCTGGCTGGGAAACTTTAAAGGCTGGACTTGCCGCGGTAGGCTCCTTCTTTTCCGATACTTGGCAGGATATAAAAACAAAAACTGCGAAGATCTGGGAGGATCTTAAAAATGAGGCTCTATCCTGGGGGCAGGATATTATTCAAGGTTTGATTAACGGAATTAAAAACAAGATTGAATCTGTAAAAACAGCGGCGGGGGATATTGCGGAGACTATTAAAACCAAGATTAAGAGTGCACTCAATATTTCCTCTCCTTCAAAAGTGATGGAGCAATTTGGAGGGTATGTTTCAGAGGGGCTCGCGGAAGGGATCAAAAATAAAAAATCTGCAGTAGAAGCGCAAACAGAACAACTTGCCCGTGTTATCACAGACGCCGGACGGAAAATGCTTGATGATTTGGGACGGAGCACTGAGCTATCCACTGCGAAATTTGGTTTAGCTCGGGAAAAGCTCGGTAAGAATGCCGATGAAATTGAAAGGCTTAAAATTGATTTACAGGCGCTTGAGCAGGGATTAACTGATAGTGCTGTAAAGATTGACATTCTCGCGGCCGCATATGAAACTTCTAGGAAAAAACTCGGGGATAATAGTGAAGCTACCAGGGATTATGCCCAGCAACTGCAGCTGGCGAAAATAGAGCATGAGAAACTGCAAGCAAGCATTCAGAATAATATTTTTGAGCAAGAAGCTGCAGCGGTTGAAAAAGCCAATAAAGCCTTGGAAAAGATGCAGAGCGCCTATGATGATATTGTATCAGCTGCAGCCGGCGCTGCCGACCAGCAAGAAGATGAGTTAAAAGATGTTTATGACCAAGCAAAAGAAACATACGACGGCATAGTTGAGCGGGCTAATAAAGCCTATGATGAGATTATTGAAGCTGCTGAAAAGGCCCGCGATCAAAAAGTATCAGCTTATCAGAAGGAATTAGATGCCATTGATGAAGCTGAGACCAAAAGGGATCGGGAATCTACACGGACCAAGTTACAGAACAAGATCAAGTCAGCCCGCACGGCCAAGGATAAGGCTGAGGCTGAAAATGAGTGGGATGAATGGTTGCATGACGAGCAGATCCGGATACAAAAAGAAGGCATCCAGGACAAGATTGACGTGGCCAACCAGACGTATGAAGATACCAAAACTGCGGCAGAGAAGGAACGAGACCGGCAGATTGCCGCAGCCGAGGATCAGCTCAAGATTGAAGAGGGCAAATACAATGAGGGCCTGCGGCTGGCCAAGCAGCATTACAAAAATACTCTGACGGAGGCTCAGAACTATTATAAAACCCTGGGGTACTCGATCGATGAAGTAACCGGGAAGCTGACCCAGCAGACGGCAGCTGCCCAAGCGGCAAGCGCGGCAATGTCGGGGGGTCAAAGCGGCATCAACCCCAGCGGCAATCAGGGTACCAATACCCCTACGGGAACCACGACCCCGACCAACCCAGGAACCACGACCCCGACCAACCCGACAGACACATGGAGGCCGAGCGTTGGGACCGCACTGCGATATGAAAGTATTCCAGGGGTAACGATTACCCCGAGCAGCGACGGCAGTAATTGGTATTTTAAATTTTCAAGCGAAAAGGGGACCTGGAACCGACTCGCAAGTACCATCCCTGGAACATCACTGGTCAACGGGAGTTATACGATTACCGACAGCAACGCTTTTTATAATTTCATAAAAGATTTAATCCCCGGATATGCAGCCGGTACCGGCGGACATCCCGGTGGACCCGCGTTGATCGACGAAAAGGAAAATGAACTGGTTATCGAACCGGGTAAGAAACCCTATAGATACAAGGAGAAGGGACCGAAATACGTTAATCTCCCGAAGGGCACACAGGTGATACCGGCGTATGAGGAGGGGACTCCAACATATAAAGAAGAATATCCGGAATCCTTTGTTGATCGCTGGGAGGGATGCCAGACTGATTATAACATTAAACAAGGATATTTTTGGCTCGGTTGGAACCCCGATCCTTCGAGTGCTGATAACTGGACTAATGAATACTATTGGACTGATACGGGGGGGTTTGTAGGCTATAAAGCCCCTACAACCGAGGAAACAAATGAGCATTTAGGAAAAGTCGTAGATAAGGGAATTCTACAAGGTACACCTATCTATTACCAAGCTAAGGCTGGTAACTTAACCAATTTTGTCAATATGGGCAGAGATCCGCTTTGGAGTAGTAGTGCCTTCAACCTAAGCAAGGGAAATATTTCCGAATGGTACTGGACCGACACGGGGGATTTTTTTGGTAATTCTCAGCCAACAGATGAAGAAAGAATTGCCCATTATAATCCCAGTCAGGATATCTCTTCTGGGGAAACAGCCCCTGATAGTTCAGATACTGTAACCCCAACTCCTGATACATCCCAAACTACCGGAAATCTTATCGGGGATATTGAATCTCAATTGTCTGGAACTCTACAAAAGCTGGATGAGACAATGGAAACCACCCGTGCCCAGATCAAGGCCAGCGGACTGGAGGCCGAGATCAATAACCCCGATGATGAAAGGGCTAAACTCCAGGAAACCGTCACCAGTGCTAATGCCGAACTGGATGATGCTACCAAGAGGTTAGATGCTGTTAACACGGCCATAAAGCAGGCCAAAGAATCATACGGCGAAGGTTCAGAAGAAGTAGCCCAGTTCACGCACCAACAGGAAATGGCGACGATCGCGGTCCAGTCCGCGAATGCAAACCTGCGTATTGCCCAGCGGGATCTGAAAAACTACGATGAGCAGACCGGCCAGTGGTCGGATGATCTGGAGACGGCTAACAGATACCTGACCGGAATTAATTCTAGCTTAGAAAAAGCAAACGACTTATATACGGCGGCTAAAAAGGCCGTGGACAATGCAAATGATGCTTTGTCTGGTTATCAAAACAAGTTATCTGAGTATAGCCAGACTGATATAACCGGCACCCGAGCATATACCACAGCTCAACATGAGCGGAGCCAAAAAACCGCAGCATTGGATTTGCAGATATTGGAGGAGGAAACCAACAAGACCAAGGGCTATCGGAAGCGGATTAAGGCTCTTGAAAAAGAAAAGGAAAAGATCGAGATTGAAAACCAGAAGGCCGCTCTGGAATACGAGCTGAGTATTGGGGACCAACAGTGGCAGCTCCGGCAGTTACTTAGCGATACCAAGGAGATGAATTTTAATGAGCTTACATCGGCTATCTCCCAGACCAGACAGCAGATAGCAATTACCCAGAGCACTTTAGCTACTGCTAAAACAGCATTAATTACAGCGGAAAATAACGTGTCATTCTGGCAGGGCTTGCAGGAAAAGCAACAGGGTCTTATAACGGTTTTGGGTACTGTATATGATACTTTGGCGGGCAAGGTAGCCGCTTTTACCACGGCCTTAAATGCGGTGGCTATGGCGGGCTTGATGATACCGGCAACCACTCCTATCAATTCTTTATTGAAACTTCCTATGGCGGCTAATGGCGCGATTGCTACAAGACCAACTTTAGGTATCTGGGGGGATGCTGGAGATGAGGCATTGATTCCCTTGAATAAATTACCGGATTTAATTATGGATTCTTTATCGTTAGCAATAGAGCAGCGAAATGGGGGCTATCCTATTGCCCAGCAGGGAGCAGGGGAAATGAATATGAATTTTGTTTTTTCCGGACCAATAAATATCCGTAATGACAATGATATAAAACAAGTGTCACGAGAAATATTCAATCTAGCCCAAAATGCCTGGCGCAGTAAGGGGGTGAGATAATATGTATGGAGTGAAATTTAAGAATATTCATAGTAGTTTTTTTGGGCTAGTGATGCTTTCCAAGAATCGGGTGTTATTGCCGGAAATCTCTGATGAATATGTAGATATTCCGGGGCGGGATGGTAGTATTTATTTTCCAGGATCATTAAAGGATCGTCCTTTAGAGATTGAATTTAGTATTTCAACTAAGACTTTATCCGAATTAAGGTTATTATGCCGGCAAGTGGCTGCTTGGTTGTATTCAAAAATCCCAGAGATTCTTGTTTTTGATGATGAACCAGATGTCTATTATATGGCTAAAGTACAAAATCAGTTGGATCTTGAACAGGTAATGGCTATGGGTCGATTTGTTGTTCAATTCCGCTGCGAGCCCCTGGCATATTCTATATCAGAGCTCCAGATTACAAGTTTTTTCTTTGGGGCCTTGAATAATGCCGGGACATATGAGGCTTTGCCCGTTATAACTATATCAGCTGAGATGGACCGAGATACAGAAACCACCGGGGCCTGGAGAGCTGATGAGGCAACGATTAATAATCCGACTCTGACAATAGAGGATAAGATATTGGACTATACCGGCACGCTCACTGAAGGCCAGAGCCTAATTATCGACTGTGCCAAGTATCAAGTGACCAAGGCAGGGGTCAACGATATGGCTAATGTGTCCGGTGAGTTCCCGGTTCTGTATGCGGGGGACAATGACGTACAGCTGGTTGACACGAACAACAGCAGAAGGCACCTGACGATTACATACAGAGAGAGGTGGCTATAGAATGGCAGACGGAAATCAGGGACATGCTCTTAACACGGATAGCAATAGCAAACTAACGTCCCAATATCACGATGGGGCAAAGTGGTATCAAAACTTCAAGTCGGCGGATGGCGAGATCGGTAGCTTAGGGGCAATGGCAGACGCCGAAGTCGCCACAGGTAATGGAAGTCTAATCGCCATAGTCAAACGAATTCGCACATTGTTAACGGCGGCTGCGACCGAGGCCAAGCAGGATACGATTATAGGCCATATCGATGGCCTGGAAACTTTACTCACAGCTATTGGCGTTTATGTCGACGGACTGGAGGGGAAAGACTATGCGACTCAGGCAACCCTGGCTGCGATCCTTACGCAGTTAGGCACAACGGGAATAAAGAAGATTATTGACGCCATAGCGACTAACGCTGACGCAACACCTGGCAGCGCTATCCCGAACAAAGGTTTAATGATGGCTGGCAGTGATGGCACTAACGCCCGGGCAATAAAAACTACGGAAGATGGATCTCAAGTTGTTCAACTATCGGGAAGTAA
>JAQUXM010000086.1:3994-10434 GCA_028692415.1 Syntrophomonadaceae bacterium | reverse complement strand
GGCTCATTATGGCATTATGCAGATAACCAATGGTTCCTGGGTAACGTTGAATTATGGGACGAGTTCGTTAATCATGTTCAAAACCGAAGGTGCTTGGAGATAGGGTCAGGGCCCTTTGGGTATTTGGCCCCCTGTTACTGGATAAAAGATAGAATAATCATCGATCCGCTTATTGACTTTTATCGTAATGAGCAATTAAGAGTTCTCGGCAAAACCTTTTTTGGGGATGAGATAAAAACCTATAACGTTCCTGCCGAAGAATGCCTGAATGAATTGCTAGGTAAAATTGATGGTTTTATAGTATGCCGTAATATGCTGGATCATTGTGAGGACCCGCTTAAAGTCCTGGAGAATATCTCCGATTACGCTGTTTCCGGGTCTTATTTGTTATTATGGACAGATATTTTTCATCTTATGGGCTTGGATGAAGGGCATCGAAATATTACGCAAAGCCCGCGTGTCTTTAAAATGCTTCTAAAAGGTCTGGGGTTTGCGTTATTACAGGAGGGAGCTAAAATTCGAGATCCCCATGAATATATTGAATTTGGTATACTGGCTCGAAAAATTTAGTATAAAGGGGGTTATTTTTTAGATTTTCATGAACCATTAGAAGGAGATTAAGCATGAAAAACCCGAAAGTCAGTGTTCTAATGCCGGTTTACAATGGAGAAAGATACTTACCGGAAGCCATTGATAGTATTATCAATCAAACCATGCCTGACTTTGAATTTATTATCGTCCTTGACCCCTCGGATGACGATAGTAAAAATATCGCTGAAAGTTATACTGACTCCAGGATTATTCTGATTAAAAATGTTGTAAAACAGGGTTTAGCCAGGTCTCTTAACCAGGGTTTGTTAATCGCCAGCGGGAAATATGTGGCTAGAATGGATGCCGATGATATAAGTGTACCGGAACGACTGGAGCGACAGTTCGATTTTATGGAGAGAAACCCCGGGATTGGCATTTCCGGTACTTCTGTCAAGACCATTGGCAACCATGCCGGAATGGTCATAAACCATACTTCGGACCCGGAAATGATAAGATCTTTTATGTTGTTTCAACCCCATATGACTCATCCCACTGTTATAATGCGCAGGTCTCTAATAGAGCAATATAATTTTAGCTATGACCCGACTTTTGCCAGGGCGGAAGATTATAAACTGTGGAGTATATATTCTCGCTTATTTCCACTTTCCAATCTAAATGAAGTCTTACTATTTTACCGTTTACATACCGAAAATGCCCAAAAGCTTGATTTTGCAGAGCACCAGAAATTTGCCGGTCTGGTTAGATTGGAAGAATTGAGCCGGCTGGGCATTGCTGCAACAGATCAGGAATTCGCTCTACATCAAGCTCTGAGCATTCTTAGATTTGTACCCAGTGTCATTTTTGCTGCTGATTGTCGGCAGTGGCTGAATAAACTTGAAAAGGCCAACCAGAATAGTCATTACTATCCTGAACCCGCTTTTTCCAAGTCTCTTCAATATCTATGGATTGTAATTTCCAGGGCATGCAAGATTACTAATCCTTAATATTAAATACAATTCTGCTTCCGTATTTTTCGAAGCAAAACGGTAATTCCTGATAATCTAATAACGCAGTTCGTACCGTTTGCTGCTTTTCCGGGTGACAAAAGAAAAGGAAAAATCCTCCCCCGCCCGCTCCCAGGAGCTTTCCCCCGTAAGCCCCCGCCTCTTTGGCCCGACCATATATATCATCAATTTCCTTATTTACTATTCTAACGGACAGGGTTTTCTTTGCTTCCCAATTTCGTTCCAACAACTTACCCAGTATTTCAATATCCAAATTAAGCAAATATCCCCTTCCCTGCACAGCCATTTCCTTGATTCGGTGCAAAGCGGAAGTATTATGGATTCCATTGGATTTAAGGTCACTCAAGACTGTGGAGGCTTTTCTGGAAATACCGGTATAAAACAGCATGGTATAAGAATTAAGCAGGTTTCTGGCTTTGTCATCCAGATCAATTCGGCTCACCGTAACCTTGTCTTCGGAATCAATAAAGAAATTGTTGAAGCCACCAAAGGCTGCTGCATATTGATCCTGTTTGCCTATAGGCTCACCCAATCTGCTTATTTCTATTTCACAGGCCATCTCAGCCAGTTCATAAGCATTTTTATACTCCCCCTTAAATGCAAACAGAGCATTTAGAAGTCCCACCGTAAAAGAACTGGAGGAACCCAGTCCACTTCCTTCGGCCGGAATATCGGCTATACTGGTGATTTCGACACCCTTCTCAATTCCCGCCATTTGCAGGGCCTCACGAAAAATACCGTGTTTTATCTGATTTACATCTTTTTCTTTTTCTCTTTCCGAATAATTAAGGATTATATAATCATCATATCTTGATTTAACAATGATATATATATACTTATTAATGGTGGAACTAAGCACCGCCCCTCCGAACTGCCGGTAATAATCCGCAATATCGGTTCCACCCCCGAAGAAACTGGTCCGCAGGGGAGTCTGGCTTATTATCATCTCTTGTTCCCCTCCAGCCATTCCTTAATGATTTGCATCATCAGGTGATTTAATATCAAATGAATGTCTTCAACTTTCTGTATATCATCAACGGGTACAATGATAGAATCGCTGGCCATCTCCTGTAGTCTTCCGCCATTATTGCCGGTCAAAGCAAATGTTTTAACCCCCTTGGCATTGGCAAATTCTATAGCTCTAAGAACATTTTGGGAATTTCCGCTTGCCGAAATAGCGATAACCAGATCGTCAGTTTTTAAAAAGTTTTCCAGTTGAAATCTATAAACCTCTTCATACCCGATATCGTTGGCGATGGCTAATACTGACGGGATATTATCATTCAGACAAACGAAGCGAAAACGCCGGCTAAGATTTTCGCTTGCACCTTTATTGAAATCAACCGCAAAATGGGAGGCAGTGGAAGCACTACCGCCATTGCCAAAAATATATATAGCTCCTCCACGGGCATTTGCATTAGTTAGTTCATCTATCAAAATACTGATTTTGGAGCGATCCAAGCTGTCCAAGGTCTTTTTTAATTCATCCAGGTAGGTCTCGATTTTATTGAATCTTTCCTCCCTGGATAGGATAATTTGAACAGCCTGGAGTAGATTATCAGCCCGGAAATCCGGATCAATTTCATATTTTCCATCCATTCCGGCTTGACCGGTAGCCAACAAGATGCTTTTTAAACCAGCGGCAGCTCCGGTCTTCACATCCACCGTGCTGTCTCCAATGATATACGATTGGCCTAAATCAATATTGAATTGGGCTGCTGCTTTATCAATCAATCCGGTTTTAGGTTTACGGCAATTGCATTCTATTTTGAGTTCTGCAATTTCACCTGGATAACCGCAGTCGGGATGATGAGGACAGTAAAGGATTTCATCGACATATACACCGTTCTCCCCCAAAACACTCTCCATTTTGGCATGGATTGTTTCCAATTCCTCTATTGAACAGAGATTGCGCGCTACTACCGGTTGGTTGGTAATAACAATACTTAAAAAACTGGAACTATTTATACTTTTCAAGGCCTCGAATACTTCCGGTATTATTTCCAAGTCATCAGGGTTGCTTATCAGGCCTTTATACTTATTAATGGTTCCATCCCGGTCCAGAAAAATAGCTTTTTGTGACCGGGACAAATTTTTCACTTCAACAATCCCTTTATTAATATGTTTCTGAACCAAATCATATCGTTCCGGAGTTCCCATATCTTTAATATATTCCGTGGTTCGGTAAGCAAATATCCGCTTGCTGTCAAGCGCAGCAGCAATAATATCCTTTTCCAGATCCTGCTGCTTATTTTCCTTGATGTACTCCAGTATCTTTATGTTAAAAACGGAAACACCCGCATTAACACAATTGGCATAGCAGCCATCTGGTCTGTCATTTTTTCCCAATAATTCGCTAATCCGCATTTGATTATCCATTATTATCAAATCGCTATCATAAGGATGATTATTGGGATGAACTGCCAGGGTGGCTAGTGCTTCCTGGTTTCGATGGAAAGCAAGCAGTCGTGCGAAATCTACATCCATAACCAAATCTCCATACAATAGAATAAAGTCAGATGATAAATCATCCGCCAGGTAGAAAAGGGCTCCTGCAGTACCCATTGGGCGCAACTCCTGAAAATAGCTAATGTTTACCCCAAAGGAACTGCCGTCTCCAAAAAACTCCTTGATCTTATCGTCCCGGATTCCGGTTACCAGGAGGATATCCTTTATTCCATATTTGCACAGGTTTTCAATTTGGTATTGCAGGACTGGTTTCCCGCCAATTCCAATGAGAGGTTTGGGGAGATCAGGGAATTTCGATTTTATTCTATGCCCTTCTCCTCCTGCCAAAATTACCGCTTTTATATTGTTTTTTACAAAATAATTCAATCGTTTCACCCTTAAATATGCATTCCCATTTACTGATTAATATGGGTTGATTTAATATATGATTTTTGCTTTATATAAGTGTGGCTTCACCGTAGAATATCGGTTTCTCTCACTTACCAGGTTGCATATAAATGTGATCCGGCATCGATCACCACAACATCGACTATGGTCCAGGGTTACGTCAATTTGGAGTTCCGTCTTCGAGCCTGTGTGCACCTACCGTATGCGGTTTATCTTTGCCAGATCCTGTTATCCCCTAAAAATAAAACGGCGGTCCTCCAAAACAAGGGGGGACTGCCATTTAGTTGCGCAGCATTTTTTGTATAGCCAAGCCTACCGCTTCATCAGACGTATATTGGGATTTCCAGTTAACCGCATGAATTTTGGAAAGATCATATTGAAATTCCGGCACGTCACCTTTCCATCCTACATTCTCACCGGTATACAAATATTCAACGTTTCGCAAGCCCATTTCTTCACATAGCATATCAGCAATCGATGTGACTGTAGTCTGTGAATCCACTCCGATATTGAAACAGTTGATCGTCTCCCGGCGGTTAAGCCATAAATAGAATATCGCATCAATTAAGTCAGCAACATACAGATACGGCTTGCTTTGCTGCCCATTCCCTAGTATTTCAAGGCTGGCTGGGTTCTTGCTTAGCTTGTTAATGAAGTCATACACTACTCCATGGGTTAATCGTCCACCTAACACATTGGGAAAACGAAGAATCCAACTTTTCAGGTTATTCATATAACAATACGATACAATAAATGCTTCTGACGCCAGTTTAGCCCCTCCATAATAGGAAACCGGCCAGAGATTTCCACTATCTTCACTAATTCTCACTCCCGGCTTATATCCGTATACGGCAGAACTGGAGGCAAATATGATTTCTTTTACCTGGAACAATCGCATACCTTCCAAGATATTGATAGTGGTTAAAAAGGTGTTGTGCAGGTCTCTGGCTGGATCATGAGCACTGGCTTGAATATCGGAATTAGCGGCAAAATGAAACACCACATCAAAGGTTTGAATTTGAAAAAGCTCATGAACCTTCACCGGCAACGATAAATCAATTGGTATAAACGTGAAGTTAGGATGGGATAATAAATGATTTATATTATCTATTCTTCCCAAGATGAGATTATCCGCCACTACAACCCGGTATCCCTCACTTATTAGTCTATCTGCCAGGTGGCTTCCTATGAACCCGGCCCCGCCTGCTAATAATACATTTTTTATGCTTTGCGATGAGCTTATTCGTAAGCCCCCCTCACTTCAACTACATGCCCGGCATCCCGCAGGGTTTTTTCCTGCCGGGCCAGTTCCAGGTCATGATCCAACATCATCTTGGTCAGTTCCTTAAACCTGACTCTGGGGGTCCATCCCAATATATCCCGGGCTTTTGATGCGTCACCCTGAAGCGAATCTACTTCCGTAGGGCGAAAATAACGGGCATCAATAATAACATAATCATGCCAGTCTAACTCCAGTTGATTGAAAACTTCATTTAAAAAATCTTTTACCGAATGGGAATGCCCGGTTGCTATTACATAATCACCCGGCTTTTCCTGCTGCAACATCAACCACATAGCTTCAACATAGTCCCCGGCAAATCCCCAATCTCTTTTAGCGTCAAGATTGCCCAGATACAATTTATCCTGCAAACCCAGCTTTATGCGGCTGGCAGCCCGAGTTATTTTCCGGGTTACAAATGTTTCTCCGCGACGTGGCGACTCGTGGTTGAACAAAATGCCATTGCTTATAAACATTCCATAAGCCTCCCGGTAATTTACCGCATACCAGTAGGCAGCGACCTTCGATACTGCATAGGGACTGCGCGGATGGAACACCGTTGCTTCATTCTGTGGAGGTGGGACCATCCCGAACATCTCCGATGAACAGGCCTGGTAGATTCGGACTTCCCGACCTGTAACATCTATATAGTCCCTTAAAGCTTCCAGTAAGCGCAGGGTTCCAATAGCAACCGTGTCAGCAGTATATTCAGGCTGGTCAAAAGAAACCCTGACATGGGATTGAGCGGC
>JAQUXM010000086.1:0-3894 GCA_028692415.1 Syntrophomonadaceae bacterium | reverse complement strand
CCCTTTACACATAACCCAATATGCGATGGTCAGGTGCATATTTCATTATCTGGCTTTTAACATTGAATAAATGAGTTTCCACTAATTCAATCATCCCCTGAAGGAATTCCGGTTGATCAATCACTGTTTGTTCATCAAGAGAATTTAAACAATCCCAGCTTTCCATCCGTTTACCCATCTTGGCCAAGGTTCGGGCTGCAATAATAATATTTTTGCAATTAAACAAGCCCTGGTTTTTAAACAGTATATCAATCGGAATGTTGCTGCCTCCTTGCAGGGCGGTAAGATGTTCAACAGCCTGTTCACAACTTTGCGGGATATTGGCTGCTTGCAGGAAAGCACCTACAGCTTCTTGATATCTTTTCTGGCTTACATATATGAATCCCAGTGAAAGCAGCGCTTTATAGTTTCCGGTTCCGGGGCTGCATATATATTTCCACCAGGACGTCTCCCCCATTTGAAGGCACTTAAGAAGCAGCACCTCCGCTTCCTTTACCTGTCCAACCAGGCCATGGGCAATTGCTTGCAGGTAAAAAAGATCTGTGTAATCCGGGAAGGCTTTTTGACCGGCATCCGCAACCTTAATAGCTCGTTCGTACTGACCGATGTTAATAAGAGACATCGTATAATAGTAAAATACAGCGCTTTCATCGCCAAAACCGTACTCCAAACAATATTCAAAACCGGCAACCGCTTTTTGGGGTTCCTGTGCATAAAAGGCTTCCTTACCTAGCAAGAAATGCTTTTTCGGACTATCCTCCACCCATTTCCTGGTGATAATGTCCTCCCAGGTATTCCGTTTATCAGAAATCTGTTTTTGGGGAGACTGGAAGTGCAGGTGCATTATTTGGAGATCAGTAATAGGTTCAGCTGAAGTTTCGGGTCCCGCAAAATACAACTCCTCGGCTAACGCTCCACGATAGCGTGCATGGGGTTGAAAAAGGCGCACACTACCTGAAATTTGCCAATTTTGGGCGGACTGATTACGGTCTAGAGGAGTATGAATTTTAGCCAAATAAGCCGGGTAAGCATTGCTTTTCAGGGCTCTAACAAGGGGTATTACACTTTCCTCCGGCAAAACTTCATCCGCATCCAATACTAGAATCCATTCTCCCCTTGCCTGGTTCAAGGCGTAATTGCGGACAGCTGAAAAATCATGCTGCCATGGCAAGCTATACACCTCTGCCCCCAACTCCAGCGCAATTGCCTGGCTTTGGTCAGTTGAACCGGTATCTATATATACTACCTGTGCGGCTATCTCATTTATGCTCTTAATACAGGTGGGGAGAGTAGCAGCCTCATTATTGCCAATGATGCAGATACTCAAGACGGGGTAATCTTTTTCCACAGCATGGAGGGAAGCAGAATTTAACAAATCCTCAGGCGACTGGTTAAGAAAAAAGTTTTCTACCGGATACCACGGTGGCGAAGGCGGTAACTGCAGGTACTCCTTGATTATTTTTTTGGCCTCGGAATATCGTCCACACATGAAATGACATACCCCGCTTAGCAGTACCAGATCTGAATAGTCACTGTATATACTCCGGTAGTATTCAATATAATGTTGAGCTTGCAAATATTTTCCCAGTTCAAATAATAAGGTTATGCTCCTTTTTATCATTATAGGTCCATAACCCTGGCCAGGATGGGTTAACGGTGCCGCCTTTATAAATTGGGCCAAAGCTTCCTCCCTTTGACCAAGGCGCAAATACTCGGTGCCAAGATTGTAATAATAAAAGCCATCTCTCTTATCTTCCGAAATATTCTCTAAAATCCTGATATTTCTTCGGATTTTTGCTGGTATGTTGACCAATTTTTGATTATATCCAAAATGGAAAACCCGTATATCACTCTGCAGAATCCGGCTTTGGTCACAATGCTGGGCAATTGCAGCAAGGATTTGTTCATGGATGCTGCCGGTAAAACGATATTCTTTTCGGTTCCTGAACATACGCAGTCCGGGAACGATGAGTTCCACCCCCTCGGCAGTGGTGTTGACAATCTGAAGGAAATAGGCCTCGGGGCCATCAAAATCCATGATTTTCTTTAACTCCGACCGGCTGTCTGCACAAAGCTCTTCATCGCAATCCAGATAAAGCACCCAATCACCAGTCGCATGTTCAAGTGAGATATTTCGGGCCTTGCTAAAATCATCTTCCCATTTGCTGGCAATAACCTTTGCACCCAAAGAATGTGCTACATCCTGAGTGCGGTCAGTTGAGCCGGTATCCACAACAATAATTTCATCAGCCAATCCTGTTACACTGTTAATACAACGTCTGATACTTTCTTCTTCGTTTTTAGCTATTATGCACAGGCTTAAGCGTTTATGTTCCATGCTATCCCCTCGCTTATATCATCCACCGCATAGTAAATATCGGAGTAATTATATCCGCTGTCCGCTTTTTCCCTGTTATTTTCTGACCGTAGGAGTAGCTGCCTTAATCGTTTTGATTTGCGCTTAAGAGTACATAAACGCAAGAGTTCATTTCTTAGTTGGGGATTATCCATAAGGCAATCTGACTTGCTAACCAGTATTTTTATGGCATGAATAGCCAGGGATTCATAAACGAGACAAGGATAAAGCGGGTTTTCCGGATGCAAAGCCACCGCTTGCAAAAAATATTCGGCCGCTTGTTTATAAAATCCTAATTTTGCAGATGCCAGACCAAGTCTGTAATAGTCTTCGGCTTGATCCCCTTCGTGCGAAATACTCCTTTCCAACAGGGTCTTGGCTTCCTGAAAACAGCCCAGTTTAAAGGCTTTTCTTCCCAATTCCCGGTAAGCCTCAATCCTATTCCAGGAAAAAAAATGTTCTACTATATCCAAGGCTAATGGGCTTGCACCCAAACTGAACAATTCCAAGGAAGTTTTCATTATTATTGAATTAGTCTTATTCTTTAGCTCTGTGCTTTCAAGGATTACTTGGGCTTTTTCCATGATGAATTCTTCCATTAATAAACATGCTTGCACATACGGTGAGTTATGGTCTGAATTGGCCAGTAGCGGGGCGGCGCTTTGACGCGGGGATTGCAGCCATTTGGAAATGCAATAATATATGCTTAAGTTGTCATTTATCATAATGAGAGAAGCATCCTCATCAATCATGCTTTGGACCTCATGATACCTGCCCAAATGCAACTGGCATTGCATCCATTCCATATGAAGTGAATATTTTTTATCGGAATGATTGATTAATTCCAGACAAGCTTCATATGTTTCTAGCTTTAGGAGTAATTGGGCAAGGTAAGGCTCGTTGATGGTCTTATTAAGCCTTAAACTTTCAATTAGCAGCTTTATGTTTATACCGGATTTTATAAATAATGAACCCAGTACTCTAAGCTTGGCAAAGTTGATGTTTTCCATGTCAAGCAGCTTTAGTGAGCTCAGAGCTTCTTCTGTTTTCCCTTCATGCGCATAAATTAAGCTTAGATACCAAAACGCCGTACTATTATCCCTAACACCTTCCGGGTAGTTCAGCAAGCTTGTTTTTATACCAATGTATTTGGCGAAGCAAACCCGGCTCTGGTCTAACAAACCTATTTGATAGTAAATCTTTCCCCTAATAAAAAACAGCTCCCGGCAGTCGGGATAGTAGGACAATCCTTCTTCAATTATTGATAGAGCTTTGGCACATTCTCCAAGTTGGTAAAGGCATAGACTGTATTCCCAGTACAGCTGGAGTGCGTGTTCATCTCTGGGCCGGGTCTGGGCAAGAGCTACTTCAAAATATGGCTGAGCCTGTTCATAATCGCCTCGGCCATGTAAACTTCGGGCTTGTTCATATTCACCAATAATATTGACATTATTATTCATGGATTTCTCCTGCATTTATATATTAAACATGTTACTTATGTATGCAGGATTTTGTTTTATGATGATATCTTATTATTT
>JAQUXM010000085.1:3592-10729 GCA_028692415.1 Syntrophomonadaceae bacterium | reverse complement strand
GTGCATTTGCAGGTTGTTCATACCCCGGGTCATACCCCGGGGCACTGTGCTTTTTATGAGGAAACAAGCGGCATTTTATTCAGCGGAGACATTGATCTTACCGGATTCGGCCCCTGGTATGGCCATCTTTGCAGCAACCTTGATGATTTTATTACATCCATTCAAAAATGTATTGAAATAAATCCAGCAGTTATTGTTTCATCACACAAAGGTATTATTAAGGAAGACATCCCTAAAAAGCTAAAAAATTATCAGGAAATAATCCTTAATAAGGAAAGACAAGTCCTGCTTGCTTTACAACAGCCAGCCAGGCTGGAAGAACTGGCCCGGCAGCAAATATTCTACGGAACACAGGTAAAAATGGACCCCTTTATGTTTTGGATGGAAAAGATGGCTATCTTCAAACACCTGGAACGCCTGATGCGCTTGAAGCAGATAGAACAGAGCGGTGACACCTATTACCTGAAATAATTTAAGCATTAGAAGAAACTGCGGAGCAGTTTCTGTCGCGCCGCTGCAACGAGGCGGCGCCTCGTTATATAAAGAAGAAAGCGGAGGCGATAATCAGGTAAGCCCCTACCAACAAGGAACCTTCCAGCCAGTTCGATTCCCCATCCAGACTTATAAACTGGGCAATCAAAACTGCCAGGCTTACCGCCACCAGTTCATAGTAATTGAACATGATGTTCATCGGTTTGGCGAACAGCACACTTAGAAAAATAAGAATCGGGGTTATCAGCAAAGCAATTTGAGCACTGGAACCAATAGCAATTTCGAAAGCCAGGTCCATTTTGTTTTTAAAAGCCATCAAGACAGCGGTGGAATGTTCAGCCGCATTGCCGATGATAGGAATTATTATAATACCAATAAAGAACTCCGACCAGCCCAAAGCTTGGGTTACCGGTTCAATACCACTGACCAGCAGTTCGCTTTCCAGCGCTATAAAGACGGTGCTCAAAGCCAGCATAAGCATAGATCTGCTTTTACTCCATTTTCCTTCAATCTCCACCACTTCACAAACTTCGCTGTTATTCCGCATCGAAAAGGAAATTCCGGCAAAATAAAGAATAATTAATATAGCCGCCACCCCCAGGCTGAATTCCTCAAGAGCCAGAAAATCTTTGCTGCCATGAAAGAATACCGCCGGAACAATCAGCGCAATAACCGAGAGAAACATCAGACTGGTCTGATTGCTGACATGGGTGCGGTCAAAAGACTGTGGCCCGTTTTTTAGCCCGCCTACCAAAATCGACAAACCTAAAACCAGCAGAATATTACCCAGTATACTTCCGGCAATTGATGCCTTGACAACTGAGAAAAGCCCCGCTTTGAGAGCAAATATGGTTATTAGCAATTCTGTGGCATTGCCAAAGGTAGCATTTAACAAACCACCGATTTTTTCACCGGTGAAGCAAGCCAGATTATCCGTAGCCTCTCCCATAATTCCCGCCAAAGGTACAATAGCCAGACAAGCTGTGAAAAACATGGCTATTTCGCTGCCTGTATACTTGAAATAAAAACTAAATAGAATAGCCGGTAGCAAGAGATAGAGATACCTGCTCATCTTAACCTCCCTGCCTGAAATAGTCCATAATATTGGATTTAATAGTAATTATACCAGCCATATCTCTTAAAACAAGTAATATGGGGAACTTATTTTTCACAGCGTTATATGCCAAAGCATCGGATTTATTAAATTGTGATTCATTTTGTAATCAATATGATGCGATTATGAATTTTTTTGATTTAAGTTTGTATTGTTACGCTATTTTGCTTAAACAGATCTTTACTCTCATAACCATATAACCTCCTATTCTCGGCATTTTATATATTTTCTCCGATATTCTTTAATAGTTGGCATGGTTTTTGCGTGTATAGAAATCAGAATGAGTAGATACCATACCAATAATTTTATGTTTTAGAATTGTAGCATTTTATCTGCTTAAAAAGGATAAGCGACATAGTATTGAGTTTTAATATTTACATCACGGTCATCTACCAAACCGTTGGCAAGTATAATCGAATGTGGTTCAAATACCACAAGCAAGGGAGGTAATATTATGATCGGCAAACAATATTCAGCAGATTTCACCGAGGATTGGGTTCCTTCCTATGTGGAAACATTGGAAGATCTTCATGGCCCTTTAAGCCAACAATTAACTCCGGATATGGAGGAGATTAATGACTTATTAACTGAAAACTTCATGGAAGAATCCGAAAGTGCAGAGCAGGGCTTGAGCCGCTGGATTGATCTCTACCTTTCTTTACTGGATTTCCTGCATGGAGTTATCGGCCACCATGTGGTTGCCAGTATCGAAAGCATTAACGAGGAATGGATTAGCTGCTTCTTGATCGGCAATGAAGCAGTTGTTGATGTCATGACCAGTAATTGGATTAATGCTTACCTTGATTTTGAAGAACTCTTGCAGGCCAAGCAGGAACCCGAGACACTTTTGCCCATTGATGCAATTAATCAGGAGTGGATAGACTGCTTTTATATTGCAGGTGAAAATGGGGCGCGCGAGTTCGAATCTGGATGGGCAGAATCGTATCTTGAGACTAATGAGCAGTTGCATGGCACAGTTGAGTGGCAACCTAGCTTCAGCATTGAGGAGCTAAATGCGGAATGGATGCGGCTGTTTAGGTTAGATGCAACAGTTCAGAGAACCCTTGCCAAAGTAGCTTAAATTCATTGAATAGTACAGTGAATCGTAATTAATGTAAGGGTAATTCATAGATTGCCCGTACTAAAAAGTATGAGATAAACACCCAGCAACCTCCGGTTAGAATTATTGGCCGGGGTGTTGCTGGGTGTTGGCTATCAAGCAAGCTTTTCCCTCCTGACATATACTAATTTACTTATGCTATAATGTGAAAAGTAAAGTTAGGAGAGTGAAACGATGACCGTCGTTAATAGATTACTTAAACGTTCCTTGTCCATAGATTTGGAAATGCGCATCGACGAAGCTTATACTTATCTTTCGGACTGCGGTCTAAATGGTGCTACTATCTTTGATTCCGGCAACGAGATAATTGGAGTTATTACCAAAAATCAAATTTTACAGGCGATTGGCAATGGGTTCGCCCCCAAATGCCTGGTAAAGGATTTGATGTCAACCGATAAGGAAATTATTAAATTTGCCAATGAATTTCAGGCCATAATAAACGATTTGAAGCATCAGCTGACCTTAAAAGAAATGCATGAATCTCTTGACAGCAGGAAGTTTTCGAATCTTCTCTGGTCATTCACCGAGTTGTTTCAAGAACGAAAAAGCTATTGGGAAGCCTGTATTGATTCTATTTACAATCCTTTGATTTCTATTGACAATGACGGTAATGTCAATTATTTCAACAAGGCGTTTGAAAAGGCAACCGGAATATCGGCCGATGATGCCCTCGGCCGCAACATAAACGACCTTTTTCGCACCAGCGGGCTGGCTGATGTTTTAAAAAACCTGCAGCCCCAGGTCACCCAACGCATTGAAGAAGTGGGCACTGCCTTTATATCCAACCGCACCCCGATTCTTAAGAATGGACAGCTTATAGGAGCAGTCGCCGTACTTCAGGAAATTGCCGATTTAGAGCAAATCGCCGAAGAACTGGCGCGCACCAAGGAACTCAATCGTGAATTGGATGCTATTATTGAATCCTCATTTGATGGATTGTACATTACGGATGGCCAGGGCAATACGCTTCGTCTAAATAAAGGCTTTGAGCGAATTACCGGAGTTGGTTCCGAGGAATGCGTCGGTCGCAATATGGCGGAACTGGTGGAAGAAGGCGTTTTTTCAAACTCCGGTTCACTTTTGGTTTTGGAAAAAAAAGAAAGTGTAACCATTAACCTTACTCCCAGGTCAGGTAAGGAAATACTGGTGACCAGCACCCCGATTTTTGATGAGAAAGGCAATATTGCCTTAATTGTTACCAATGTACGGGATATAACCGAACTTAACGAACTCGAACGCAAGTTAAAACATATGGAAGGTTTGCGTGAAAAGGAACTGGATGCTATTTTTGATTCTTCATATGACGGTCTTTACATTACCGATGGCGAAGCCAACACAATAAGGTTGAATGAGGCGTTTGAGCGTATTTTGGGTGTAAAGGCAGAGGAATGCATCGGGCGTAATATGCAAGACTTGGTACGCGACGGTATATTCTCTCGCTCAGGGACCCTACTGGCTCTGGAAAAAAACGATGCCATCACCATTACCCTGCAGGCTAAAACCGGACGCACCGCTCTGGTAACCAGCACTCCCATCAGGGATGATCTGGGCAATATCATCCTGGTGGTTACAAATGTTCGTGATATCAGCGAATTAAACGATCTTCAGGAAAAACTGGAACAATTTGAAGGTCTGTCTCGTGCTTATCAAACCGAGCTGCAGGAATTAAAAATCCGAACTCAGTGTGTGGTTCATTCCAGTAAGATGCGTGACCTTGTAACCCTGGCGGTGCGGGTGGCATCAGTTGATTCGACAGTACTTATCCAGGGAGAGTCCGGCGTCGGTAAAGAACTGGTCGCTAATACGATCCAGTCCAACAGCAACCGCAGGGACGGCCCCTATATCAAAATAAACTGCGGAGCTATTCCCGAGAATTTGTTGGAATCTGAGCTTTTTGGATATGAACCAGGTGCCTTTTCAGGTGCCGGTAAACAGGGCAAGCCCGGCATGTTTGAGCTGGCCAACGGCGGTACTTTGTTTTTAGATGAAATTGGCGACCTGCCGCTGGGTTTGCAGGTAAAACTACTGCGGGTGATTCAGGAGAGGCAAATTAGCCGGGTAGGAGGAACCACCACTATGGATATTGATGTGCGTCTCCTGGCCGGAACCAATTACGATCTTGGCGAAATGGTCAAAAAGAAGCTTTTCCGCAAGGATCTCTACTATCGCTTGAATGTTATTCCTATTCACGTACCTCCGTTAAGAGAACGCCGGGATGATATACCGGTACTTAGTCAGCATTTTCTGGAGAAATTCAATCAGCGTCATCAGCTCAACAAAAGGCTATCCAACGATGTGCTGGCCTATTTTATAACTTATGATTGGCCGGGTAATGTCCGGGAACTGGAAAATCTGATTGAACGGCTGGTAGTCACCTCATTGCATGATACCATTACCCTAAGAGAGTTGTCTTCCTGGTCTGAGCTGGGACCGGTTCTACCCGGTGTCGATGATTCGGGAGTTGTTCCCTTGCAGCACGCGCTGGAAAGCACCGAACGCCGGATACTCGAAAATGCCTTTTCCCTGTATTCTTCTACCTATGCAGTCGCTAAAGCCTTAGGAATCAGCCAACCAACCGTAGTAAGGAAAGCAGCTAAATACGGTATCAGGTCTGGTGTAGCAGAATAAGAGGGACAGGAGGGACAGGTACCTGGTCCCTCTTTTGCGGTTCTTTAAATTGAAAACAAAAGGGACAAGGTACCTGTCCCCTTGTCCTTTTTGTTTTTTATCATGCCGGGGCGGCAGGGTGAATTTAGCCGCACACTAGTCCCCTCCCGCCTCTGGCTATCCCTATTTGTTGCTCTTTCTCCAGATATTCATATTTTGCGCTTCTTTAATTAATTCATCCCTGAAATCCGGATGAGCGATAGAAATCAAAGCTTCCGCTCTTTCCCACGTGCTCTTGCCTTTGAGTTTAGCTATTCCATATTCCGTTACCACCATGTGAGTAGCTGTACGGGGATCGGTTACAATCGCTCCGGGAGTTAGAATCGGCCTGATTCTTGACTTGGTTTCCCCTTTCATTTCTATGGTTGAAGGCAGGCAGACAAAGCTCTGGCCATTCTTGGACTTATAAGCACCTTCGACGAAGTCCAGTTGTCCTCCAGTACCACTAATATGCCTGGTGCCAACGGATTCTGAACATACTTGCCCAAATAAATCGATCTCAATACAGGCATTGATAGATACAAAATCATCTATCTGTGCTACCACCCAGGGGCTGTTGGTGTAATCGACTGAAAATGAGGCCAGTCCAGGGTTATCATTTATATATTCATATAATTCCGGGCTTCCCATGGCAAAGGAATAAACCTGTTTATATTTGTCGATCTTCTTTTTGGCACCCGTAATTTTTCCAGCTTTAGCCATAAGGAGATAAGCATCGACATACATCTCAGTGTGTACTCCCAAATCCTTTAAATCAGAGGCGGCTACCATACTGCCCACTGCATTTGGAGTACCCCCTATACCCAGTTGAATGCAATTACCATTGTACAAGCGTCCAATAATATGTTCGGCAATTTTGATTTCAACTTCACTAGCCGGGGATGCACCCAGAGACATGATGGGTTCATTTTTACTTTCAATAACATAGTCTATCTGTGAAATATGGATGCATTCCTGGTTTCCACCCAGACAGCGAGGCATATTACTATTGACTTCCAAAATGCTCACCCGAGCCATTTCAATCATCGCACAGCAGTTAACCGAACTGCCGCCAAAATTGAAATAGCCATGTTTATCCATGGGTGTACACTGAATAACTGCAACATTGGTTGGGTCACAGTCGTTTCTGGTCATCATCGGGTTTTCATGAAATTTCATGGGAATATAGTAAAGGTTTTTCCCAATAAATTTTTTGTCATGAGCTGCTACATGCCAGCTATTCCAGGTAAAATGTTCTCCGCTCGGGTCGGCCTCTGCGGTAAAATGCTGGTAGGAGCCAATATCACAGCGAATTTTTACATCCAGGAGTTCATCTTTGCGTTTAGCCAGGGCTTCGTCAAAATCCCGGGCACAGTTAATCCCAAAGCCGTATTCCACCCAGTCACCGGATTGTACTTGTTGAGCAGCCTGGTCAGCCGTTATCAGCTTGCTTTTATATTCTTCCATAGTCTTCTGATACATATAACTGCCTCCTTTTTCCTTTATCTTTCTTTTTTTGTTTGTTTTTCTTTGTATTTAAGTATCGGAAGAAACTGCGGAGCAGTTTCTTCCACACCGCTGCAACGAGACGGGTAATAAGAACCCGTCGCCTGTTTTGTTAATAGGAACCCAACCATTAAAAGAAGCGCGGGACATCTTTTCGCCTCATTTAAGCATCAGTAGAAACTGTGGAGCAGTTTCTTTCACACCGCTGCAACGAGACGGAGAATGCTTCACTCAATACACAGTTCAGGCTTGCCTCGTT
>JAQUXM010000085.1:0-3492 GCA_028692415.1 Syntrophomonadaceae bacterium | reverse complement strand
TACACAGTTCAGGCTTGCCTCGTTATAACTAGAGCGGAACTCATAAGAATTCCGCTCTATATTCATTTAGTTGAAATAGCCTCCTGTCGTTAATACAGGACTCTTCTATTTACATAAATGCCTCTTCGGCGAGGTCAATACAACTGGTGTCAGGATGCTGCATGGACTTCAGAACTCCAAATACTTCGGGTACAACATTCATAACAAAGAACCTGGCAGTGGCGATTTTGCTCTTGTAGAAGTTGGCATCGAAATGATCTTCGCCTAATTCCGCCAGCTTCTGCGCAGCTATAACGGCTTGTTCGAGCAGGAACCTGCCGCCGAGAACCTTCGCCGCCGAATGCAACATCCGGGTAGCATACAGCTGTTTAAGTTCAAAATGTTCCTTAATCCAGTTTCCATTCAGATCCATCATGGTCTTGAAAGCAGCGAAAGCATCTGCCATCATGGCAAATTCTTTATCGAGTTCTGCAATCTTTTTGTTGTTAAGGAAGTCTTCGATCAGCGCCAGCCATTTCTTGAACGGTTCGCCGCCCTTCATAGTATACTTGCGCCCGGTCAGGTCTTGCCCGTGCATGAAGTTGGTTCCTTCCCAGATGGAGTAGATCTTGCAGTCGCGGGCCAGGGAGGCCGGTGCATACTCTTCCATGAAGCCGTAGCCGCCGTGTACCTGCATCGCTTCTGAGGTCATGGCCCAAGCCATGTCGGATATAAAGGCCTTGCAGATCGGGTTTTGAATCATGAAGAAGTCTTCAGCGAGATCTCTTTCTTCTTCAGTGGAAGCTTCCTTGCCCATATCGATATAGTAGTAGGAGGAGTAAACCATCGCCCGGCAGGCTTCCATGATGGACTTCTGCAGCATCAGCATACGGCGCACGTCTTCATGCTCGATGATCCGTACGGCGGGTCCCTTGGGGTCGGTGGCCTTTCTGCTCTGTACGCGGACCTTGGCATAATCCAAGGCTGAATAGTAAGCTGCGCCTATAACGCCCTGAGAGAATAAGCCGGTGTTGATGCGTTCTTCGTTCATCATCTGGAACATTTGGGCCATTCCTTTGCCGCGGCCGTCCACCGGTCCGTCGCCGATCATCCAGCCATAGCAATCATCGTTTTCGCCAAAGGCCAAGGCAGCAGTAGCGGAGCCATGGATACCCAGTTTGTGCTCGAGACCTATTGTGGTTACATCATTCCATTTGGTCATGTTGCCATCGTCATCAACCCAGTACTTCGGAACCATCAAGCAGCTAATGCCGGCGGTGCCAGGTTTGGCATCGGGATCCTTGGCCAGTACCAGATGGATGATATTGCTGACACAATCATTGTCACCGGTGGTGATAAAGCACTTTTGGCCTTTGATCTTCCACAGGCCCGGAGTGTCGGTGGGGAAGCATTTGGTCTGAACAGCGCCAACGTCGGATCCTGCTCCCGGCTCGGTCAAACACATGGATCCGCCCCATTCGCCCGTGTACATCTTCGGCAGGTAGAGGTCTTTAAATCTTTGGGCAGCATTATACTGGATGACAGTGGTAGCACCCTGGGTCAGAGACCACAGCATTACCATGGCCGGGGATGCACCTGATTGCATTTCCAAAATCGGAGCGTACCAAGCCAAGGGCATGCGGCCTTCTACTTCGCGGTCACCGAACTGGGGTCCCAGGCCGGCTTCGCAAACCGTATTGTAAACCGTCTTGAAGACATCAGGACTTTTTACAGCATTTTCGTTGCCTCCGACAAATTGGAAACCGATTTCATCAGAGTCTTTATTAGCCGGGCAGAGCACGTCGCGGCAGATTTTGAAGTTAACATCCAGGAACCCGTCCAGATCGTCAACTCCGTAATAGTCTTTGTAACCATCGCAAGACAGGAGCTTTTCCATGTCGAGCCATTCTTTCATCTGGAACTTAATGTCGCGCATCTGATATAGATAATTATTATGCGGCAAAACTATTCCCTCCTTTAAATTTTAAGTTTTAAAACTTGAGTATCGTAATGGCTAAGGAGCAGGTTGCGATATTTAATGAAGAAATCGCCCCTTACCCCTAATGCCTTACGACTAAATTTTTATATTACATGGCTTCAACAATTAGAGCGGTACCTTGTCCGCCGCCTATGCAGAGAGTTGCCAGACCAGTCTTGGAACCGCGTTTCTGCATTTCATAAAGAAGGGTTACAAGAATACGGGCGCCGGATGCTCCGATAGGATGCCCAATAGCTATGGCTCCACCGTTGACGTTGACTTTTTCCATCTTGTCAGCCCAACCCAGGTCGCGAGCTACGGCGATGGACTGAGCGGCAAAGGCTTCATTGGCTTCAATCAGATCGATGTCGTCTACAGTCATGCCGGCTTTTTCCAGGGCTTTACGGGATGCCGGGATGGGTCCCAGGCCCATTACAGAGGGGTCTACACCGCCGGAAGCATAGCTGACAACTTTGGCCATGGGTTTGATGCCCAATTCATCAGCTTTTTCCTTGGACATTACGATCACGGCAGCAGCCGAATCGTTAATTCCAGAGGCGTTGCCGGCAGTTACGCTGCCAGTCTTTTTGAAAGCAGGGGACAGTTTAGCCATGGCTTCAGGGCTGCTGAGGCGGGGATGCTCGTCGGTATCAAATACGATATCACCTTTTTTGCCCTTGATAACCACCGGTACTATTTCGTCTTTAAATCTTCCCGACTTAATTGCGGCCGCTGCTCTTTCCTGACTGCGGAAACCAAAAGCATCCTGTTCTTCACGAGTAATGCCATACATATCGTTGATGTTCTCGGCAGTTATACCCATGTGGTAGCCATTAAAGATATCAAAGAGGCCGCCAAATACCATTTCATCCAGCATATCTGCCTTGGGCATGCACATTCTGTACCCCCAGCGGGCATTGGGCAGAATAAACGGAGCCTTGTCCATGTTTTCGGTTCCACCGGCCATAATAATGTCGGCATCGCCAGCTTTAATAATCTGGGCAGCCAGGCTGACTGCTCTGAGTCCGGAACCGCAAACCTTGTTGATGGTAAAGGCGGTAACTTCTTTGGGGATTCCAGCATGAATCATGCATTGCCGGGCCACATTCTGGCCCAGACCAGCCTGCAATACACAACCAAATATTACTTCATCGATCTGTTCGGGCTTAATTCCAGCTCTCTTTAGGGACTCCACCATTACCACCCGTCCCAGTTCTGCAGCTCCTACATCTTTGATAGTACCTCCGAAGGTTCCTACGGGTGTGCGGCAAGCGCCGACCAATACAACTTCTCTTGACATTAAATATTCCCCTTTCTATATATGTTTGTAAATTTATTTAAACTCCATTTTAGTAAACGAAGAATCCTTCACCGGTTTTGCGTCCCAGTTTCTTGGCACGTACCATTTTAGCCAGCAACGGGCAGGGGCGATATTTGGGATCGCCAAACTCTTTATATAGAGTCTCCATAATAGCCAGGCAGATATCGAGCCCGATCATGTCAGCCAGAGCCAGAGGTCCCATGGGATGTCCCGC
>JAQUXM010000084.1:6086-10798 GCA_028692415.1 Syntrophomonadaceae bacterium | reverse complement strand
AATGGGGGAAAGCTATAGGCAAAAAGGGGGATGAACCATGTATAACCAGCAAGCTGAGAATCAGGGGTCTTTTCCGCCATGGAGCCGTACGGTTTCCCTTAATGAAATGACCGCTGAGGCCGGCATTGATTTTGACCAGTTTATTAGCAGCATCGAACAGGGTTTAAGCAACCGGGAGATGGCGGAGCGCTTTAATTTGAGCGAAGCGGGGGTTCAGTCTTTGACGGAACATTTTTTTCAATATGGCATAGGTTCAGTGATTGGCGGGGATTGATTGCGGATTATGCTCAACGGCTTGGCTTGAAACTTAGCGAATAATAAGATAATATAATCTAAATTTCTAAAGGAGGCCAGGCAGATGAACGACAAATTCAGTAAAGAAGGTCTCACCTTTGATGATGTGCTATTAGTACCGGGGCATTCGGAAATGGCACCCAAAGACGTAGAGGTTACGACTCGCTTAACCCGCAATATCAAGCTGAGTATTCCAATTTTGAGCGCGGGTATGGATACAGTTACTGAAGCCCGGATGGCTATTGCCGTAGCTCGTGAGGGTGGAATAGGTATAATTCACAAGAACATGACAATCGAAGAGCAGGCCCGGATGGTGGACCGGGTAAAAAGGTCGGAACATGGAGTGATTACCGACCCCTTCTTTTTATCGCCGGAAAACAGAATAAAAGACGCACTGGATATTATGGAACATTACCGGATTTCCGGGGTGCCGATTACTGAAGGCAGCAAACTGGTGGGCATTATTACAAACCGCGATATTCGTTTTGAAACCGATTTTAACCAGTCTATCATGAACGTAATGACCAGTGAGAGACTGGTTACAGCGCCGGTAGGCACCAGTATGAACGAGGCTATGGATATACTGCGCAAGCATAAAATCGAAAAGCTCCCGTTGGTTGATGATGATTTCAATTTAATGGGATTAATCACCATCAAAGATATTGAGAAAACCTACAAATATCCCAACTCGGCCAAGGACAGCCGGGGAAGGCTGCTGGTGGGAGCTGCGGTATCAACTGCCCGTGATACGATGGAGCGGGTGGAAGGCTTAATTAAAGCGGGTGCCGATGTCATCGTAGTGGATACTGCACATGGGCACTCGCAGGATGTTATTAATATGGTAACTAGAATAAAAAGTAATTTTCCCGGTATTGAATTGATTGCCGGTAATGTGGCCACCGGCGAAGCCACCGAAGCCTTAATAAAGGCAGGTGCTGATGGGGTGAAGGTGGGAATTGGCCCGGGCTCAATCTGTACCACTCGCGTAATAGCCGGAATAGGGGTACCACAGATAACTGCGGTAGTTGATTGTGTAGCAGTAGCCAGCAAGTATGATGTACCCATCATTGCAGATGGTGGCATAAAATATTCAGGAGATATCGCCAAAGCCATTGCGGCAGGTGCTGATAGTGTAATGCTGGGTAATCTTTTTGCGGGTACTGATGAAAGTCCGGGCGAGACCCTGATTCTTCAAGGCAGAAGCTATAAAGTATATCGCGGTATGGGTTCATTGGGAGCTATGGCTCAGGGTAGCTGCGACCGCTACTTCCAGGAGGATGCCCAGAAACTGGTACCCGAGGGTATCGAAGGCCGGGTGCCGTATAAAGGTTATGTATCGGAAACTATTTTCCAGTTAATTGGCGGATTGAAAGCCGGTATGGGATATTGCGGAGTCAAGAATATTGAAGAAATGAAATCCAAAACCAAATTCGTGCGTATAACCAATGCTGGTTTAATCGAAAGCCATCCGCATGATATCTCCATAACCAAAGAGGCGCCTAATTACCAGGTATTGTAAAGATGGAAGTTTTCATTCTCCGGATTTTATTATCCGGTGTAATTGGAATGATTATTGGCCTTAACATGGGAAAATATATTTTCACAGCGCGAACATTCGCGATTGTTTGTATGGGTTCTACCTTGCTTACTCTCACGTCGATTGAATTTTTTAAAATGTTTGACTATCCCTGGTACACAGATCCAGGAAGATTGTCCGCTCAGGTTATATCAGCTTTGGGATTTATCGGGGTTGGTCTTATCTGGATGTCTGAGGATCGCAAGATTAGAGGACTCTCGGTAGCAGCTGGTCTGTGGATTACTGCAATTATCGGCATACTGCTTGGGGCAGGACTCATAAAAGTAACCTTTATATTTTTGATATTTTGGATAATAATAGCTTATTTTGCCGGCCCGTTAGTAAAATGGCGAAGAAATATGCAAAGTCGCGGGGGGAATTAAAAGACCGATCCAGGTGTAAAAATAATTTATGGGGGTAGATCCCCCATAAAAAGTGCGAGTAGATTATACCTGTTGTTGCGGGGAAAGACTTCTTTCGGCTATTTGAATTGCTTTGCTTACCATGTTTCCACAGTCTCGCGAACTGACCGCACCCCATCCTGCTGTGGATACCAATTGATCCACACCAAGTTCCCGTGCGATTTCATATTTGAGATGTTCAGACATGATACCCTTTTTTCTAGCCAAACAAAAAACCTCCTCAATGCTTCTCGCACCCTAAAAATAATTTATCCTAGTTGAACAAAAATTATGGCTAGATTATAATCGATTAAATGTATTTTGTTTCACAAATTAAATTATTTTGTATAATAATAGTTATTAATAGATGAATACCATAGTTGAGATACGAGAGATAATGAAATACTTGGATGTGTAATCCTTAAAAATGGGTCAAAGGGGGTTAGAAAATGAGATATGAAGGAAATGTCTTCCGCCCGCCCAGTGAGGCCAGAAGTTATATATTGCAGTGCACCGTAGGCTGTTCTCATAACAGATGTACTTTCTGTTCGATGTACAAAGATAAAAAGTATCGGGTCAGGAGCATGGAAGAAATAAAGGCTGACATTAGCATGGCCAGACTATATTATGGCAATTTGCTTAAAGTTTTTCTGGCGGATGGAGATGCCCTGGCGATGGAGACCAGTGATTTACTGGAAATATTAAAGGAATTATACAGCAGCTTTCCCAGTTTGAAACATGTAGGCATATATGCCAGCCCGGACAGCATTCTGAAGAAGGAACTGTCAGATTTGCAGGAACTCAAGGCAGCCGGTTTGACGATTGCTTATTTGGGGGTTGAGACTGGAGATGCACAGTTGTTAAAAGCTATAAAAAAGGGTGTAACTTATGATGAAATGGTAGAAGCCGGCAGGAAGATTCGCGAGGCCGGTATTCTTCTATCGGTTACCGTATTACTGGGGTTGGCAGGAAGAACCCCCCAGGCTGTGACTCATGCCCGGGAAACAGCGAGGATCTTAAATGATATCAACCCGGATTATATCGGGGCTTTAACACTGATGTTGGAACCCCGGACTGAATTATATAAGAGATGCCAAAAGGGAGAATTTGAGCTTCCTGAACCATTCGAAATTCTGGACGAACTGCGAATAATGATTGATAATCTGGAGCTTCAGGGAACCGAGTTTCGAAGCAATCATGCTTCGAATTACCTGGCGATCAAAGGCCGGCTTCCGGAAGACAAAGATAAAATATTGACTTTGATAAATAACATCATCAACAAAAATGACCGGGACTACCTGCGTCCTGACTATCTAAGAGCACTATAACGAGGCGAAAAGATTTTAAGCGGTCGGGTTCCTATTAACAAAACAGGCAGCGGGTTCTAATCCCCCGCATCGTTGCAGTGCTGCGAAAGAAACTGCTCGCAGTATCTTCCGATGTTAAATAAGTTGCTTATGTTAAGTTTTAATCATAAAAAAGCTAATAATATTTCAAAACAAGGGGTGATGGCGTTGCGGTTGTTTGGCACCAAAGATGAGCATTTATTTGTTTTATTTAGTGAAAGTGCGCGAATGGTAGTAAGGGGAGGCGATATACTACTTGATGTAGTCAACGACTACACGGAGCTTGATATAAAAATGGCGAAGTTAACAGCGATGGAGCATGAAGGAGATCTGCTCATCCAGGAATTGATGCGCAGGTTGAACACCAGCTTTATACTGCCATTTGATCGCGAGGATGCCTTTCAACTGGTTCAGAAACTATCCACCACCCTGGATTATATTACGGGTATTATCGACCGGATGATTCTTTATAAAGCCGGGCAGCCGGATCAGCGGGTCAAGGAAATGGTAAAAGTCCTTATCGAAGCCTTGATGTTTCAGGAAAAGGCCTTTAACCTCATAGCCCATCTGGAGAGCAATAATAAAGAGATTTTGGAATGTTGCGAGCAAATCAGGCAACTGGAGAGAAAACAGGATACCCTGTATCGCAACGGAGTAGCCTTGTTGTTCCAAAATGAAAGCGATCCTATTGCCATAATAAAATGGCGCGAGGTCTATGAGCATATTGAAATGGCTCAGGATTATGTTCAGGATGTAGCTGAGCTGATCAGCAATATTTGTGTTAAATACTCTTGATAAGGTGAGGAGTCAGGGGTAAGGGGAGAAAAGGCCTTGCTATTTAAAGGCTTCTAAATTGGAAAAATTATATACGGAGGCCGATATTAATAATCCTTCGATAAATCAAGCCGCAAGAAATTGCGGCTTTTTGCTTGCTGACCAAGTCCGTACGCAGAAATAATATAGTGAAGAGCAAGGTAAACAATATGCCTGTAATGGAGGTGGAACAGGGGATAATGATTGTACAATAGGGCTTGCTTTATACCAATCCGAATTGTCTTAGTAAGCCTTACGCCTTACGCCTTACGCCTTACGCCT
>JAQUXM010000084.1:0-5986 GCA_028692415.1 Syntrophomonadaceae bacterium | reverse complement strand
GCCTTACGCCTTACGCCTTACGCCTTACGCCTCACGCCTCACGCCTAACGATCAAAAGTAATTGCGGTTTTTTTGTGCTTGGCCAAAGGGATAAAGTGGATTGAATGTGGGTAATTTAGGAAAAAGGGGGATGGCTATGTTCAAGCGGCTAATTCTATACAGCCTAATATTAACGCTGTTTATCGGCAACTGCGCGTTTAGTTTCAGTATGCCGCAGGTTGAAGTTCCAGAAGCCTCAGTAGTCTATGATATAAACGGTCAGCCGGTAAAGGGACTGGGGGAACAAAACCGTATCAGTATTAATCTGGAGGAGATGCCTGACAGTTTTATCAAGGCGATCATTGCAGTTGAAGACAAAAATTTTTACAGACACTACGGTATTGATATCGGCGGTATTTTGAGGGCAATGTATATTAATATTAAAGCCGGGGAAGTGGTGGAAGGCGGCAGTACTATTACCCAGCAGACTGCCAAGAATTTATTCTTAAGCAATGAAAGAACGTTTTTGCGTAAAGCCAAAGAGTTGCTTTATGCCCTGGAACTGGAGCGAAAATATAGTAAGGACGAGATTCTCTCCATGTACTGCAATACCATTTATTTTGGCCAGGGTGCCTATGGCATCGAAGTCGCCGCGCGCACTTTTTTTGCCAAAAACGCCAAGGATTTAAGCCTGGCGGAATCTGCTCTGCTGGCTGGCTTACCCCGTTGGCCAACTCAGTATAATCCCTATATATACCCGGAGGCCGCCAAAAAAAGACAGGCGGTGGTTTTACAGCGTATGGTGGATGAGGAAATAATCACTCAGGATGAAAAGAAGAAAGCCCTGGCGCAGGCATTAAACTATCGTAAAGGAGATTATATTGCCGGGGAAGCCCCGTACTTCATAGCCATGGTCAAACAATATCTAAGTGAAAAATATGGTGAACGCATGGTATACCAGGGTGGACTTCAGGTTTATACCACGCTGGATTTATTCATGCAGAAAGCAGCGAATCAAGCCTTCCAGGCTGGCATGCAGGATCGTGATCCCAAGCTGCAGGCAGCACTGGTGGCAATGGATGTAAGCAACGGGCAAATTCGGGCGCTAATCGGGGGGAGGAATTATGGCGATTCGACTTTTAACCGGGTCTATTCGGAGCGCCAGCCCGGATCCACTTTCAAACCCTTCATGTATTCACTGGCCCTTGATTATGGCCTTACCCCTGCTTACCAGGTTATGTGTGAGGAAGTTGAGTTTAAACTGCCTACTGGTGATGTTTATCGTCCTACTGATTATGGTGATGAACCTTATCACTGGCGCAAATTCACCTTGAAAGAAGCGGTTATGAAATCTGATAATGTGGTAGCAGTTCAGGTTAATGAGTACCTGGGACCGGCCAATAGTGCCCGCCACGCTGAAAAGTTCGGATTCAAAAATATTCAGCCGGTTTTGTCTCTGCCGTTGGGGTCCAGCGTAGTTAAGCCGGTAGATATGGCAGCGGCATATTCAGTTTTCGCCAATCAGGGCATATATAGCAATCCATCATACATATTAAAAGTCGCAGATAAAAATGGGGTGGTTTTGGAAGAAAGCCATTTATATCAAAGAAAGGTAATAGGCGCAGACAATGCCTATGTTATTACTGATATGCTAAAAGGAGTGCTGGAACCGGGAGGTACCGGATCTCAGCTTAAGAATATCGTGGGACGCCCGGCGGCGGGCAAGACCGGGACTACTGATCAATTTAACGATGCCTGGTTTGTAGGCTATACACCCAAATTATGCTGTGCGGTGTGGGTGGGCTATGACCAAAATCAAAATGTAAACCTGACTGGCAGTGTGGCGTGCGGACCTATCTGGGCAAATTTTATGCACGATGCTTCTATAAAACTGGCGGAAGGCGATTTTGTTAAACCTGACAATGTAATAAAGCTAAATATTTGTCTGGACAGCGGGAAAGTAGCAAGCGAGTCATGTCCCCGGCAAATCGAGATGGCCTTTATCGAGGGAACACAGCCGGAGGAAATCTGCCCCGAACACGGGGCAGAAGAGGAGGAGTATGAGAATGATGAATCATGGCTGCCTGGTCTGCTGCGCAGATGACCCAAGGGACACAAGGGGACAGTTCTTCGGTGTTGTTTCAACGAAACAACACCGAAGAACTGTCCCCTTGTGTCCCCTTGGGTCATTCCAGGACAATCAATTGAAATCTGCAAAATGTTGTGGCTAGCAATTCAGGTAAATGTTAGAATTTTCTTAATCATGTCAAAAACTCAGCTATTATGCTGATGCTGGTTACAAGGAGTAGCAGATGCGCAATATTGAAGTTCTGGAAGGGGTAAGGGATTCTATTCCCATAGTACTCGGTTATCTACCGTTGGGATTTGCCTTTGGAGTAATGGCCAATGCAGCCGGACTGAGCCTTTTACAAGCCACGATGATGTCGGTATTGTGTTTTACCGGGGCCGGTCAATATGTAGCGATAGGAGTTATGCAGGCCGGGGGTGCGGCAATTACCGCCATTGCTGCCAATATCCTGATCAACCAGAGGTATACGTTGTTTGCCACCTCAATGGTGCCCTACTTAAAGAATATCCCAACCTGGATAGCTGCTCTATTATCGTATGGATTAACGGATGAGACCTATGCGGTAGCCATGAGCCGGTATCGTGACCAGGAGGCAACCGCTTCGTATATGGCGGGGCTGAACCTTACTGCGCATCTGGCCTGGATAAGCAGTACGGTTTTAGGGGCCTGGCTGGGAACCCTGATCGGTAATACTGACCGCTGGGGATTAGGATTTGCCTTGCCGGCTATGTATATCTGCCTATTGGTTCTGATGGTGCACAACAAAAGCGATGCCTGGGTTGCAGTTCTATCGGCCGCCATATGTATTCTAACGGCCTATCTTATTCCAGCCTCAATGGCCAATCTCTCCAATATTATAGTCGCTACCTTGATTGGAGCCAGTTTAGGAGTGTTATTCAATGAGCGAAACTAATATATGGTTTATGATCATAGGGGTATCGGCAGTCAGCCTCTTGCCTCGTATATTGCCGGTGGCGTTTCTATCGCGCTTTGAATTTCCGCCCTTGCTGCAAAGATGGTTGTCGTTTGTGGCACCGGCTGTTTTAGGCGCTTTAACCGCTATGAGTATTTTAGCCCCGCAGGGGCGCATATACATAAACAGCAGCAATATATACATCTGGGTATTCATACCTACCCTTTTTGTGGCCATTAAGAGCCGCAGCTTGTTTCTTTCGCTGTTAACCGGCATAGGATCAATGGCTATACTGTATAATATATTTTCTATCTGAAGTAAACTAGAAGTAGATCAATCTAAAATAATTCGCAAAAATATCATGATGGAGGTTGCTTATGCAGGTTAATATCAGTATTCTGGTGGAGAACACTACGCCGGTGCCGGCACTTATTGGTGAATATGGCTTTTCAGCTTTTTTAAACATTGACGGGCATAAAATACTATTTGATACGGGCAGTGCCGATGCCCTGTTTCACAACGCCAGTCACCTGGGGATTAATTTACAGGAGGTTGAGGATCTGGTGATAAGCCACGGTCATTTTGACCATACCGGGGCTTTGCTTGCCTTGTGCAAGAATTATGGACGAAAGCGAATTTATGCTCATTCGCAGATATTCAGCAAAAGGTTTAATGTCGGCTTACGCGGCAATTATAGAGAAATTGGAGTTTCCTTTAGCCAGCAAGAGCTTTTGGATACCGGAGCGGAACTGGTATTTATGGATGAATTCGCTGAAATATTCCCCCGGGTATTTATTAGCGGGGAAATACCCCGGGTAAATGATTTTGAAGATACCGGGGGCAACTTCAAGGTACAGGCTGCCAATGAAATGCTTGTAGATAAACTGCTTGATGATATGGCTTTGATAATAGATCATCCTGATGGCTTGATCATAATAAGCGGTTGTGCTCATTCGGGAGTTATCAATACTATTGAACATGCTTGTAAAAAAACTGCACGCTCCAAAATTCAGGCTTTTATCGGCGGCACCCATCTAATCAATGCTTCCGAAAGCAGAATGGCACGGACCATTGCAGCGCTCCGGGCCATGGATATAGAAAAAATAGCAGTCGGGCATTGTACTGGTTTTTATGCCGCAGCCCGGCTTTATAATGAATTCGGGTCCCGCCTGCTGAAGGCTGACACTGGCATGAGCCTTCATTTTTAATTAGTTAATTGCGGAGGTATATTATTTGAATAATAACAAGTACAAAGTTAAGCTCAAGGATTTGCGCAAGAACTGTAACCCGGCTATATTTAAATTTCAAAGTACTGCCGAGTTAAAACCTTTAAATGGGATAATTGGACAGGAGAGAGCTTCCCGCTCGCTGGATTTTGGCCTGAATATTGAAAAGCCGGGGTATAACATATATTTAGCGGGGGCCTTTGGCACCGGCAAGAATGCATTGGCCCGTGAAGTCCTGGAAAAAAAGGCAGTGGATAAGCCGGTGCCACCGGACTGGGTTTATTGTTACAATTTCAAGCAGCCTGACTCGCCCCGCGCCTTTGCGTTATCTGCGGGGAAGGGTGCCGAGTTCAAAAAGGACCTGGCTTCCCACATGGATAAAATAGTAAAAAAGATTATTAAAGCCTTGGAAAGTGATGAATTTGAAGCCAAGAAAAATGCTCTGCTGGGCGTATTTGTTGAGGAGACCAACAACATGTACCTGCAGCTTGATGAAGAGGCTCGCAGTCATGGCTTTACCATTTCACGCAATCAGAACAATATAAACAGCATTCCTCTCAAAGATGGTGAAGCATTGAGTCAGGAAGACTTCATGGCTATGAACGAGACCGAGCGAGTGGAATTGATGCGCCGCAGTTCCATCATCCAGGAAAAGTTAAATGAAGCTTTTCGCCAGTATAAAGAAATGGAAAAAATTATTAAGCTAAAAGTTAAAGATCTGGAGAATGAAACTGCGCGGGCTGCTACTGCTCCCCATTTTGCCATCCTATTTGCAAAATATCGCTTATCCGAAGAGATAATCAAACACCTGGAAGATGTGCAGCAGGATATCCTGGAAAATTACGAGCTTTTTATAATACCTGACGAGAATTCCCCGGTTAACCTGTTCCGGCGCATGGACCGGCGGGCACTTTTACGCCGCTATCAGGTTAATCTGGTGGTGGACAATTCAAAATTGACCTGCGCTCCGGTTATTTTTGAGAACAATCCCACCTATTCAAATCTTTTTGGGCAGATCGAATATGAAGGGGAATTTGGGGTGATGGCTACCGATTTTTCGAAGATTAAGGCTGGAACCATACATAAAGCCAACGGCGGTTATCTGGTGCTGAATGTCTATGATATCATTAAGAACTACTATGTATGGGATGCGCTTAAACGAGTACTCCGGAACCGGGAAATTGTAGTTGAGAATATCAGCCGTATGCTGGGCATCACTAACACCGAAACCCTGCAGCCCCAGGCTATTCCGGCGAACCTAAAGGTGATTTTGCGGGGAGAGCCCAAATATTATTATCTGCTCTATGATTGGGACGAGGAATTTCAAAAGCTTTTTAAGATACGAGCTGATTTTGATGTAGAGATCAACAAGAATAAAAAGCATTTGCAGGAATATGCGCAACTAATTGCCGCTGTATGTGAACGCGAGGATTTAAGGCATTTCAGTCCTGATGCGGTAGCCGCTCTGATCGATTATGGCAGTCGTTTGGCTGGGAATCAGAATAAAATTACTACTATGTTTGCCAAACTGGTAGAACTGATTTATGAAGCTGATTGCTGGGCCAAATATGATAGTGCGGAAATAGTCGAGGCCAGGCATGTAAAAAATGCTTGGGTGGAAAAACGCTATCGCTCGTCCATGCTGGAGGAGAAAATCCAGGATTATATAAACCAGGAGACGATTATGATAAATACCCATGGTGATAGAATTGGAGAGTTGAATGGGCTGGCGGTCTATGAGATGGGTGAGCTATATTTTGGCAAACCGGTGAGGATCAC
>JAQUXM010000083.1 GCA_028692415.1 Syntrophomonadaceae bacterium | reverse complement strand
ACTGCTTATACCAGGGTTTGACGGTACTGGGACGGCTGGGGGAACTTTTCATCGGGGGAAGTTTGTTCTTTATGATTATTGGTTTTTTTATAGCTTTGCCACTCGTCCAGCTATCCAATCTTACTCCCGTGCTGGAGGCTTGGAAACCTTTGCTGGCTGGTGCTTTTTATGCAGCCGACTGGCCCTTTGATGAGGTAGTGCTCTGGGGTTTGTTTCTCCCTCTGGTCTCCGATCTTAAAGAAAAGAAGAAGATGCTTTATTATTGGTACCTTATTGGGGGCTTGTCGTTAATAATTTTTGAAATCGAAACCATTGCCATATTGGGACCGGATTTAACCCAGCTTTTTAGCTATCCGCTCTTTGAAGTATTCCGGGTAGCTGGTTTCGGTGAATTTCGCCGAGTGGAAGTAGCCTTCTTGCTGCTCTGGTTTATCATCGGCATCACGGCTATTATGATTTATTATCAGAGCTTTATTTTTATTATCCAGGACATCTTTGCGCTTAAAGATTACAAAGCCTTGATCTTGCCCGTTGGTTTATGCCTGATAGTTTTTGCCCTGTATATGTTCCCATCGGATATTCTATATCGGGTTTTAGAGTTTAAATATACGCCTGTCTATACCTTCCCCATAAATTTGCTCTACCCCAGTATTATTCTGCTGGTTGCCAAGATCAGGGGCCTGCCCCGCTAAGAAGGCATGGGGACGGTTCTTTGGAAGGCATGGGGACGGTTCTTTTGCCTTGCAACTAATTGCAAGGCAAAAGAACCGTCCCCATGCCTTCCAAAGAACCGTCCCCATGCCTTCCCCTTGTCCCGCTATATGCTGTTCAGAACCCCTTGCAAATCAAGCAGGGAAGTTTTTTCCTGCTGCATAAGGAAAGTACGTTCATCGAGTTTGGTGATATTCAAATCCCGGGTGCGGGCAGCAAAATCCGCGGGCAGGCGCTCTGCCATTTGTATCTCTATCTTGCGCCCCTTGCGGCGTAACGAGCTAATTTCTTTTTCTTTGGCGGTAATTCTTAAAAGGGCGATTTGCAGAAAGTTTTCTACGACGCGGGGCAAGGGTCCAAAGCGGTCAAGCATTTCTGCGCCTATTTCATTTACTTCTTCATAGTTCCGGGCCAGCAACAGCCGGCGATAAATCCTCATCTTGGTTCCGGAATCGGGGATATAAGTATCCGGTATATAGTAATCCACATCAATATCCAGCTGAGGGTTGATTTCTTCACGCCGGCTCTGCCCTTTCAAACGGGCGGTTTCCTGCTCCAGGAGGCGGCAATAAAGGTCAAACCCCACGGCATGAATATAGCCATGTTGCTCCGGTCCCAGTATATTTCCGGCCCCTCTTATCTCCAGGTCACGCAAGGCAATTTTCATTCCAGAACCAAGTTCATTAAACTCCCGTATGGCGTTTAAGCGTTTTTGGGCGGTTTCACTAATAATTCGATCCGGCCGGTAGGTAAGATAAGCATAGGCCAGGCGGTTGGATCGCCCCACCCTTCCCCTTAATTGATAAAGTTGGGCGAGCCCCAGGCGATCAGCTTCATCTACTATCAGCGTATTTACATTGGGCATATCCAGACCTGATTCAATTATGGTGGTGCATAAAAAGAGCTGATAATGCCCGGCCACAAAATCCATCATCACCCGCGCCAGTTCGTCCTCCTTCATGCGCCCGTGCCCCAGTGCTATTTTAATTCCTGGAAATATTTCGTCCAAATGTTCTTTCACCTTATAGATATCTTCAATTCGGTTGTGCACAAAAAAAACCTGGCCCCGGCGGCCGATTTCATTCCGGATCGCATCAGCTATTATCTCTTCATTATATTCCAAAACATAAGTAGTTACCGGGTAGCGTTCCGGAGGAGGGGTTTCGATCAGACTGAGATCACGGAGTCCGGTCAGTGCCATATGCAGGCTCCGTGGTATTGGGGTGGCCGACAGGCTGATAACATCGACCATTTCCTTAAGGGCTTTTATTTTCTCCTTCTGGGCTACCCCAAAGCGATGTTCTTCGTCTATCACCAACAGCCCCAGGTCCTTGAATTGAACATCCTTGGAAAGCAGGCGGTGGGTGGCAATCACAATATCAACTACACCTTTTTTTATATCATTTATGATTCGTTTTTGCTCAGCCGCCGAACGAAAACGGCTAAGGGCTTCTATTATTGCCGGATATTTTTCAAATCTATTGACAAAAGTATGGTAATGCTGCTCGGCCAAAACGGTGGTTGGGACAAGTATAGCAACTTGTTTGCCATCCATAACCGCCTTAAAGGCAGCCCGCAGTGCCACTTCGGTTTTACCGTAGCCTACATCTCCGCAGATCAGATGCTCCACCGGGCGGTTTCTTTCCATGGCTCTTTTTACATCATTGATGGCCTTTAGTTGATCCGGGGTTTCCGAATAGGGAAAATCATCCTCAAATTCCCTTTGCCAGGGGGTATCCGGGGAAAAGGCATAACCTTCAATACTCTCCCGGTTGGCATACAGCTTCAACAAGTCCTCCGCCATCTCCTGTACAGATTCTGCCACTTTCTTCCGGGTACGTTCCCAGGCATTGCCGCCCAATTTATTCAGACGGGGCTCTTTCTCGCTGGAACTGGAAAACTTGTAGAGCAGATCAAGTTTGTCAATAGGCAGGTAAAGTTTGTCGGTACCAGCATATTGCAGGAGGATATATTCCCGGGTTACCCCCTCGTTCTCCACCCGCGTTACTCCCCGGAAAATACCGATACCATAGCTTTCATGAACCACATAGTCACCCTGCTTCAGATCCTCAAGCAGGATGCGCTCTTCACGCTGACGCGGGCGCCTGCCCCGGGTGCTGCTTACCTTGCCCCAAATATCCTTTTCAGATATTATCGCCAGGGCCAGGGTGGAACTGCTGAATCCGGTCTCCAAAGATTGTTCGCTTATTTCCACCCCGCTTATGCCCTGGTCGCTCAGTTCTTTTTTCATTTGTTCGCGAGCCAGCTTGCTTTTTATCGCCAGACATACCTGATAGTTTTTGCTCTGCCATTCCCGTAGTCGGGCATAAAATATTTCCCAGTTATTGTAGAAGGGCTCCATTTCTCTTTGCGCCACATGTTCCGTAAAAGCTATTTTGCCCCGGGGAATATTGCCCGAAAAAAAACTGTGGTAAAAGACCGTCCGGGAATCCAGTTTTGCCTCAAGTTCTTCCCTCGCCCACAAAGGCAATTCACGAACCGGCTTTTCCTCCCGGTGGGCTTCTTTTACAGATTCCTGGTACCTTTTGATATTTTTATCATAAACCTGGTAAAATTCCCGGGGTTCATCAATAAATACTGGCAGGTCTTCAGACAGGTAATCAAAAAGGCTGGCATTCAGACTTGCTCCGCTTAGTTCATCCGCGGGCAAGACAGTTAAACTGGTTTCCTTCTTGCCAGAACGCTGGCTGTTAATATCGAAATGGCGTATAGATTCAATAAGATCGCCAAAGAATTCGATTCTGCAGGGTTCTTTGGCGGTGACGGAATAGATGTCTAAAATGCCGCCGCGCATGGCAAATTCTCCTGGGCGAGTAAGAGTGTCAATCCGGCTGTAACCGCTGTTTATCAACTGCCAGAGTATCTCCCGCAGCAAGTATTCCTGCCCGGTCTGCAGCGTCAAGGTATTATGCTGCATCTCGCGGGGAGATATGAAGGGATACATGAAAGCTCCAGGGGTGGCGATTATAAAGGCGTTCCGGCGAGGATTGGCAAGACAATCCTGCAAAGTCAGAATGCGCTCCACTTCGACCTGGGAATGGTTTTCCTGCATGAATACCAGTTCCCGGCCTAAAAACATGGCAATCCGTTCCCGCTCCACAAAGCCCTGCAAACTCCGCGCTAGATCATAAGCCTTTTCCTCATTGGCCAGCAGGCAAAGAATCTTGCCCGGATGCGCCTTGAACAGTTCTGCCAATAAAAAAGCCCTGGCTGTACCTGAAAGCCCGGTTAAAAGTATGTTTTCCTTGTTTTGTATATATTTTTCAACAACAGACAAAAACCCCCGGTTCAAATGTTTGGCCTCCCCATAACTAAAGGTGAGCACCGCAAAAACGGCCCCCACTTTCAATAATTTTAAAATTTTGAATTATAATACTGATTCCAATGCAAAAGCCCATGGTGTCCCTGAATAGCATTGAATAGAAACGATTGCTTTGCAATTCTGTCATTGCTATGAAAACTAGCGTATTTGTCATTGCGAGGAGCGTAAGCGACGCGGCAATCTTATTCTGCTTCACACGCAAAGACACTATAGATTGCTTCGCTATCGCTCGCAATGACATTATGTTATCGATCGCAATGCACGATTATTACTTTTTGCAGGGGAATCAATACTATATCAGTTGTAGAAGTGCTGGTTGTGAATAGGGGTTTCGACCAGGCCCATTTCCATGGCACAGTCTTCACATATCCCTTTTACCTCAACGGCTCCTTCTTCTTCCCCTGCATCGGCCACACTAAAAATCTGCTCACAGTACTCGCATATATAGTAAATTTTCATTTGCCTGCCTCCTTTTGGAAATATGTTTCCTTTTTAGCCAGGCAAATATACCTTGGTGCTTCTAATTGTATTCATTCATAGCCCGGTTTATTCCCTCTTTCACCCAGACTTCGGCAGCTTCAGCAGCTTTGGCAAAGGCTGCTTGCAGCAGTGGTTTCTCATCTGGATGGAATCCTCCCAGAACCCAATCAACGACTCCCTCCGGGGGTCTGCCAATCCCCACCCGAATCCGGGAAAAATCTTTGGTCCCCAGACACTCGATTATAGACAACATTCCTTTATGTCCTCCCGCACCTCCCGCAGCACGTATACGCACCACTCCCGGTTCAAGATCCATATCATCATATACTACCATCAGTTCGCTGAGATCGAGCTTAAACCAGTTCACCAATCGCTGCACCGGCCGACCGCTTAAATTCATATAGCTCAGCGGTTTGACCAGCAGAACCTTTTCCCCGCTAATTTTGAGATGAGCAATAAGGGCATCGTATTTGCTTTCTTCTTTTTCGATACGATGATGCCCCGCTATTTCTTCCAAGACCTTAAACCCACAGTTATGCCGGGTGTGGGTGTATTTTCGGCCTGGATTGCCCAATCCTATGATTATTTTCATTTTATTCCTCAAAAAGCTTGCTGACTTCCAAATCTTCGTGAATTCTAAGAATTGCTTCACCGACCAGAGGGGCTATAGATAAGACTGTCATATTAGGTAATCTTGATTCTTCTTTTATGGGAATGGTGTTGGTAATGACAATTTCTTTTATTGGCGCTTTGGATAATCTTTCCATGGCCGGTCCCGAGAACACGGCATGCGTACAACAGGCAAAAACCTCCTTGGCTCCCTTTTCCATCATAACCTGGGCCGCCGAACAAATGGTTCCGGCGGTATCAATAATATCATCAACGATAATTACCGACTTGCCGGTTACTTCCCCTATAACATTCATTATTTCTGAAACATTAGGGGCGGGCCGCCTTTTATCCACAATGGCCAGCGGTGATCCCAATTTGGTGGCCAAGTCTCTTGCCCGGGTAACCCCGCCCACATCAGGAGATAATACTACCGCATCATCACCCAATCCTTTATTCTTAAAATACTCACCCAGGGTAGGAACACCAGGCAGGTGGTCAACCGGAATATCATAAAAACCCTGTATTTGCGTGGCATGCAGATCAACCGCTACAACGCGCTGTGCACCAGCTTGTACGATAAGATTGGAAACCAGTTTGGCGGTTATTGGATCCCGGGCCCGGCTCTTCCGGTCTTGACGCGCATAGCCATAATACGGTATAACCGCATTGATACGAGTAGCTGATGCTCTGCGAAAAGCATCGATCATGATCAGTAGTTCCATCAGGTTTTCATTAACCGGTGAACAGGTAGGCTGGACTACAAAAACATCCACTCCCCGTACACTTTCATGAATCGCACAGCTTATCTCCCCATCCGAGAATCGCGATACGCGCGCATCGCCAATCGGTATGCCCAGATATTTGGCTATCTCTCCTGCCAGTTCATAGTTGGCATTACCGGTAAAGAGTTTCATCCTCCATCTGGATGACTGCATTTTACAAAACCTCCTGTAATTTTCGTGAGGCGTTAGGAGTGAGGCGTAAGGTGTAAGGGGTAAATAATTGAATATCCATATCTTACTCCCAACATTAATGATTATAATTTAGAATTCTAGTTGCGGCCCTTGCGGGTAATTATCTTCTGCGGGGCTCGCTCCACGGCCAGCGACTGCGGCGGAACATCCCGGGTAATAGTGGAACCTGCTCCGGTAATTGAATTGCTGCCTATGGTAACTGGAGCAACCAGATTGGTATTGCTACCTATGAAAACGCCGTCTTCCAGAATCGTGGGATACTTGTTTTTACCATCGTAATTACAGGTAATGGTCCCTGCGCCAATATTAACCGAGTTCCCCACTATGGCATCTCCTACGTAACTCAGATGCGGGATTTTGCTGTTCTTCCCTATGGTAGACTTTTTGACTTCGACAAAATCGCCCACCTTAACTCCTTCAAGTAATACGGTTTCGGGACGCAAATAGCTGTAAGGTCCAATTGTGCACTTATCCCCCACCCGCGCTTGTTTTACCCGGGAGTATTCAATGCTCACGCCATCCCCGATGGTGGAGTCGTTTATGCGCGTACCCGGACCTATTTCACAGTGTTCTCCGATTACGGTTTCCCCTTCGATAAAAGTGAAGGGTAATATTATAGTATCATGTCCTATTTGTACTGCGCTATCTATAAAAGTAGAAACTGGGTCAATCAGCGTTACACCGCTCTTCATCAAAGCAATATTTTTTCTTTGGCGCAGCAAGGTTTCAGCTTGAGCTAATTGCACCCGGTCATTAATTCCGTAAATATCTTCTTCAGCGTTGCTTAAAAATATTCCTATTTTTTGCTGCTTATTTTTTAGCACTTCTAAAACATCGGTTAGATAGTATTCCCCCTGAGCATTATTCGAACTAATGCCAGTTAAAGCCCGAAAAACCTCGCCCGCCTGAAAGCAATACATACCCGAGTTAATCTCCGTAATGCTTTTTTCGCTGGCCGAGGCATCTTTCTCTTCTACTACCCGGGCAAATGAATCATCGATATTCCGAAGTACCCGCCCATATCCATAAGGATTACTTATCTTCGCAGATAAGAGGGTAGCAGAATACTCCCCTTGCTGGTGAAAGTCGATAAGCTGCCTTATGGTACTTGCTTGCAGCAAAGGCGTGTCACCCGCCAAAACCAGCAAGCTACAGGCTGGATCTATTTCTTGCTCAGCTTGCATCAGGGCATGCCCGGTACCTAATTGCTGTTCTTGCACCGCAAATTTAATTTTTGCATCGCCGGCAAAAATTTCCTCTATTACTTCTCTGCCATGCCCAACCACCAGGGTGATATCATCAATTCCAGCCTCCCGAACCGCTCCTGCCACATGGGATATTAATGGTTTGCCAGCTGCCCGGTGGGCTACTTTGGGCAGTTCGGAATACATTCGTACCCCTTTACCTGCTGCCAGTATTACTGCTGCATAGTGCACTATCAAAACACCTCTTAAATAATTTTTGAATGCTGAATTTTTAAGCATCGGCAGAAGCTGCGGAGCAGTTTCAATAACCGCTGCAACGAGGCGGAGGATATCTTTTTGCCTCGTTATATGCTGCTTTCTTATTCTATGCGGGGCAGTACCTTTATGTAGCCATTATTCCTGCATATTTAAAAATTTATATCCACCAGATACTTCTGGGCAATCTCCAGATCACTTGGTTTGTCGACATCAACGCCTACTTCGGCATAGGATGAAATTATTGCTTTACCTTTGATTCCTATAACCTTGGCAAATCTTTGCTCGGCAGCTGCAATGCTTAATTGCTTGGTGAGCAATTTCCAGACCAGGCCAAAACCAAATAACCCGGCCATCGCCAGCGGGCTTTTCCGTCTTTCCACCAAGCGTAAAGCACTATCCAAAGCTTTATCAATTATTTCCCGGCGAAGAATAAAAAGATTTCCTCCGGTAAAAGTTCCCTCTTTTAGCTTAACATAGGTACGTGAGACTCCGGGAAATCGCATTTCATTTACTTCTTTAGCAATCAGCGGATAATAAAAATCTGCTTCCTGTTGCTCGCAGCGCTCAATAAAATCATCAATTGCTTCTACTGTTATGAACGGGATATCGGTGGGAGTTACCAGTAACCGACTATTGCTGCCCATTTCACTCAAAAATTTGACCGCACTGACCAAGCTTTCAACTGCGTTTGCACCTCTATCAACAAAAAATACGTTTTTTTCCCGGGAAAAAATATTACGTAACGCTTCGGTTGGACCACTAATAACAATTTTGCCTACATGGGCAGAATTCCTCAAAGCATGGTACACATAATAAACCATAGGATATTTGCCTATAATAATCAAGGCTTCGTTATCATAAGGTGCAATTTTTTTAAGTTCGCTGCTGTTCTCACCACCGGCTAGAATTACTGCATCATAATACATCTAATGGCCCTCCTTATTCAGCCAGCGGTAACCCATCCTTTTTTATGGACTCAATCATACTTTGTTCAGCATTTTCTATATGTTCCTGCGCAAGTTGACGGGCCAGTTGGGGATCCCGTGCCTGAATAGCTTCCACCAGATGGCGATGTTCATTCAGGGACTGCTGCATACGACCAGGATAAGCTAAAGAAGTGGTCCGAAAACGCTGAATCTGTTCCCGCAGGTTATTTATTATGGTCCAGAGGCGCTGGTTGCGGCTGGCTTTGTAAATAGCCTCATGGAATTTGGTATCCACCTCAATCAAGCGCTCCATATCCTGCCGGAATATAGCGTCAGCCTTTTCCACCAGGTGCCTTTCCATTGCTTCTAGTTCCTCATCGGTTATCCGCTCTGCCGCCAAGCCAGCTGCGAGCCCCTCCAGGGCAGTTCTGATCTCGAACACATCGGCGATATCCTTAAAAGATATGTCAGCTACATAGGCCCCTTTACGCGGCACCATTACTATAAATCCTTCGAGCTCAAGCTTACGCAGGGCTTCCCGAATAGGCGTTCTTGAAACCCCCAATTCTTCAGCCAGTTGAATTTCCATCAATCGCTCCCGGGGTTTTAATATTCCCTCTTTAATGGCTTCTCTTATAGCCTCCAGCACTAATTCGCGCAAGGGTTTGTAAGAATCCAGATTGACCGGCACCAGACGATTTTTCCCGCTAGTAATTGTTACCACCTCTTTCTTCAAAAGATGAAACCAGAAACACCTCACGGTAGCTGGTTTTCATAGTTTCCATGGCTTCCATAGCCAGTCCCTTTTCTTTAAAAACGCCAAAAACACTGGGCCCGCTTCCTGACATCAAAACATTAAGCGCTCCTAGTTTTTTCATTTTTTCCTTAATTAATGCAATCTCGGGATATTTTCTTACGCTTACCGATTCCAGGACATTCTCCATGTGGCCAGCTATCCCTATGATATCACAATGCTGCCATGATTCAAGGAAGGCCGGAGTATCAGGAAATTTCTCCACCTTGGTTAAATCGAACTGTTGGTATACTTCGGCAGTAGATACCTGAAAATCAGGTTTAACCAAAAGTAATAAAAGTGGAACACTTGGGGCCAGCGGCTCAAGTAGCTCGCCTCTTCCCCTTGCCAGGGCACTGCCACCCAATAAACAAAAAGGAACATCAGACCCTATTTGAGCAGCCATCTCCAGCAAATCTGCCTTGGCCAGCCCACAGTCGAGCAGGCGGTTTAACCCCCAAAGTACCGCTGCCGCATCAGTACTTCCTCCAGCCAGGCCTGCTCCTATTGGTATATTCTTCTCTATAAATATCTTTACTCCTGCTCCGCTCCCATATTTATCTAAGAATAAAGCCGCCGCACGGTAGGCCAAATTCCCTTCATTATGGGGAATTAAGCTGCTGTTGCTGTCTACCCTTATACTTCCTGGAGATGCTGACTCTATCGTAATGTGATCCAGTAAATCTATCTGCTGCATGATCGTCTCCAGTTCATGGTAGCCGTCAGCTCTTTTTCCCTTAATATCCAAAGTCAGGTTGATTTTGGCGGGGGCCGCTATTTCAATTTTGGCTGGCATAAGTATTCTCCTTGGTTTTTTACTAATTATAGCTTTAAGCAAAATAAAAGGGAACAAGGGGCTGACAAGGGGACGGTTCTCCTGTCAGGAAAAATTCCTGACAGGAGAACCGTCCCCTTGTCAGCCCCTTGTCAGCCACGTTCACAACCCCTTATTGCCTCGAAAGATGCACTTTTACCCCATGGGGAATGAGCTGCAGACATTTTAAGCTGACCTTCGCCTCCTTTGAGCTGTTCAGGGTTAAGCCCTTATCGGATGAAGAAACCATGCAAAGCGGCGGAAACAATACGCACCACCAGTTTTTGCCTTCTCCCTCGCCAATGATTACCTTAACTGCCTGGTATTGGCCTGCGGGAAAAACTAAATTGCCGTAAGTTTTGCTGGGGAATTGACTGTCTCCTACGGATACTTGCACCGGATAATCATAACCGCGGGAAGCGATCATCTGTTCAGCTGCTTTTTTAATCTTCGGTATATCCTGTATGGCTTTGCTGCGAGCTTCTTCAGCATTATCCAAATCGTCAAATTCCTGGTTCATCATCTTAACCACAGCATCTTTGACCTCAATCTTTAACGCCTGATCGGAAGGATTATCGCTATTGGCTATAACATGCAGACGAAGTACCCGGGAGTAGAGCGTGTCCTCTTTTTCAGTTAAAATATACACCCCGATAAGCGTAATTATTAAAAGTAATATAAGTCCTGTAAATTTTTTCAGCAATTTAATGCCCCCCTCTCTATGTTAAGATTTTTTCCCAAAAGAATATTTTTAAACATAATTAA
>JAQUXM010000082.1 GCA_028692415.1 Syntrophomonadaceae bacterium | reverse complement strand
TGTTGATATCCCGCAGCAGTGAGAAAACGGACTGCGTGTTGCTTGAATCCAGGTTACCGGTGGGCTCATCGGCCAGAATCATCCGGGGTCGGTTTATTAAAGAACGGGCAATCGCCACGCGCTGCTGTTCTCCGCCGGAGATGTCGTCGGCGCGGTAATCCCGGCGGTGGGCCAGGCCGACCCGGTCCAGCAGTTCCAGCGCCCGCTGGCGTACCGGCGGCGGAACCCGGCCAGCATATATCATATATGGAATCAATATATTCTCCAGCACCGTAAACTGCGGTAATAGATAATGAAACTGAAAGATGAAACCTATGGTCTGGTTGCGGAAATAGGCCAATTCATCATCATGCAATTGTCCGATATCCATGTCTTCGTAAATGACTGTCCCCTCGCTGGGACGATCCAGAGCGCCCAGTATGTTTAACAGGGTACTCTTGCCGGAGCCGGAAGAACCAATCAGCGCCATAAACTCCCCGGATCGTATCTCCAAATCAATACCGAAAAGCACCCGGGTTTTTATTTTATCACCATAGTCTTTGGTGATCCCCTGGGCTTTTAGAAAGAGCTTATCCATTGCGAATCACCTCGATGGGGTTAAGCTGCGAAACGCGGCGAGCCGGCAGGTAGGCCGCCATAGTGGAAAAAAGAAGGGTGGCAACCAGAATTATAATGACCGGCAGTGGTTTAAGCAGTAAAGTAAACTGCTCACCGGCCAGGCGGATAAATAGACTGGTTAAAATAATCCCCATGACAAAACCCAGCAAAATACCCATAAAACCCAAGACCATGCCTTGAATCATAAACACCCGGGATATACTGCCGGTACGCATGCCGATGGCTTTCAGGATGCCTATTTGTTTGGACTTTTGGACGGCACTGATGGCCAGTACCGAAGCTACCCCGAGACTCACGGCCAGTAACACGAAAAATTGGATGGTATAGCTGGATTTGCTCTGGCTTTTGAGAGCGGAAAGGAGCTGCGCATTGGTCTCCTGCCAGCTGTTAAAATGGTAATCAGGAAGCTTTTCCTGTAGTTCCAGTGCGACTTGAGCCGCTTGAAACACCTCGAAAACCTGGATTTCCATGGACGTGACCCGGTCTCCCAGATCCAACAGCGCGGCTGCCTGCCGCCGGTCCATTACCAGCCAGTTCTGGTTGACAGTGGCGGAACCCAGGTCAAAGATGCCGTCGACCATTACCGCCCGGGGCTCCTTGCCGGATAATTCCAAGAACACAGGTTCACCTGCACTTACCCCCAGGTCTTGGGCCAATTCCTTGCCGATCAGCACTGAACCGCTGGCGGGAGTGCGATTGCCTTCTATTATCGATGGGCTGATGCCGTAAATGCGATCAGCCTGGATTAGATCAAACCCCCTTAGCATGACACTCTTGCTGACCGATCCGCGACTTACTAAAGCAGATCCGTCAATGACGGGCAAAAGTGTTTTTATGCGCTGGTCCTGAGCTATCGTTGTTTCCAGCACCTGCCATTCGGCAATGGGGCGGTTGTTACGGGCCGAACAAGCCCGGATGACCCGGAGGCCGTTGCTGGAATTATCTGCATCCGTTATGGCTTCATCCGAATATTTCATGACAAGGTGAGGAGAGCGGCCAATGGTCTTTTCAATCATATTGGCTTGCAGCCCGTCGATAAGACCGGACAGGAAAACCATAACCGCGACGCTTAGGGCAATGCCTGAAAATATAACCAAAGTCTGAATTTTATTCTCCCGCAAAAATCTGTACGCCAGGTTTATTTCAAAGGCCAGACTATTCAGCATTATCATCAAATCCCTTAATCTTGGGAGCCACCCGCAGCCCCTCTTTATATTTGCCAGCTTTTAGTACTATATCCCCCTCTTTTAATCCGTTGAGAACAACAATTCCATCGGGAGTGCGTATACCCAACTGCAGCTCGGCAAAATGGCAGCCTTGCTTGCCGGCCAGCCATACTCCGGTCTTGCCTTCATAAGCGCTTAAATATAGCTCGGGAATAATTATTCCCTGTATTATCGGGGAGCCGAAAACTTGAACTGAAACCAGCCTGCCGGGATATAGTTCCGGAACGTTTTGTTCCAAACTGAGTTCTGCGGTGAAAGATCCTTGATCGGCATTGCCGGAGGGTTCCACAAAAACTACGGTTGCGGGCCATTTGGAGCGTGCATCGGATGGAAGCCAGACCTGGGCCTGGTTGTTTATCGCCATGAGAGCGTTATAACGCTGGTCGGGTTGGATTTTTATGCGGTTTTGCCGGGTGGAAGCAAGCAGCGCAGCCTTGCTGCCGGCCTGCAATAGTTCTCCGGGTTGAGCATACAGTTCCAAAATTACTCCGTCATGGGGAGCGAGTAGTTTATGCTGCTCCAGTACAAGTTCCTTATCGGCCAGGGCCAACCGACGCTGGAGCAATTCATGCTGCAAAATCTGTAGATCTACACCCCGGGGTTGCAGTGCCTCCAAGGCCGCTTTGGCCGAGCGCGCTTTTTCCAATGCCAGTTTAAGATCCTGATCGGCCTGCTCCACTTCCTGCAAGCTGACCGCATTGGCCCCAGCCAGGATATCGATGCGCTCATCATGCCTTTGGGCCTGTTGGGCTTCCAAATCAGCCTGAACGCTGGTAAGTATCGCAGCCTGCAGATCGACCGTGCCGGTCCGGACAATTCTGGCCTGGGTCATTTCCACTTCCTGCCGGGCCTGGTCTCTCGCAATAAGAGCCTGACGATCATCCAGTTTAACAACAACCTGTCCTTTTTTGACGGTATCACCCTTTTTAAAAGGACATTCACTTACGATCGCGGTGTTTTGAGTTGACAATGCAGTGTCGAATTCAGATATTACTTCCCCGCTCAGCAACAGGGTAGGAACATAGTCCTGTTGCTTGACATAAAAGGCCGATACTGCTACCGGGTTGAAGAAATAGTAAATAAAGCACAAGACTGCTGCCAATAATATTGTTCCTGCAATAACAGGTTTTTTGTGTTTTAAATAATAGTCCATATATGCCACCATCCCCAAGAATCAGAAACGAATTCATATAGTGGTTAAGGTATTAGATCATTTTAATATAAATCATACTGCAATAGGGGAAAAATGTATATGGTAGTGATTATCAATATCATGCCGGTGAGAGAAATTCCGGCTAAAATAATCTATTCAGCCCAGTTTTCCTGACTTGAGCCCTTGAGTTCATGTTTACCTCTGGATATGCTTCTTGCCAGGTTGATGATGCAGATTATACCTGTACCGAAGGCTAGCGCAAGGAAGATATTGCTAAGCGGGCTGCCTGTAATATTGGGGACATTATCTAAAATCAAAGGGGAGAAAAACTGCCCTAGAAACGCGGAGCTCGACACGATGCCCATGATTACAATGCTGTTGTCTTCCCGGGCATACCGGGAAGCTTGGTTCATGATAAACGGAAAAGCCAGACCGGTTCCTAACCCACTGAGGATGACGGATACGATCAGCAGCGGCAGCGAACCGGCCAGCATCAAACCGGCGTATCCTGCTGCCATCAGGAATAGCATAAACGAGGAATAGAACATTTGAAGCTTCTTTTGAACATTCAGGAAAAACGCCCCTGACAGCAGCATGCACAAGGAATTAAGCGCAAATACAATCCCTGCAACTTGCGAACCCCCCAGATTGCGATTGTCAATCAACAAGGCAAGATTGGTTACCACTCCGAAGAAGGCCAGCATGACCAGAAAGGCCGCCAAAGCCCATAAGATCAACTCTTTGGGGATGTCTGACACTTTACCTCCTGCAACTTTGCTGGGAGGAGCCTGGCCTTCTATAAACGGTATTACCATCAACAGCACCGGGATTGCCAGGAAATAGACGTAAAAGATATAATGCCAGTTGATAGCTACCAGAATGCCGGCCGCCAGGTTGGCCAGAATAGTGCCCAGACAATTACTGGCTGAGGAAAAGCCCAGCATTTTACTGCGCTGGTCGCCATCGTAAAAATCCGCAATCAGCCCGGTGGAAAGGGGCAGGATGATTCCGGTCCCCATGCCCAGCACAGCCCGGAACAACAGCAAAGGAAGCATGGAATCCACGAAAGCGGCCCCCGCCCCGCCGACCAGATAAATCAAGAGGCCCGCTATCAGCAGGTTTTTCTTGCTGATAACCGAGCTTAATAAACCGGACAAGAGCGAAAAAGGAATAATTAAGAGCGGGGGCAGGGAGATGACCAATTTCACAACGGTGGGGCTATAACCGGCAAAAACCCGGTTGATTTCACTTAAGCCCGGGGCGACCGCAGCGCCCGCCATAAGAGTCAGCAAAGAAACAGACAATAAGGAAATTTTGAATCGCAATGTATCTTTATACATGTATACACCTCCAGTTTGATTGTTTGGAACATATAACGAGGCGAAAAGATGGCGCCTCGCTTCCTTAAGTGGTCGAATTCCTATTAAGCAAACAGGCGGCGGGTTCTAACCCCCTGCCTCGTTGCAGTGGTGCCAAAGAAACAGTTTCATACTTTGGTCCGATGCTTAAAAACCAAAAGAGTATAGCATCTAAACACTTTGGGTAAAAAATTTTCCCCTTCATCACTTCCTTCCGCATTAAAAATTAGTATGGCAGTTTATCTTCGAAACTTTCCAATCTATTTTCCAACTGCTCCAAAAAACCCTTTAAAAAAACTATCTCTTCCTCCGATGCATCCTTCAATATATCCTTAATCAGATCGTCTAAATGATTATGATAATTTTCATGATTGATATGGGCGATTTCTCCTTTGGGTGTTAAGCGCAACATGAGCCGGGACAGATTATCTGCATCTTTTTCCTTGCTTATCAGGCCTTTTCTTTCCAATTTGGCGAGAATTTGGGATACCGCTCCTTTGGTCACCCCCAGTTGATGGGCCAGGCCGGTTACGTGGATTCCTTCGTTTTCCTTTATGGCCTTGATCATATGAATTTCCGCATTAAACAGTTGTTCATCAGTTCCAAAATAACGCGTTTTTTTATCGATATCCACAAACTTAAGGATTATCCGCAAAAGGGTGTAGCTGATTTTTCCACGGTTAACAAAATTTATTTTCATCATAGCAAAAGTATATAGCTGCTATACACTGGTGTCAATAAGCCGGCAAAAGATAACTTCCATAAAGAAATATTTTATATGGTATTATTAATGACAGCAGTTGGTAATTGATGGAGGATTGATAATGGAACTGAGCAATGTATGGCTGGCTTTTGCTTTGACCCTCTTGGCTGGTTTGTCAACCGGCATCGGCAGCCTTATAGCCCTTTTTGCCCGCCGGACCAATACGGCTTTTTTGTCACTGGCCTTGGGATTTTCAGCCGGAGTTATGATATACGTTTCAATGGTTGAAATATATCCCCTGGCGCAGCAAGCGGCGGTAAATACATGGGGAGACGGGGGATTGTGGGCGGCAGCCGGGGCGTTCTTCGCAGGAATGATATTGATTGCCGTAATTGACAAACTGGTGCCTTCTTATGAAAACCCGCACGAACCCCATTTGTTGGAGGAAATGGAGGATGGCGGAGCATCCGGCCAGCAGGAAAAGCTGTTCCGTACCGGGGTGTTGGCGGCCCTGGCCATTGCCATTCACAATTTTCCGGAGGGGCTGGCGACTTTTGTGTCGGTATTGCAGGAGCCTTCTCTGGGCATAGCCATTGCCGTAGCCATAGGCATCCATAACATACCGGAAGGTATCGCGGTGTCCGTACCGGTTTATTATGCGACCGGCGACCGGAAGAAGGCATTTGTTTATTCATTTCTGTCCGGATTATCCGAGCCATTGGGGGCCTTAATCGGTTACCTTGTTTTATTGCCTTTTATAAACGAAGCTCTGTTCGCGCTGCTTTTTGCTTCAGTGGCCGGTATAATGGTATTTGTCTCTCTGGATGAACTGCTGCCGGCAGCCCGGGAATACGGTGAGGCGCATCACTCGGTTTACGGCATAATTACGGGAATGATGGTTATGGCCTTGAGCCTGCTCCTGATGGGCTAATCTTTATTTCAATTGCAGGAGCAGGGTGTCATAAAGAGTATGTAAAAAAGAATAGGATAATAATTTTTGAAATGGTTTATAGCTTAATAACCGTTAATCCCCCTTGACTGAATCAAGTGTATTATATCAAATATGAATCTAATACAGACCCCATTTGCCACTAATTAATAGTTGCACTTGGGGCCTTAATTTATTATAATTTTGTTAGATAAAAATGCAGGAAGGTCTATGCATATGACCAAACGGGACAAATTAATTGAAAGGCTGCTGCAAAGGCCGGTCAACTTCGAATATGATGAAGCAAGAAGCCTTCTGATGCGTTTCAATTACTCTGAAGAAAACCGAGGGCGTACTTCAGGTTCTCGGGTTGCCTTTGTTAATAGTGAAACCGGGCATATAATTCGACTACATAAACCACACCCGGCAAACACATTGAAAAGATACCAGATAGAGCAGTTGATTGAGGAATTGCTAAAACAAGGGGTGATTAAACCATGAAAGATATCATGGCATATAAAGATTATTTTGGTTCAGTGCACTATAGCACCGAGGATGAAGTGTTTTTCGGCAGAATTGAGGGGATCAACGATTCAATCAGTTTTGAGGGCAGCAGCGTTACCGAGTTGAAAGCCGCATTTGAAGAGGCGGTAGAGGATTATATCGAGTTATGCCAATTCAATGGTAAAGAGCCGGAGAAGACTTATAAGGGCAGCTTTAATATCAGAATACGACCCGAACTTCATAAGCAAGCTGCACAGCTTGCCCTGATGGAAGGGAAGTCACTCAATCAGTTTATTGAAGATGCCATAGAGAAAAGAATATTAAACTTCAAATAGGTTCGGCCCGTAAACCGCCGCCTGTGTTTTCCTGAATTCACGCCGGCGGTTTTGTTTTGCGTTCTCTAACTATCCCCTGCTGGTTATCCTGGGGGTGTTCTCTCTGATTATGTTTATAATAAATGAGCTGTATCACCCCGAACCCCGCGTAAAAACCAGTAATATCGGTGTTTAGAAGCACATTTTGAAGAACTAATGGGTGTATGGGATGATAGGTTTCAAAGGGATTATGTTTATTGGCGGCCTTATGTACTGGACGTCATATATAAATATCTGGACTGTGGCGGGGATTTGGCCAGTGAGGTATTTTTTGAAAAAAGCTTCGCCCGAATTGGGGAAGATGTATTTCAAAGCGCTCTACGGCGGCTGAAATCCTGCGACGTTGTGATATCTGTATCAGATTATATTGACAAAAAGGGATAAGGAATGCCTATAATGTGACTATAAAAATAAAATGGTCATAAGGTCGTGATGAAAATGGTAACCGCTTTTACCGATCGGGAAAGAGATATTATACGATCCCAACTGAAAACAGCGGCCGGTGAATACGCCTCCACTATTGGGATGAGGAAAACCACTGTGGACCAACTGGCTGCTCGCGCCGGAATTTCCAAGGGCGCTTTCTACAAATTCTACGACAGCAAGGAAATGCTATTTTTTGAGGTTGTGGAGGACTGGCTCAATGAATTGTATAATCGGGCTTGGGAAGTGATGCAGAACAACGCAGATAGTAATGACCGGGAGCGTATGGCCAAATCCCTGCTGGAAGTATGCCGAGTCGTGCAGGAATATTCTTTAATGGATTTTTACGAAAACGATGTGCCTTATATCGTGCGCAAGATTCCACAAGAAATCTTACAAGCTCATTATCACAGCCATGCAGTGCAAATTAAAGAATTCATTAGGCATTCCGACATTAATCTCAAAGTTTCGCTGGAAGTAGCAGCCGCCGTGGTGCATAGCCTGACCCTGACTCTCTCCCACTGGCGTGAAATAGGCGAAAACTATCCCCAGGTGCTGGAAATTTTGATACACGGCGCTTGTGATCAGATTGTTCAATAATAAATTGTCCCATAGGAGCAGAGGGAAAAGGGAGGGGAGTATTGATGGAACGAGCTTGGAAATACGGAATGGCAATAATTGCTTTGGTATTCCTGCTGGCCGGATGCGGTGGGAGTGAGGCCCAGAAAGCGGAAGTAAAAACTGCCAAGCCGGTTGCCGTAATGGAACTGAAGGAGGAAGCACAACCGCATGTGTTGCACTATACCGGCACAATACAGCCCCGCGAAGTAAAAGAATATTCTTTCAAAACCGCCGGCCGGATTGCAGAGCTTCTGGTGGAAGAAGGGCAGACGGTAAGTATTGGCGAAAAGCTGGCCGCGCTCGAACCGGAGGACAGCCGGGTGGCGGAGCTGGATGTGGAAAAGGCTCGATCCGCTTATGATTTTGCCAGTGATTACTATAATAAAATCAATAAATTGCAGCAAGCAGGAGCGGCTTCACATCAGGATTTGCAGGAAGCCGCTTTAAAAATGGAGCAGGCCCGGTACAGCCTGGAGCAAGCTCAAAAGATACTGGAACTGACCAGAGCAGCTATGGTTATCAACGCCGATATTGATGGGTACGTGATAAAGGTGAACAGCCGAGAAAATGAAGTGGTGGCGGCCGGTTATCCGGTGGTGGTGGTGGGAAGCCATGAATATAAGGCCAGGATAGGCCTGATCGAAGAGGATCTTGCCCAGGTGAAAACAGGTGACGAAGTATCTGTAACCATCGGGAATAAAGAAACGAAAGGGATGATAACCGCTATCAACCAATCGCCCGATCAAGAGACCCGGACCTACACCGCCGACATTTCGTTGGACAACGAACTCAAGGCCAATATGGGAGCGATTATCAAAGTGACCATTAAGGCGGGGAACGAAAAAGGGATATGGGTCCCGGTGAAATACATATTGAACGACGGGGAGGACTATGTTTTGGTGGTCGAGCAGGGCAGGGCCCGGAGGAGAAACGTAACTCTGGGCAGCATGCTGGAGGATAGAGTCCGGGTCGAAGGATTGAAAGCAGGGGAACGGCTGATAACTGAAGGCATCAAAAGCGTTAAAGACGGATATGAAGTATCGACCGGGGACGATTCTTCCGGTAGCGTGGAACGATAAGGGGTGGGAATATGCAGAGCCTGATCAAAGCGGCGGTAAGAGAAAGGAAGATCGTGCTGTTCATTGCAGTGATTATTACGGTCTTCGGATTGTACAACTATTCCATCATTCCCAAGCAGGAAAACCCCCAAATAAATGTAAGCGCCGCCATCGTAACCACCGTATACCCCGGGGCTTCTCCCGAGGATGTCGAGCAACTGGTCACTGAAAAAATTGAGGACGCCGCTACGGAAGTCTCGGAATACGACTATTCAAGCTCCGAGTCGGGAAAAAATGTGTCGGTGGTTATTGTGTATTATAATACCGATGCCGACAGTGAGGAAATCGACCAGGCCAACCGAGAGCTGCGGGAGAAGATCGATAAAATAAAGGGCGATCTGCCCGATGGCTGTTTAGAGCCGGAAGTAAATACCAATGTTGCGGAAGTGGCCGGGGTGCTTTTAAGCCTTTCGGGCGGCGACTACAGCTATGAAGAGCTTTCCGCCTATGCCGAAGATATTGAGGATGCCCTGGGTGAAATAGACGGGATTTATAAAACCAAACTGCTGGGCAAAGTTGAAAAACAGGTAACAGTTAAAGTCGATACCGACCGATTGAACCAACTCGGGTTATCCTTAAGCGAAGTGAACCAGATCCTCTACGCGCAAAATCTTGAAATTCCCAATGGGGCCTTGGAGAACGAAACGGGCAAAATTTATGTTAAAACCGAGGCCTTGTACCAGTCCCTGGACGATATGAATAATATTATTGTGGGCGTATCCAGCCAGACGAGCGCCATGGTAAGGCTGAAGGACATCGCCGCCGTTTATATGGAGAGTGAGGACGATGCCTATAAATGCAAACAGGGTGATAAAAATGCCGTGGTGGTTGCGGGATATTTTAAAGACGACCGAAACATCATACCGGTGGGCAAAAAAGTTCGGGAAACCCTGGAAAGCTTAAAAAGAACCCTGCCTCCCGACCTGGAATTAAGCGAAACGGCCTTTCAGCCGGATGACGTTGACCAAAGCACCGACAATTTTACCGGCCACCTTATGGCCGGAATTATTCTGGTGGTAGGCGTGGTATTGCTGGGGATGGGCCTGAAAAACGCTCTGGTCATCTCCCTCAGCATTCCCCTTACCATGGCTGCAACCTTCATATTGATGAATATGACCGGGGTAAGAATTGAAACCATATCACTAGCGGGGCTGATCATCGCCCTGGGCATGATCGTGGATGATGCCATTGTTGTAAATGACGCCATCGTAGTAAGGCATGATGCCGGGGAAAGCAGCGGGGAGGCGACGGTCAACGCCACCCGTTCAGTGGTGGTGCCGGTTTTCACCTCCACTCTGACCACCATAGCCGCCTTTCTTCCTTTGCTGTTCATACCCGGTGATGTAGGCCAGTTTATATCCAGCATGCCTAAGACGGTTGTCTACGCTTTGGGGTTTTCCTTTGTTTCAGCGATCTTTGTAACCCCGGCCGTGCTTTCCCTGGTGATAAAAAGGGAGACCAATAGCAAAGGACTAGAAGACCGCCTGGGAAAAATCAGGGATTATTTTACCAGCCTGTTGAAACTAGCCATGAAGCGCAAAAAGGCAACGGTGGGAATTGCCCTCGCCTTGTTGGTGTTTACGATCGGCATGGTTATTCCCCAGTTGAAAGTGGCCTTCTTTCCCAAGGCGGATAAGGATTTGATGTATATAGACACGGTGGTGGAAAAGGTGGGGGATCTGAAATATACCGAGCAGGTGGCCGACCGGATAAGCGGGCTGGTACTGCAGGAACCCGAGGTAACAAGCGTAACCTCGGGAATAGGCACTTCCATGCCCCGAGTCTATATCACCATGAATGTTCTCTCCGACCAGGAAAACTGTACCCGGGCCCTGGTAAAGTTCGATCTGGGCAGATCAAACCGGTTTAAAAATAAAGACGACT
>JAQUXM010000081.1 GCA_028692415.1 Syntrophomonadaceae bacterium | reverse complement strand
GCTGGCGTCACGCACTACGATATCGCCTTTTTGCAGACCAGCAAGAACCTCCGCCTGCTCCTCATTTTTTAACCCCAGCTTGATATCACAATGCACTATTTTGCCAGCTTCAACTTTCATTACCGCATAGCTTCCATTGCCATTGCTCTGAACTGCTTCCCGGGGCAGGACCAGCACCTTGTCTTTCTGGGCGGTTTCGATTCCTACCTGGACTTCATAAGCGGGCTTTAAATTGCCGCTTTCATTCAGCTCTATTACTACCGGAACCCGCCGCTGTTCAACTCCTAATGCCGAAACTTTGGTAAAAGCCCGAGGCCTTATTTCCTTAACTTTGCCCGTGAGAATCTTATCTCCTAATACCGATGCAGTAATAAGGGTCTTCTGTCCGGGGCTTACGTCTTTCACATCATCGCTCAGCAGTTCCACCTTCACCTCCATCTTGTTTGCCACCGCGACCTGGGCCAGCAAGGTTCCCGGTGCTACATAGGCCCCGGTTTTCAGCGGCAGGTCAAGAACAATTCCATCAATGGGACTCAAAATCTCCAGTTCTGCTTCCTTTTCATGCAGTTGAGCTACCATACCCTCAACTGCCTGGGCTTTGCTTTCTAGTGTTTGAAGGTATAATTGCTGCTGGGAGAGCTGTTCACGCCAATTACGAACTGCGGATTCGGTTTTTTCGTATTCGGCCTCCGATATAGCTCCGGCTGACCGCAGTTGTTCATGCCGGGTCAAGGTTTTCTCTGCATTATCCAGATCAATTTTTAGTGTGCTTAAACCTTGCCGGGCCATGCTTAATTCGCCCTGGGTCATGGCCAATTGTGATTCGCTTTGCTTTATTTCCACTTGCAGTTCCGGGCTTTCCATTCTTATAATAAGCTGCCCCTGAGCTAGCTTCTCCCCGGGTTCAACTTTCTTTTCCGCAATTTTGCCATATTGCTGGGCTTGAATCTCATAATCATCTACCGCTTCTACATAGCCGGTTTCATTCAGGATTCTGGCGATACTGCCCTCCTGCACAGTCAGCAGTTCAGCTTCCTGCCCGCTCCCCGTATAAACCCAGGCTACTACCATCACGACTAAAAGAAATGCAGCACTACCCAGCCAGATTTTCTTTTTCAACCTACTCTCTCCCTTCACTTTACAGTAGTAAACCGTGTCTTTAGCAATAAATCCCATGCCCCCGACATTTATAGGGGATAGAATTCACTCCATAGCATCCAAAGGGGCAGCATATTTTCTTAAGGGCATATTCCAAAGTCCCAAGCAGCTAGTCAAGCACCCATGAAAATAGCTGGGGATTAAGAATCTCTCCCCTAACGTCTTACTCCTCACCCCTTACCTTTGGCTACTAATCTTGATTTTTCAAGGCTTCCACCAGATCGATCTGTTTTAATTTGGGTAAAACCAGGCCAAAACCTGCCAGTATAAAAATAATGGTACAACCTGCCACAATAAAATAGCTCTGAGTATATATAATTACCGGCATGGTATAAAGGTCGGTGCTTACAGCGCCAATATACAGTCCTCCCAACCAGCGACCCAGCGGCAGCCCGATTATAATACCGGCTATGGCTTGCACAGCAGTTTCCTTAAACAACAGATTTCCTATTTCCTGTCGTGTAAACCCGATTACTCTAAGGGATGCCAATTCCTTTTTGCGTTCGTTAAAGTTCATTAAGGAAGAATTATAAATAATGACCAGACCTAGAACTCCTCCAAATAAAATCATTACTCCGATAAAGAATATCATGCTTTCCATCATTTTATCCCAATTGGCACGTTCCTTGGTCCGGCTCAGCACTGAGCTTATTGCAGTCATGTTTTTCAGCCGGTTTTTAAACTGCTCTGATTTAGCAGTATCAATTTTTAACAGCAGAGAGTTAAAGAGCCTGCTTTCACCCAGTAAACGATTGGCAGTTTCCAAAGAAACGTACGATCCTCCTCCCAAAAGTGCCTGGGGTATTCCAGTTACTTTGAGTCGCGCCTGGTGACTGGGACCGACTCCCATCTTGCTCTCGACCCATATCCAATCTCCCACCTGGACCGCCAGTTTTTTAGCAGTTCGCTCACTCAGCAGAACTCCGTTTTCGGGTACCTGCAATTCCTGTCCGTCTGCCAAGTATATACCCAGTAGTTTTTGACCTACCCTCAGACCCTGCAGACTGTCGTCTTCGCTCCGGATTTTTTCATCTGAACCGCTAAAATCCTTGGATACCTTTATTGGAACTTGTAAAGATGCTTCCATTGCCTCAATTTCTTCCCACTGCTGCCAGTATGTTATGTCGCTTTGTTTTAGGGGAGCATTGAAAGTTACACGGAAATCATAACGATTCTCCATAGAAAAATGCCTTTCCATCATATAATCAGTTGCATCACTGCTAAAAAATGCCATAAGAAGAATAACCACTGTACCTGCCACCCCCAGAACCGTTACCGCAAAACGGGTGCGATTACGGAACATGGTTCTCAGGCTCATTCTCCAGGCACTGTTAAGAGAATTCCAAAAAAAACTTAATTTCTCCAGAGCAATGCTACCGCCCCCCACTGGAGCCGCCGTGCGCATGGCCTCGGCCGGTTGTATAAGGAGGATGCCCCGGCAGGCTAGCAGACCGGAACTAATACCCACCAGGAGAGTAAGAATCACGCTATATAAAATGGCCGTGCCATTAATACCGCCAATCGAAGCCGGAAGGTTAAAGAACATGGCATACATTTGGGAAAATATCGAAGCCAGGTATATGCCGAAAATACTACCCAGAAGCGAGCCAAGGAGCGATACACATACCGGATAGGAGAGAAAATGCATCACAATCCGCATATTGCCCAAACCCAGAGCTTTCATCACGCCTATCGAAGAACGCTGAGCTTTAATCATCCGGCCCAGTAACAGAAACTGGATACCGGCCGCCACCAGGAAAAATATCAGGGGCAGAAAACGGGAGGAGACCCGCAACCCTTCCAACTCGCCTTTCAGGGAAAGATGGCTTAATTGTTTATCCCGGTTGTAGGCTGCGAGGTTGCCGTAAGGCTCCAGTATCGCTTCAGCCTGCTCTTTTATCTCTTCTTCATCAGCCCCAGGTACCAGCTTGAGTAGAAACTGGTTAATCTGCCCCTGCATATCAGTAATCTGTTCCGCATTCTCATGAGGCATCATAAGAACGCCAAACTCCTCGGGCTCAGGCATCAAGGAAGCGGAGTCTTTCATAAGATATATAAATTCGGGGCTGACCGCTGTTCCCACCACATTCAGGGATACTTCCCGGCTCCCGGCGATAACCTTGATAAGGCTGCCGGGCTTAAGCCGATTGGCGGCAGCAAACTTGGGATCTACCAAGACTTCAATGCCCTGGCCACCTTCGCGGGCAAACATTCGACCGCTGTCCACCTGAATCTGATTCAATTCGCCTTCCACCGGCAGCTTATAACTGGTCAGCCGCAGGGTTCCGCGCCCACCATCGGCTTTAATAAAGGAAATGTCCTTTTGAATGCGCCCGGTAACTTGAACAACCCCAGGTATATTGGCTACCCTTTTGATTTCTGCCTCCGGGGCCTTTACCACATGGAGGAAATAGTCGGCAAATTCATTTTCCTGGTAAAATGACTGCTGGGAACGGCTCAGATTCATATAGGCCGTGGTCATGGATATATATATAAGAACACCCAGCATCACAATGGCAATCAAAGCCAGAAACTGCCCCCTGGTGTTCCATATCATTCTTATCAGGCGCCGGTTAAGTACCTGCACTACCACTCAATCCTTTCCGGAGGCAGAGGATTCTCATTAACCAAAACCTCAATAATATCACCGCTGCGCATACGTATCACCCGCTCAGCCATCGCCGCAATTGCGGTATTATGGGTGACTATTATCACTGTAGTTCCCATATTTTTTACCCTGTCCAGTAACCCCAATATGCTTTTCCCGGTCTGGTAATCCAAGGCCCCGGTAGGTTCATCACAAAGCAGGAAATGCGGTTTCTTCACCAAAGCTCGGGCAATCGAAACGCGCTGCTGTTCGCCGCCGCTCAACTGGGAAGGAAAATGCCGGCTTCTCTCCAGCAGACCCACCCCTTGCAGTGCTTCATCAACTGTCAAAGGTTCTTCCACCAGTTCGGCTGCCAGAGCTACATTCTCTGCCGCTGTCAGATCGGGGATCAGGTTGTAAAATTGAAATACAAAGCCGATTTCCTGCCGCCGGTACATGGTTAAATCTTGATCCCCGGCCACACTAAGTTCCTTCCCGTTAAAAAAAATCTGCCCACTGCTGGGTTTATCCATTCCCCCCACCAAATTCAAGAGGGTACTCTTCCCCGAACCGCTGGGACCTACAATAACCAGCAACTCCCCCGCGTAGATATCCAGAGAGGTCTCTTTCAGTGCTTCAACTATGACCTCACCCATATGGTATTGCTTGCTGATATTTTCTAATCGCATCAAAACTGGTTTTTCCATGCTATTTCCCTTCCCAACCAGGCTGCCGCACGGCAGTTTGTTTTTATTTGACTCATAGATTTATAGCCCTTCTAAAGGGAATTATGTTCCATAACAATAGCGGGCCTAGCAATCCAACGGCATAATTATCGGTATTTGAATCCTGTCCATAAAAGAAATATCCGTACAGCCAAGCCCCTTTAAAAAGAAATCAGCAGTAAGCTTGATCCTTTGCTCAAGCAGCGTTTGGCTCATCGAGGAGCTAAATAGTATATGTACACCCTGCAACCCGGCGATAAATATCATGCTGGTTTCCTCTATATCCTGGACTAGAAATACTCCTTCCTCTTTGCCCTGCCGAATGATCTCATTCATCATCGGGAATAAAAATCCCATATTTTCCTTTACCAGTTGCTCGTGCATATCGCGGTTTCTTTCACTATGCAGGTAGTTGGTTAAAGAGATGTTATCGGCATATTTGTTAAGTGAGTCCTCCCAGATCCGCTGCATTTTTTCCAACGCGCTTAAGCCTGGGGTTTTAACAATTTCTATTTGGGAAGCAAAATACTCACGGGCGTATTCCTGAGCCACCGCTCCAATTACCTCTTCTTTCGACTTGAAATACCAGTAAAAAGTGCCCTGGGCAACCCCTACCGCCTTAACGATATCGCTTACACTGGTAGCCTTGACTCCTTTGCTGCCAAAAAGTCCTTGAGCCGCGAGGATTATCTCGCGGCGGCGTTCATCGGGTGATAGCTTACTACGGGCCAATGGTTTACCCCCTATATCGTATGATCAGGTTTAACTGATTGACTGTCAGTCAGTTTCTTAAATTCTATACCCAAACCAAAAAATCTTCAATATACACAAAAGGTAAAATTAAATGCTAATTTTACCTTTTATCAGGCAAATTCCAGTACATCCACCGAGTGCTCCATATAAAAAAGGAGGCTCCATAATGGAGCCCCTAGAAAAGAGAGTGAATATGAGATTGAGTCAAAGGGGACAGAAACAAAAGTCTCCTTCAACACCTCATCTTGGTATAAGAAAGAGGTTTTCGGGCGGCAGGTGGAGATAAAAACGTGCGCCCGCATCCAATTCTCCGCCTGAGAGGCGGGGAACCCTTACTTCCAATTCCGGCTGCATATCGCCAGTTGTAAGCGGATGAAAATAATAAACGCTGGCAGATATTTCGTCATGCACCCGGCTTACCGCCGCCGCAAGAGTATTTTGCTCATTTCCTTCCACCAGTTTAATATTTTCAGATCGGATACCTACCCCAACCTGCTGCCCTTTTACCAGCCCAGCCGGGGTTTTGCTATTTACCCGGAACAGCCCTTCGAGTTCAGGAATACAGACCATTACCTGCTGGTCACTGCTTTCCTCGATCACCGCGTCAAAAATATTTTTCACACCCGTAAAACGAGCAACGCTGGTATTGGCAGGCTGTTCAATAACTGTCCGCTTATCTCCCCATTGCAGAATCCTGCCCGCGTCATACACGGCTATCTTCGAACTGAGTTTATACGCTTCAGCCAGATTATGTGTGACTAAAATCACATGACCGCCAAAAAAATTTTGCAATTCCAGCAATTCATCCTGCAGGCTTTCTTTAACAATAGAATCCAGGGCCGAGAAAGGCTCATCCAGCAACAGTACCCGGGGTTCGGTGGCTAGGGCTCGGGCTATGGCCACCCTTTGCTGCTGCCCTCCTGACAACTGACCCGGGTAACGCTGCCCATAAGGCACAAGGTGCATTTTTTGCAAGAGCAGGGAAACCCGCTCTTTTATTTCCTCCCTTTTTAACTGGCGTATGCCAAAGGCGATATTATCAAAAACCCTCATATGGGGAAAAAGGGCATAGTTTTGAAAAACAAAGCCCACTTCCCTTTGCCGGGGGGACAGATTAATCGCATGCTTCGCGTCAAAAAGTATTTTTTCGTCCAGTGCGATCAAGCCTTCATCACCCTGAAAAAGGCCAGCGATACATTTCAGAGTCATGGTTTTGCCACAACCGGAAGGACCAACAATAGCCAATATTTCATGGGCCACGGAAAAGGAAACATCCAGACTGAATCCCGGTAAGGATTTCTTAAGCTTTATATCCAGCATGGGATGGCACCTCCTCCAAGCCGGCCAACTTGCTTCCGGTTCCTGAGTATTGCCGTTTTTTCCAGTAATTCAAGGCAGCAATGCTGGCCAGTGAGATCAGGAGGATAGCCAGCACCCAGTATAAAGCCTGGGTGTTGTGTCCGGCTTCAACTGCAAAATAGATGGCCAAGGGAATGGTCTGAGTCTTACCCGGAATATTCCCCGCCAGCATCAAGGTAGCCCCGAATTCTCCCAGCGAACGGGCAAAAGCCAGAATAGTACCGGCGGCAATTCCCGGCCAGGCCAGGGGTATAGTAATCTTGTGAAACACCACCCATTCAGAGGCACCCAGAGTTCGGGCCGCATCCTCTATATTGGGCTGAATCTGTTCCAAGGCAGCCAAAGTCGCCTGGTACATCAGGGGAAAAGCCACTACTGTCGAGGCAATCACCGTGGCCGACCAGGAAAAAATAACATTCCGGTCAAATTGCATTAATACTTGCCCGATGGGTCCATTCCGGCCAAACAATACCAAGAGTCCAAAACCTACAACGGTGGGGGGCAATACCAGCGGCAATATAAACAAAGCATCAATTATGGATTTGCCTCGAAAGCTGCTGCCCGCCATCCAGCGAGCAGCAGCTATACCCAGACCAAAAGTAATTATTGTTGCAGTAGTAGCGGTTTTTAGGGAAATCCAAACCGGGATCAAATCTATCTCAGTCATAATTGTATTCCTTTGCGATAGCTATTGCTTCCAATTAATAAAGCGCAGACTACTTGCTTATGGGACTGAAACCGTAGTTCTCAAAGACCGCCTTGGCTTTATCCCCGGACAAATAGTCTAAAAAGGCCTGTGCTGCAGCAGCCTGTTTGCTGCTCTTTACTACTGCAACCGGGTACACTACCGGGGTGTGGGTCCACTCCTCGGCAACCGCAACCACTTTAACCTTGTCCGATATTTTGGCGTCAGTAGCATAAACAACACCTGCTTCGGCATCGCCGGTCTCTACATAAGCCAGTACCTGACGGACATTTTTAGCAAAAACCATTTTATCTTTTAAAGAATCCCACATTTTAATACTGGTCAAAACATCCTTGGCATATTGGCCGGCCGGTACTGATTCCGGTTCACCAATAGCTATAACCTTGGCATTTTTAAGGTCGTCAAAACCCTTGATTTTATCCGAAGCTTTAGGAACAACCAGGACAATACCATTTTTCAAGAGGTTTTTGTTGCTGTCATTAATAATCAAGTTCTTGTCCTGCAGGGCTTTCATCTGTTTGGTGGCCGCTGAAAAGAACACATCGGCAGGAGCGCCCTGTTCAATCTGCTGCTGCAATGAACCCGATGAAGCGAGATTCAAGGTTAGTTGAACATTCGGATATTCACTCTCGTATTGTTTTTCAATTTCCTTCATTACATCAGTCAAACTGGAGGCTGCCGAGATGAGCAACTCAACCGGCTGTGCAGAGGTTTTTACCGGAGCGGGAGCTGCTTGGACTGTGGGGGCAGGAGACGGAGCACTTGTATTGCTTACACTTATTTTTACATACTTGCCAAATACATAACCAGTCTTGCCATCCGCAGCCTTAACCTGGTACCAGCTACCGCTTGGCTTGACAACAGTTAAAACTGTACCTTTAGACAAAGACTTGAAAACACCATAATTGGTACCCGGGCCAGAACGGAAATTAAGGGCAGTATTTACATTAACTGTGCACTGATCCCCGGCTTTTAACGATGCAGTCGAAGCAGTCCCATTGTCTCCTGCCGGTACGGCAAAAGCCAGTCCCGCCACCATAAGAATGAATAAGCATGAGATTATGATACTGATAGTCGTTTTTGATTTTCTATTAAAACGCATTATTATACCTCCTTTTGTTGATGATAAGGTAAAGAGCAGGATTAAGCATTGCAGCAACGTATATACATCCGGACAGTGGGTTTACCCGCCATATCTTTGGCAATCGTCAACCGAAAGACATATTAATTCCCCTTAAGAAAATTCCCACAATGTTTAATCCTCCTGCAATATCTCATCGTAAACATTCATTAATCAACTATATTAAACTCCCCGAATGTTTATAGGAATATTTTGTATAATTGATTATACCCGCCTATCATATAACTTAATTTAACACAACATAACCGAGCTAGGCAACAGTATTATATTATGCTACAATCTGCATAAGCAGGGAGGTAATGAAGGTGAAAGAAGATAACTCGCTAACCCCCGAAGAAGTAGCCAGTATTCTAAAGATAACCAAACATACGGTTTATGAAATGGTTAAACGCGGGGAATTGCCGGCTTACCGAATCGGCCGGAAAATTCGCATTGAGCAAAGCGATGTGGAGTCTTATATAAAGCAGGGTAAAAAGCTGGAGCAGTTGGCGGAGCCAAGCAATATGGTAAAAATGGCTACAGCAGATTTCCGCTCCAATCTTCGTCCTGAGTCTCCACCCCCTACAAATGCTTTAGTCATCTGCGGCCAGGATATACTTTTGGATATTCTGGCTCACCACCTGGAATCACATCCCCGGGGATGCCGTACTTTTCGGCATAATGTCGGGAGTTTTTCCGGGTTATCCTATATTTATCAAAACCGGGCCCAAATGGCCGCGATTCACCTCTGGGACGGTGATAGCGATACATATAATACTCCTTTTGTACGGCGTTTGGTTCCAGGTATTCCAACAGTACTCATTCACTTGGCTTTTCGTATGCAGGGCTTTTATGTAGCCAAGGATAACCCAAAAAATATTCAGGGTTGGGAAGACTTAACCCGTACCGATCTGGTACTGGTCAACCGGGAAACCGGCTGCGGAACCCGCGTGCTGTTGGATGAGCACCTGCACCGACTGAAAATAGACCGGCATTTGATAAACGGTTACGAAAATGAAGAATTGACCCACCTTGCAGTTGCCAGCAAAGTCGCCCGGGGACTGGCAGATTACGCCTTGGGCAATGAAAAGGCAGCCCTGCAGGTACGGGGTATTGACTTCATTCCCCTGCAAAAGGAACGTTATGAACTGGTAATGCGAAAAGAGGATATGGAACTGCCCCATTTCCAGGCCGTACTCGATATCCTGACCTCGGGAGCTTTCCGGGCCGAGCTGGAAGGACTGGGGGATTATGATTTGAGTGAAACCGGCCGGATCGTGGCCGAGGTTTAGGATCAGGAACAAATAGGCCAAACGGAAATTATCGGAATGGTGATACATATGAAAATGAAAACGCGGCTGGCTTTAGTTTTAGCTTTAGTATATGGTATTTAGCCTGGTAGTATGCAGTAATAACTCGATATGTAGTCAGCTCATATAGTTGACAAATGAATTCTGCAAGATAACAAGAGGACGCTTATTCTATATTCAAAATAGAGCGTCGACTTTTGGTGAAAAAGACGAACTCGTTAAATTAAATCTGATTTATATGAGGATTATTTCCTACTTATTACGTTCTTGCATTACACTGTCCGCAAAACTGCTGCGTTTAATATCCACAGCGATTTCCCGGTCCAAATACTCAATGGCACCAGTCCAGCAGAACTTAACGCACTGGGGATCGCCTCCGCAGAGGTCGCACTTAAAAGCTATGCCCCGCGCGGCATTAAAGTTCATATGCCCGAACGGGCAAGCCTGAGTGCATTGGCGGCAACCGATGCAAAGCTCGGCTCGAATGCTGACATCGCCAGTCTCATGGTTTTTAGTTATAGCCCCTACCGGGCACACGTCCAAACAGGGCGGTTTTTCACAAAAAGCACAGGTAATCGGTACATTTAATGCTTCCCGACGGTAACGGACTATCCTGATTCGAGAAAGGGCTGGGGAACAGGCATTTTCGTGGACTAATGAGCACACCATCTCACATGTTCCACAGCCCACACATTTATAATAATCAATAAAAATCCCTCGTGTATCCATTTCCCAACCTCCTCCATTTTTATTGCAGATATTGGTCTATCGTAAGCATCCATGGCATATTCTTCAACAGCACAGGGCTGTTTATAATTCGTTTTATCTCGGCTGGCGAAACCATTTTTTTCATGAGATAGAGCAGAGGACCCATAGCTTCCAAGCTGCCAACTGCCTGAATACCCATTATACGCTCATTCTCGATCAAAATGCGATGGTAAGTATTTTCTGTTTCTTGCTCAATTATCTTTAGCTCATTTCTGTCCAGTTCTTCTTCCAGCAAGCCGGCAGCCATGCAGGGCTTCCCATATGCTTCTTCAGCAACTAGCTTGAGCGCTCCCGGGTAAACAATCTTCTCCCCGAGACAGTTGCGAGCCGCGACTTCTGCCTGAGCTTTCGCGGCGGACCACAGCAAACATAAAGCAGGTCTGCCGGTAAGCAGATCCGAGGTCTCAACGCAATCTCCACAGGCATATATTTCAGGACGGCTGGTTTTCATTTGCGAATCTATCTTTATGCCGCCCAG
>JAQUXM010000080.1 GCA_028692415.1 Syntrophomonadaceae bacterium | reverse complement strand
CAAGTTTACCAAGTCTCTTGATAACAGGGGGCAAAAAACATTGCAATTGGAGGTATATTTTAGATGGCGAAGAAGCCCTCGATTTACCGTAAAAGGTATATACCACTTGAAACAGTTGATATTACTGGGGATGAACTGATGTTTAGAAGTGAGGATATGCTAATTACCAGATGGAATGCCATAAGACCAAGAGCTGATTTCTCAAAAGGGGTCTCATTTACGTTTCTGAATGAAGGATTAAAAATAAGCAGGTATTATGACCACAGCGGGAATTTCTTATACTGGTATTGTGATATTATTGAAGTTCAATACAACGAAGAGGAAGATTCCTATAATCTGGTGGATTTGCTACTTGATGTCAAGGTGATGGCGGACGGGACGGTGAAGGTGCTTGATGCTGGCGAACTAGCGGAGGCGTTGGAGTTGAACCTTATTAATAATCGACAAACCTGCCAGGCATTGAGGGCGCTGGATTCTCTGCTCAAGATGATTGACACAGGTCAATTTCCTCCAGCTGAATGCGGGCAGAAAGAATATTGGGAAATTTGACAGGGACCAGCGGCCATAGAACTTCGATACGACATATGAACTATCTGACAAGATTATAAATCGATAAAGCGGGCTTTCTTTTCTGTTTTAAGATATTCGGCTTTGGATTTGCTTATTTGTACGAGGTTTTTTCTGTCTGAATCATAGCGCCTGACCCTTCTTCCTACAGCGGCTTCAGTTCCGCGAAAGTAGCGGGTTCTTTTTTCATTCTTGATATAGAATTCAAATTGCCAGAAATTTTTCATGATACCATCCTCTCTAATGGTGTTCCTTCACTACAGCTGCTGCAAAACCAGCAAGCAAATGATACTAAATAGCACAAGATGGATTATTGATTATTACTACATGATGCTAAATGATACTAATTGGTACTAAATATAATTTTATTAAATGTTATAATAAATGACAAGTGATTGTGAAATATTTACCCTTTATATTTTTATGAGGTGATAACATGGCCGATCCGTTATCCTATTCGCCGGAAGAAATAGGAAAGCTATTGAAAATTTCCAAAGGAACAGTCTATGAATTATTAAGACGTGGAGATATCCCCTCTTATCGTGTTGGCAAGAAAATTCGCATCAGTCAGGCCGACCTGCAAGTGTATATGCATGCTTCAGAAGCCCCAATAAAGTCAAGTACTGCAAATATACAAGGCTCATTGGAAAAACTGATTATCGAAAATCAGGGTTTGATTATCTGCGGCCAGGACGTTGTCTTGGATATATTGACACGCTATCTGGAAAAAAAGAATTCAATGCTCCGTTCGTTACGCTCCTATGTGGGAAGCATTGATGGTTTGCTGGCACTTTATAAAGGTACCGCTAATATCACGGCAACTCACCTTTGGGATGGCGAAACAGGGGAATATAATATCCCCTATGTCCGCAGATTGCTGCCTGGTCAACGGACCGTGATTATTAACCTGGTTTATCGGACTCTAGGGTTTTATGTGGCGCCCGGTAATCCCTTGGCTATTAATGATTGGACGGACCTGCTCAAGCCCGATGTAACTTTTATTAATCGCGATAAAGGCTCAGGAACAAGGGTTATGCTTGATGAACATTTACGCAATCTAGATGTTGATGCACGTGCTATCAAAGGTTATCAAAACGAAGAAATGAGCCATATAGCAGTTGCCAGTGCCGTTGCCAGAGGGCTTGCTGATATTGGCTTAGGTACGGAAAAAGCCGCTTTACAGGTGCGTGGGGTGGATTTTGTTCCGCTAATAAAAGAACGCTATGATCTTGTCTTCAATAAGAATGACTTGGAAAAATCCAATTTTCAGACCTTGCTTTCGATCTTGAGGTCGCTTGAGTTCAAAGAGGAAGTAAATGGAATGGGTGGTTACGATACCTCCAAGATGGGCGAGATTATTGCAGAATTATAACGAAGCGAAAAGATGTCCCCTGCTTTTTTAAGTGGTCGGGTTCGAATCCATCGCCTCGTTGCAGTACTGCGGAAGAAACTGCTCCGCAGTCTCTTCCGATGCTTAAAATCCAGTAAAATCTTTTAAGGAAGTAATTGCCATGCATTTAGAAAGAATCCATATATACGCTGAGAAATTTCCGCTTACGGATGTCTATCCTTTTAATCTGAAGGTTCTGCAGAAAACGGCATCCTTGAGTTTTACCAGCCCGGTCACTTTCCTGATTGGAGAAAACGGCTGCGGCAAATCAACGCTGCTCCGGGCTATCGCTAACAAGTGCGGTATCCACATCTGGCGGGGAACGGAAATGAGACATTATCAGGTAAACAAGTATGCTGACCGGCTTTATCAGTATATCGAGCCCGAATGGGAACAGGCTCCTGTCAATGGAGCATTTTTTGAATCAGAGATGTTTCATCACTTTGCGGAAATGGTTGACGATTGCGCTAAAGCAACCCCGGAATATCTGAACTATTATGGCGGCGAACCCCTGAGAGCCAAATCCCATGGCCAATATCATATGGCCTATTTCAAGAATCGCTATAAAATTAAAGGTTTATATTTGCTGGATGAGCCGGAAAATGCCTTATCTCCCCGGCGGCAAATCGAGTTGCTGGGTTTGCTGAAAGAGATGGGAACAGCTGGACACGCTCAATTTATTATTGCTTCCCACTCTCCGATTCTCTTGGCCTTGCCGGCTGCGGTGATATATAGCATGGATCAAGCCCCAATTAGCCCGAGCAGTTATGAGGATACTGATTACTACCAGCTTTACAAAGATTTTCTCAATGACCGTCATCGCTTCATCTAATCTGAATGATATAACCATTGGGTGGGCTATGGTGCCCGCCCTGACCGAGATAGCGCAGATTAGAACCGCGGTGGCAAATGAACTTCGTAAGGCCATGAACCGGAGGCACCATTGAAAATGAAAATGAAAAGTAAATAAATGAGGAGGGATTATATGAGGATTCTAGCTGTTAACGGCAGCCCGCGGGGTGCCCAGGGTAATACCGAGGTGTTATTGCAGGCTTTTCTTAAGGGAGCTGTGGCCAGCGGCGCAGAGGCTGATACGGTTTATCTCAAAGACAAAGCAAAAAGTTACGCCTGCTTTTACGGCAGGCGTATTTCTTAAGCTCTTTTTTCTTGTCCCGGTGTTTTCCGGCATGCTGGTTTATTGCTACCGGAATTCGAATTTTGGGTTTTTTAGTCATAACGCATTTCCTCCTTAGGGTTCACCGGTAAATGGTTTATAATTGTTCCATCAACTCCATAAAGTGTTCATAACCTGCTATATCTCCCTGTTCTTCCAGAAGGGGGCGTTTAAAGATTAAAAGTTCAGGTCTTCCCTTTTTATCCACAACCCTTAAGGTGGCTGTGACTTCTGATAGAACTAATTTTTGGGAGTTCTTGCTTTCAAATGCGTAAAAACGTTCGATTTTTGCAAATTCCTCCGGCTTTATGGAGTGAATTCGCATTTGGCCATCTTCGGCAATCTGACACCAAATTATAGACGAACTCATTAGAAAGACATTTTCTTCTTTAAAGAACTTCTTTGCCCATTGATTGCCTCCACGGTAATATCTGTACCAAGCCTTAAGTTCTCCAGCAAGTTGGAGATGATCCCGTAAGATGGAAAAGGTAATCTCGCTCTTATACATTTGGGCCTCTATTAACCTTAATGTTTCAGTCATGTAAACCTCCTCAATTTCTTTCTAGCTAACAGGTTTGGCTTGATTGTAACCAAGATCGGTAATATGCAATTCTATTTCTCTTTATAATCAGAACTTAACCATATAATAAGGAAAAAAGCAATTATTTTTGCCCGGCTTTCAAGTAGCTGTGCAATTCCTCCTTGCGCGGCAATCGACCGGCTATTTTCACTTGGCCGTCAACTACCAGAGCCGGAGTCGAGATAATCTTGTAGCTCAGAATCTGCTTGAGGTCCTGAACCTTCGACACATCGGCGGCAATATCCAACTCGGCCAAGGCATTGTAAACATCCTTTTCCAACTGCTGGCATTTGGCGCAGCCGGTTCCCAACACTTCAATCTTCATAATGAATTCCTCCCAATTAATATATTTAGATATTCTTAAAGCATGCCATTGCATAGTATGTTCAAATTGCGGTGGAATTGAACTTTTTTATACAGGAGTCCCCGGTTGCAGCAGGCAGGCGCGCGTATTCGCCAGCCAGTTCGGGAATTTCCTCCAGCGGTTTGCTGATAAAATCTGCAAATCCAGTTAAGGTTTGGTTCAACAAGGCGGTATTCAAACTACATATACGGCGCTGCCCTTCTTTGCGTTCATTGACCAAACCAGCATACTTGAGGACCTTTAGATGTTGGGATATGCGAGGCTGGCTGATCTGCATGATTTCTTCCAGATCGCAGACACACAATTCCCGAGTTGCCAGCAATTTAACCATCGTCAAACGGGTTGGTTCTCCCAAAGCCTTGAACATCGTCTCAAACATATTTTCAACTCCTTAATATCTTATCAATATCATAATACAATTATTTCTGTTTTAGTAAATAATCGACGGCCTTAGCCGGCCAGCAAAAAGTTAAAAAGATAACCTACGATGATAATTGATGCACCAACTATGCCAATAAATACAGCGATAAGTTTAAGCTGTAAAACATTGCGCAGGATGATCATTTCCGGTAAAGACAGGGCGGTTACTGACATCATAAAGGCCAGCACCGTTCCCATGGCCATGCCTTTTTCCTGTAGAGCTGCTACCAGTGGGATAACCCCTGCAGCATTGGAATACAAGGGAATACCCATTAATACCGCAATAGGAACAGCCAGCAGATTGTCTTTGCCGGCGTAGCTGGCCAGGAAATCACTTGGAACGTAGCCATGAATTCCCGCTCCCACCCCTATTCCTACCACAACATAAGGCCAAACCTTTTTAAGAATGTCCCTGACATAGTCGCGGGCATATAAAATCCGGTCCGGCCAAGTCTGTTCTGCGACCATGATCTCAATACCACCGCTCTCCCTGGCTATCTCATATACATAGCCTTCCACGTACTTTTCGAGATTAAGCTTGCCGATTACCAGCCCGGAGATTATGGCTACGGTTAATCCTGTACCTATATAAATTAATGCGATTTTAGCTCCAAACATACCCCAGAGCAAAATTAAGGCAATTTCATTGACCATAGGTGAAGAAATTAAAAAAGAAAAGGTAACTCCCAGGGGAATGCCTGCTTCTACAAAACCTATAAAAAGCGGCACTGCCGAGCAGGAACAGAATGGGGTAACGATACCCAGTAACGCGGCAACCATGTTGCCCAGATACTGGTGCTTGTAGCTCAGTATTTTCCGGGTTTTTTCAGGTGGAAAAAAGCTGCGGATGATTGCTACGACAAAAATAATTACGGACAGCATAAAGAAAATCTTTAAAGTGTCATAAACGAAAAAATTAACTGCGTCAGCCAAATGAGTGCCCTGGTCAATATCCAGCCATTGATAGGTAAGTAAATCTGCAAACCATTTAAACATATAATCAACTTCCTTCATACAGATTGTTAACTTTGTATAATAAGTATATGCTTATATTATTAACTAGTCAAATATTTGTTCTGCCTGGATAAATATTCATCGTGCTTGACTTTTTTTATGTGATATGACTTAACTTATGAATATTTTTATATTGCTGGGATGCTTGCGTTTGTTATAGTAGTATTAAACAATAATCATACTGAGCATGGTTGCTTGGTGAGAGGAGCAGTTTATGAAAAAAGGATATATCCTGACAGCAGTATTAATATTGGTAATGGCGGTCGGTTGGGGAATTTATAACTACGCGCAAAAAACTGCCCCGGCACCGGCAGGGGAAGCCAATAAAGCAAGTGATTCTGCAAATAAATCCAACAATACAGATCAGATAAAAACTCCTCCAGCAATATCTGCCCAGGACAAAGAACCGGCCTCTAATCTGTCTCCTGAAACTGCGCAGAAGGAAACAGCCGGTCCCGATACTAAGATTGAAAAGCAGTCGGCAAGCGTCGCTAATACTAAGAGCAAGCCGCAAACTCCCGCCAATGCGGCGGAAGCAATTGAACAGGCCAAAGCAAATGGGGAGAGCATGTGGTTACTTTTCCGTTCCCAAAGCTGCGCTCCTTGTGTTGAAATGAAAAAGGTATTCGACCGCCTGCAGCCGGAATACCAGGGCAAGGTTCGGTTTATTGCCATTGATGTGGATGCGGAGGAAAATCAGGAACTGGCTATGGCGTGGGGGATACAATATATACCGGCGACCTTTATCCTCAACAGCAAAGGCGAGATAAACTATGAAAATATCGGGTTTTTCCCGGAGGAAGATTTAAAGAAGGAACTCGACCGGGTGGTGAAATAGGGTGGAAGCCTGGATCAATCAAATTGCCCCGCAATTCTTAAGCAGCTTTTCTCTGACCGGCTATCTCTTGGTGTTCCTGGCCGGGGTGGTGACCGGTTTCGGGCCGTGCAATCTCAGCATGGTTCCCATCATAATAGCCTACTGCGGGGGTATTGATGTAGGGCGCAAAAGGAGTTTTGTTCTGTCCGTGGCTTTTACCCTGGGGACCGCCACCACTTTCATGCTCTTAGGTTTGTTTATTGCCTCCGTGGGCGGCATATTTGGCAGCAGCAAGAGTATCCTCTATTATATCGTGGCAGCCGTATGTATTACCCTGGGGTTGAATCTGCTGGGGATTCTCAAATTTAACATCAACTTTGGCGGCAGCCTGCTCAACCGGGTGGGTGAGGCCAAGGGCTTTGGGGGAAGCTATCTGCTGGGGCTGGTTATGGGTTTGGTCGGTTCTCAATGCGGTACCCCTATCCTGCTGGTTATTCTTTCCCTGGCCATGGCCAGTGGAATGTGGTTATATGGTGCTACACTCTTGTTTGTCTATGCCCTTGGGCGGGGAGTGCTCATTATTCTAGTCGGTACTTTTACCGGATTGATTGCCCGCATGGACAGTTTTGCCAGGTGGAACAATATAATGGAAAAGCTGGCGGGGGCTATAATTATCATGGTGGGAGTCTATTTTGCTTATATCGCATGAAGAATATAACGAGGTCAAAAGATGTCCCCCGCTTCTTTCAACGTCGGGTTCCTATTAAAAAAACAGGCGGCGGCGGTTCTAATCCCTCGCCCCGTTGCAGCGGTGCAAAAGAAACTGCTCCGCAGTTTCTTCCGATGCTTAAGCCATAAAACAAGGTGGTGTATGCGTGGAAAATCAGGAACAGGAAAAACTTGATTTAATTATAGCCGAGTTGGAGGCGCTGAAGGCGCGCATGGCAGCACTGGAAACCCAGCTTAAACATGCAAGTTCCAGCGCAGATGCAGATGCGCTGTATGAAACCGGGCGGAATCGGATTCCGGTAGCAGCAGCCCCCTTCGAGAAAACGGTGCGTCGATCTCGTCCCCCAATAGGAACCCATATTTCGGAGAATTTCATTGGGGGTAAGCTTTTAAACCGTATTGGCGCTTTGATTGTAATCTTTGCCGTGGCATATTTCCTGAAGTGGTCCTTTGACAATGATTTTATCGGCGAGTTGGGCCGCTGTGTACTGGGATTGGTCAGCGGTGTTGCGTTTATGTTGGCCGGACAGATCTACCTCAAAAAGGGTTATTCCGTATTTGCTCAGGGCTTGACCGGGGCTGGTATTGCGATAATCTATTTATCCTCCTATGCGGCGGTGAATTACTATCACTTGATAAGTCCCTATGCTGCCTTTGCCTTGATGTTCATTACCGCGCTGGTTAGCGGCGTGTTGTCGGCCCTGGAAAATATGCCGGGTACTGCAGTAATGGCTACGGTAGGCGGGTTCCTGGTTCCTTTTCTGATGGGCAGTCATACCGCTGAGATAGTTCCATTGTTATCCTATGTAATGGTGCTTGATCTGGGTATTCTGTTCCTGGCTTATTATCGCAAGTGGTTCTTTCTGGATATTATCGCTCTGCTTGGTACTGGCATAATAAGCATTATGGCCTTTAATATGGAATGGCAAGTCTGGTCTGGACAGGCTTTTCTAATGGCCTATTTTCTGCTGTTTATTGGGGTGGCGCTCATGTACCACAACCAAACCCGGCGTGACAACCTTTCCTTGATCCTGGCCAATTCGTTGTTCTTTTCAGTTTTCTCCTTTATCAATCTATTTGATAGATTAAATGACTGGCTTGGCTTGATTGGTCTAAGCTTTGCGGCGATTTACCTTGGCCTGTATTGGTACCTGAACGCAAAAGGCAAACTCACCCCGCTTTTCCAGAAGGCTTTACTGACTTTGGCCTTGGTCTATGCCCTTTTAATAGCTCCTTCCCAGCTGGAGGGGGTGTACTGCCGGATGGCATGGTTGGCCGCGGCAGCTATTCTCTTATATTGCAGTAATTTAATGAAGAACAAACCCGCATTTTTTATCGCCTCAGTGATTGTGGCAGCAACCTTTACTTCTCTTTTTGACAATCAAGTCACCTATCCCACCCCGGTCTTTAATCAAAGCAGCCTTATCATAGCGCTGTGTATAGCAGACTGGTGCGCGGCTTTATATGTAAATCAGCGAAATTACCCGCAGCGTCAATGGCAGAGCTTGATGCTGCTTATAATTATTATTGCTACCTTATTTTACTTGCTGGCCTTCGATATCAATAATGCGATCTATTACTATCAGGCTAATCAATCTTTTAGTTTCCTGATACCTGTCTCCTGGGCTTTGCTAAGCAGTGTGCTGCTGTGGATAGGGGTAAGACGCGACAACAGTTCCATTCGCATGTTCAGCTTGCTGCTCTTTGGGATTGTTATTGTCAGAACCCTGTTCTATGACTTGCGGCAATTGGATATCGCTTTTAAGATAATGGTTTTACTGGCAATTGGTTTGATATCGTTGGCTATATCCTTCTTCTATCAAAAAAGGATGAAAGGGGATTCCCTGTAATGAGATTAAAATGGACTGGTCTGCTAACCCTGTTTTTTATAATATTATCGGCATCTTCGGCTATGGCTGCTTTTTCCTCGCAGGAATGGAAGTATTTCAAGGACCTGCCGGCCGCGGATGAAGGCTTTGCACTCATCAAGGCTGATGCTGAAATCATGAGCAACTGCCAGGATTACTTTGCTGATCTCAGGGTGACTGACCGTGAGGGAAAGGAGATTCCCAGCCAAATTATTCAACCGGCAGAGGAGGAAGTGGTTAGCGAAGTTTCGCTAATGGATGCCATGAACTACCCTGATTATTCGTCAATGATGATTGATCTGGGTGCCAATCCGCGGCCTCATAACCGTCTGGCTTTTAACATCAAAACTGATGAAGACTACCTGCGGGAGGTTAAGCTTCAGGCCAGTGCCGATGCTAGGTTGTGGGGTGATCTGGCCAGTGCCAGGATTTTTTCCTACAATGGTGAACAATCCAATCAAATATCCTATCCCACCAGCAATATGCGTTACCTGCGGGTTAATATAGTTTCCAAAAATGGCGAAAAGCCTTTGATTATTATATCAGCCACGCTGAAGTTTCTCCCCAGTAACATTTATAATGGTGAATTGATTAATACAAAAATTCTCTCCCAGCGTTCTGACAAGGAGAGTACGAAACTGGTAGTGGATCTGGGTGTTCCTAATTACATCATAAACACGATTCAGATTAAAACCGCGGATCGTAATTATAATCGCAATGTTCTTTGCTACACCTGCAAACGAGCAATTGTAACCGGCGGGGAAATGATGTTGGACTCGGAGTCAATTTTAGCTTACCAGTGGAACGATTATCAATCGGTCAAGGACAGCATCGAAATCAACCAGTTTGGCCAGCGTTATCTGGTTCTATCCATATACAATGGCAGCAGTCCTCCGCTAAAGATAGATGATATCAAGGTATATGGCAGCCAACCGGTTTTGCTGGCCGATTTGAGCGGTCCGGCACGCCTGTGGTATGGCAATCCAAAAGCCGAAGCACCCAATTATGATCTCAAGGGGTTTGCTGGCTTAATAGCCAAAAAAGATTTGCCAGTGCTGGCAGGAGGAGCGCAACAATTAAATCCCGATTATATAGCACCGGTGGTTCCCTGGACGGAAAAAAACAAATGGCTTCTGGATGCCATGATTGTTTTAGTGGCAGCGGGTTTTATCGCGATTATTCTGAAGAAATTCGGACAGATCAAAGGCCAGGAAGATAAGGAATAAATATTTAGGCAAAGCAAGGGGACGACTGCCCCTCTGCTTGCCTCTTAAGCCCAACGGTATTTTAATCTATAGCTGCTCCTTGCCTGCGAACCATGGTATTAGGGGATGCATGATTTATTCTGGATTTTGCAGGTCTGTAATAATCTCAACTACTGAGTCTGGCGAGATCGCCCCGGCCAGACGCGGAGACCCGTTAACTACGGTTATGGGGAACGAATATCCGGCCTGGATAACCTTTTCGACCTCTGGATAATCCGCCAGCTTGACATCTCCGGTATCAATGAATTCAAGGCTTAGTTTTTCCTCGCCATATTGGTCGAGCAAGGTCTTCTTCATTGCTTCATATTCCGCTTTGGCATCGGCAGGAGTACAGCTGCTACAACCACAACTGCAACCGCCTCCTCCGGCATTGATACCTCCGTAAACCTCAATTTTGATAACATTCACATTTACAGCCTCCTTTAATATTTATAACGAAGCAAAAAGGTGTCCCCCGCTTCTTTCGATGCTTAAATACAACCAGTAAACCCCAACGGTCTTCTTGCCGGGTAAATTGCCAAAACAGCAATGTCGATACTTGTGCATTTCGATTATGAGCATATTATATGCATAGCCCGAATAAAATAACAAGCCCATATTAATGGTATTAAAAAAGGTTATTTTAATTGTGCTGCTTAATAGACAGATAAAGCAGCTTGATAGATTCCGCCTTGCTCCTAAGATCTCACACCAAACTGGCCGATGGTATACATTTACATCTCTCCTTCGTTCTTGCAGCGCTGCATTTTTAGTCTAAGGATTACCCCTGGGGCAATGTCAAGAGTCAAAAAAATTATTCTGACCAGATTTTAAAGGAAAAGGAGGGTTTAATATATGTTTATTGAATATATTTGCAGGTTTAATGTTTT
>JAQUXM010000245.1 GCA_028692415.1 Syntrophomonadaceae bacterium | reverse complement strand
ACAGTTTGATGCTGGCTGCTGGAGGCTTTCGGGACACCACGCGGATAGCTTCCTCCGACCCCGGTTTGTGGGAAGATATTTTGTTTTCCAATCGTGAACCGGTATTGACCGAATTGGAGCATTTAATTAAAAATTTGAACAAGATTAAAATGGCCTTGCAGTTAAACAATCATGGTGTTATCCAAAACGAGCTGGGGCAGGCCAAAGAAATACGCGATAGAATTCCTCGCCTGCGTAAGGGGTTGATCCCCGAGTTCTGTGACATTGTTTGCATCGTTCCTGACCAACCTGGAATAATCGGTCAGTTGGGACAGATTTTGGGGAATGAAGGCATAAATATTGTGGATATTGAGATTCTGCGGGTGCGTGAAGGGGATGGCGGAACACTGCGTCTGGGAGTGCCTTCATCAGAGGATGCCGGCCTGGCGGTCAAGGCCCTGCAGAATTGTGGTATTAAAGCATGGGAAAGATAAGGAGGCCTATATGCAAAAAAGAATTAAATCCTGTACCGCCCTGAAAGGGGAGTTTTCAGTAGCGGCTGACAAATCCATATCCCACCGGGCGGTCATTTTTTCCGCTCTGGCCAGGGGAGAAGGGATTGTAAGGAATTTTCTTCCCGCTGAGGATACACTTTCTTCCTGTGCTTGTTTGCGCCAGTTGGGAGTGAATATTGAAACTCGGGGAGATGTACTGCTAGTGGAGGGACCGGGTTTAAACGGATTGCTGGAACCAGCGGGGGTGCTGGATTGTGGAAATTCAGGAACTACTATGCGTTTGCTGACCGGGCTTTTAAGCGGCCGGCCATTTTTTTCAGTTTTAAGCGGCGACCAGTCACTAAACCAAAGACCGATGAAAAGGGTTATTACTCCTTTGCTGGCTATGGGTGCAAGCATCTCCGGACGAAAAAATAGCAGCTGTGCTCCACTGGCCATTCAGGGTGGAGCCATGGAGGGAATAAACTACGAGCTGCCGGTAGCCAGTGCCCAGGTAAAATCAGCACTGCTTTTGGCCGGGTTGAGTGCAGGCTCTCAAACTGTATTAACCGAGCCGGTGCAATCCCGGGATCATAGTGAAAGAATGCTCGCCGCCATGGGAGCAGACATTAAAGTTGAGGATTTAACGATCAGGCTAATACCTGGTCAGGAATTGCAGCCCCAGGAATTTATGGTCCCCGGTGATATATCATCAGCGGCCTTTTTCCTGGTAGCTGGGACTCTGGTTCCAGATTCTGAGTTGATGATAAAAAATGTTGGCATAAATCCCAGCCGGGCCGGTATAATCGAAGTCTTGCAGGCCATGGGCGCCCGGATTAGCCTGGATAATCAAAAAACAGTAGGCGGTGAGCCGGTAGCTGACATTTTGGTAGTCAGTTCCGATTTGCATGCGATTCATATTGACGGTGAAATTATACCCCGGCTCATAGATGAATTACCAGTAATAGCAGTGGCCATGGCAGCTGCCCAGGGTGAATCGAAAGTTAACGGAGCCCATGAGTTGCGGGTTAAGGAAACCGACCGTATAACTGCTATTTGCTCAGAGTTAGGCAAAATGGGGGTAAATATAAATGAACTTGAAGATGGATTTGTAATTCAAGGAAATCGCGATCAATTCAAGGGAAATTGCGTGGATAGCCGGGGTGATCACCGGATTGCCATGAGCCTTGCCGTTGCGGGATTAATAGCGGCCGGCGAGACGCTTATAGAGGGTGCCGAGGCAGTAAATATCTCGTTTCCCGCTTTTTGGAACCTGTTGGAAAGACTAAGTAAGGCGTAGGGACATTACATCCAAATTGTATCTATACGCTGCTTTACGATTGAAGATTAAAACTTATTTAACTGACAGCTTATGAAGGATAAACTGGTTTAAACTGACCTTTTCCTGTTTAGCCCGTTCAGCCAGAGATTTGTGCAGTGATTTGGGAATACGGATATTGAGTTTGCCGGAATAATTGTTAATAGAATCCGGTTCAGGAATAGGGTCGTCATCTTGCAGGGCAATATCAATCCAAGCTCTCTTAGCGTCTTCAATCATCAGGGTAGCTTCTTCGATGGTTTCACCTTGGCTAAGGCAACCGGGAAGTTCGGGTATTTCTATAGCATATCCTCCTTCAGGTGATGGATACACAACTATTTTATAAGGCAGGGAAATATAATAATTAAAGTCTTTCTCAATAGCCATTGCAAAAACCTCCTTGGCTAATTTGATTCGTCTTGGAAGTCATCTTCCAATAACTTTAGAGCCGCAACTACATATGTTTCTAATATATGTGGCTGCCGGTAAGGAATAGATATTTTCCGAATCCCCTTTTTATAAACATAGTGACTGGTGCCTTTGCCCGATTGCCGACGCACAAAACCAGCCCGGGTAAGGATTTTGTCCAGTTCCTCAAAATGTACTTGTTTAGGGTTGTTTTTTATCTTTTCAAGGAGTTTATCTAGTCTGGTCAAACCTTCCCCTCCTGCTATTATGGTACTATATACGCGGGCATACAGCAACTTGAATGATGAGTAAACAA
>JAQUXM010000244.1 GCA_028692415.1 Syntrophomonadaceae bacterium | reverse complement strand
ACCGACAGCAGCTGGCCGCTTCGGCTAGTAGGACCGGCTGTCAGCGGGGCAACATCTATTTCAAACATTGCAAGTATCGAATTGAAAAGCTCGGCATCAGGTGCTCCGCTCTACACATTAACCCCGGTGACCGATGCAAATTATCAAATCGATTATACCGAAGGCGTATCAATGACTGTAAATAGCGGGATTTCAGGGTTTAAATACTTCGCCGTAAATGTTGCACCGGTTAATCCACATACTGGACCAGAGGTAGTAGTATTTACCCATATGAGAGATAATACCCAGCTTAGCTTAAATGTAACCAAAGCTGATTTTGACCAGGTATCTACCGCGCAGGCAGGCTTCAATGTGCAGTCGGGAGATATTATCAACGTTTATATCGCTGATGATTTAACCAATGAATTGGACCGCAATCCAATAATATTTCAGTAAATATTAAGAAGCACTCAAAAGCGTAAATACCAGTTGGGCAAAACTTGCTTGCAGCATGGCAAGAGGAGTTTTGCTCAACTCCCTGTAAAGGGAATCAGAAATCGATAAAGGTGATAGTACGAAAACCAGTAACAATTAGACGCAGATTTACGCAGATTATTATGATTAACGCAGAGAAAAATAGCAATGTCAACGCATTTTCATTAGGTGGGTTGTATCCTGCGGGTTTGAGGCGTTAATATGGAAGATATAAAGGAGTTCATGAATGTGAAACATGGATTGGATTACAAAAAGAGAAGAAAACCAGCATCAGGGAGCAGATCTCTTATAGTTTTAGTGTTATTGGCTGTTTCCTTATACTGGTTTTTTTCGCCGGCTGCCATAGCTGAGGAAGCTGTCCGGCCTGATCAAATCATTTTAACCTGGACTGCAGATCCGGGTACATCACAGACCATAACCTGGTTAGCTCCCAATAATTCATTAGCCCGGGTACAATATTCACCCGCAAATGTGTATAATGGAAATTTTGATTCAGCCCTCCAAATTTATACCAGCGGTGTGACGTTTGATAGTATTAATTACCGCTATACCGCAAATTTATCCGGGTTAACCCCGGATACCGGCTATATCTACCGGGTAGGAAATGAAGGAGCCTGGAGCGATGCTTTATCTTTCACTACGGCTGCAAACACTGATAATTTTTCATTTTTATATCTTGGAGATACCCAGGCTGGATATATTCCATCCGCTTATGCTGAATTGGGCAGTATGCTGAATTCGGTTTATCAGAGTAATCCCCAAATTAAGTTTTCACTTTTGGGTGGGGATCTGACGGATAACGACAGTGATGCAATTGAATGGGGACAGTTTCTCGATGCTGCAACGGGCGTTTTTTCCCGGATTCCCATGATGCCCACGCTGGGAAATCACGACGGATATATGTATATGAAGTTTTTTGCTCTGCCGGACAACGGGCCGGAAGGTTTTGAACAGGAATTTTATTCTTTTGATTACGGGAACGCCCATTTTGTAGCACTGAACAGTGGTAAAAACACCTATGCAACTGTTAAACAATGGCTGTGTGAAGACTTGCAGGCCACAACTAAAAAATGGAAATTCGTTTTCTTTCATCACCCCGCTTATCCGGCTTTTAACGATTACAAAACCATTGACGAATCCATATGTGCCAATTGGGTGCCCATACTTGAAGAGAATGGTGTGGATATGGTTTTTGTCGGGCACCAGCATGAATATATGAGGACCTATCCCATTTACCAGGGGCAAATACAAACGAACCCGGAAGGGTATGGAATTGTTTACGTAATGGGCAGTGCCGGTTCGAAAGAATACGCTGCCGGTGCAGATTTTGACTACATTGCCAGGGAAGAAACCGGAAGCAACTACCAGTTGATTAATATAAACGGCGATGTCTTAACCATGACTTCAACAAAGGCAAGCGGAGAGTTGATTGAAAGTTATATCATTGATAAAAGCGTACCGTCTAAACCAGTCTATTTACTTTCACCTCAGGAAAATGCTGCTTATACAGCCGGGACATTTGAAGGCATCAATACCATGACCGTTAATGCCGGTTTTTCAGGATTTAAGTATTTTCCCGTGAATATAACTCCGATTACTTCACATACCGGTAGTGAAGCAGTAGTTTTCACTCATTTAAGAAACAATTCTCAGATCAGCATAAACGTAGCCAAGGCTGATTTTGACCTGGTATCTACTGCTCAAGCTGGTTTTAATGTCCAAGCGGGAGATGTGATCAAGGTTTACATTGTGGATGATTTAACCAATGCACTTGATTGTAACCCGGTTATTTTTCAGTAAGTCGCAAACTATTGTAAGTGTTATGGGCTGCCAAACCCTGATTGGGTATTACATGATTCCAATGCAAAAACCTATGGTGTCCCTGAATAGCATTGAATAGAAACGATTGCTTTGCAATTCTGTTATTGCTATGAAAACAATATCGGCAAGCGACCCAAACCTGTCATTGCGAGCGCAGCGCGGCAATCTTATTCTGCTTCACACGCAAAGACACTATAGATTGCTTCGCTATCGCTCGCAATGACATTATGCTATCGCTCGCAAT
>JAQUXM010000079.1 GCA_028692415.1 Syntrophomonadaceae bacterium | reverse complement strand
GCTATCGCTCGCAATGACATTATGCTATCGCTCGCAATGACATTATGCTATCGCTCGCAATGCACGATTATTACTTTTTGCAGGGGAATCATTATTAACCTCCATGTCCAAAGGAAAGAACCATGTATGAAAATGAACAATAATTTTCGAATTCCGAAATACCTGGTTGCCATGGAAAACGGCAGCTTTCCTACCTTAATTCAAAATATAGAATTCACCCTAACGGGTACCAGCAAAATTCAAAATTTATCTTATGGATATTATAGCAGTTCCAAGCTTTTTAGCGAATTTGCACCCGGTAATTTTTCAGCCAGCTATTGAGCTGAATTAAGTAAGCCAGGTATTGGGCATCACCCATAAGCTGCCCAAACCAGGGCTGAGGGATAAAACTAGCTGCAGCAGCAAGTTTTTCTCTTAAGGCCGCGGGGTTTATTATATCCAGAAGTGGTGATGAAGGGTCATTGAGGATATTATTTACCCGCTCGCGCATCAAGGCCAGGTATTGGGGATGGTGGGTCTTGGGGTAGGGGCTTTTGGGACGGGTCAGCACTTGCTCGGGCAGCAAACCCCGCAAAGCCCGGCGTAAAATCCCTTTGGACATATTATCACAGGTTTTTATTTCCCAGGGTATATTCCATACATACTCCAGGAGTCGATGGTCGCTGAAAGGAACTCTGACTTCGAGTCCGCAGGCCATGCTCATGCGGTCCTTGCGATCCAAGAGGGTGGGCATGAAGCGGGTTATATTTAGATAAAACATCTGGCGGGTTTGTGCGGCCAAGGCGTTTTCTCCTGGCAAACGAGGAGTTTCGGCAACCGCTTCCTGGTAACGGTCGTACAGGTACTCCCGTGGCCGGCTCAGAGCTATCATTTCCGGGGAGAGCAACTCCATCCGCTCATCAATCATTCTTATCCAGGGGAAGGTATGGTTGGCAAGCACCTGTTTATTGAAGAACCAGGGGTAGCCCCCGAATATTTCATCAGCACATTCCCCTGATAGAGCAACCGTAGCCTGTTTCTTGATTTCACGGCAGAAAAGATAGAGTGAGGAATCAATATCAGCCATGCCCGGCAGATCGTTGGCGACCAAGGCGGCTTCCAGGGCATCAGCAAGATCCAGATTATCAATATTGATATAGTGATGTTCAGTGCCCAGATGATTTGCTACCAATCCTACCCAGGATGAATCAGCATCAGGCTGAAAATGGTTGGGCCGGAAATGCTCTTCATTGCCCAGATAATCAACGGAAAAGCTGTGCAGGGCTCCCCGGGCTGATTGGCGGAACGCCCGGGCGGCAATCGCGGTTATGGCACTGGAATCCAGACCCCCGGACAGCAGCGTACAGACCGGTACATCGGCTACCAACTGCCGGGATACAGTATCAATAAATAGCTCACGAACGGTATCTGCAGTCTTCGCCAGGTCATCCTCATGAGGACGGCTTGCCAGTGCCCAGTAGCGGTGCGTTTCCATACGATTACGGCTATAAAGCAGACTATGCCCGGGGCGCAATTCCTTAATACCCCGAAAGACACCATGACCGGGGGTACGGGAAGGCCCCATGACCAGCAGTTCGGCCAGGCCTTCCCCATCTATTTCCGCACCCACCAGCGGATGGGCCAGCAGGGCTTTGAGTTGGGAGGCAAAAAGCAAGCTGCTGCCTTGTTGGGTGTAAAAGAGAGGCTTGACCCCCAGGCGGTCACGTGCTAAAAAGAGCTTTTGACGGTTTTCATCCCAAATCGCAAAAGCAAAAATTCCGTTGAATCTTTCTACACAGCTCGGGCCCCATTCCATATAGGCCAGTAATAGTGTTTCGGTATCGGAATTCCTACTTTGAAAAATACAGCCGCGGGCCTGGAGTTCCCTGCGCAGTTCTGCTGTGTTGTATAATTCTCCATTATAAACGATGGTAAAATCACAACCATTGCGGCTCCGGCTCATTGGCTGCGCACCGCCTGCAGGGTCCACGACTACCAGACGGCGATGCCCCAGGGCGGCAGTGGGTGATAACCATATTCCTTCCGCATCCGGACCACGCTGAAGCAGACAGTTGTTCATTTTTACCAAGATTTTAAGCTCTTTGGTCAAATCCAATTCCCAATCTATCCAGCCAACAATTCCACACATAATTTTCCACTCTCCTTAACAAATAATGGCACCAGGGGTTTTTAACCCCGGCGCCATTGCCTACAAATAATAATATGAAAGATAGCTCGAATTGTTACTGGCAATTCTTGCCCCATTACTTTGCCAGAAGCAATTTTTGGCTATAACGAGGCGGAAGTCTGAAAGAGATCTTTTCATTACGTTTTGTGCCTGAGTGAAGCGAAAGGAATGATATAAAATATGTCTCCCATCTCGTTGCAGCGGTGTGTTAAAACTGCTTCGCAGTTTCTTTTGATGCTTAAATTTGAGACAATAGTGAAAAGGCTTGCTGGAGGAGCGAAAGGAATTTAGGACATGAAGATAAGCATTGCTCAATTGAATCCCAGGGTTGGAGATATCGCAGGTAATCTTAAAAAGCTTATGGACTATATGGAGAGGGCCAGTCAGGAGGAAAGCGACCTGCTGGTTTTACCGGAACTCTTCCTGGTAGGCTATCCTCCCCGGGATCTCCTGGAGAGAACCTGGTTTATAGAAAAAACCGAAGCCACCTTGCAAACTATCATAAGTATTTCCAAGAATTATCCTCAAACCGGGATACTTTTGGGGCTTCCCCGGCCCAATCAGAATCCTGCCGGGAAGGGGCTGTACAACTCGGCAGTGCTGGTTTATCAAGGAGAAGTTCTGGGTTGCCAGCATAAGTCGCTATTGCCTATATACGACGTTTTTGACGAGGCCCGCTATTTTGACCCGGCCGTGGAAGTAGAGGTCGTTGCCTTTAAAGAGGAAGTTCTGGGGATATCCATATGTGAAGATGCCTGGAATGATTCAGAGCTGTGGCCCCAGCGGAGGATGTATACCCTTGATCCCATAGAGGTGCTGGCAGCAAAAGGTGCCACTATTATGATTAATCTATCCGCTTCGCCCTTTTATGTGGGTAAGGAGGCAATCCGCTACCGCCTCATCAGCAATCACGCCAAGCGTCATGGACTGCCTTTTTATTACGTGAATCAGGTAGGAGCCAATGATGAACTGCTCTTTGATGGCCGCAGTCTGTGTATGGATCGGGAAGGAGAACTGATATGGATTGGCCCGGCTTTTCAAGAAGCGATGGAAACCATTGACTCCAGCAGTGTTGGCGAAGCAGGACCTTATATTCCGCAGGACCGGGTGGAGTCCATCTATCAGGCGCTGGTCCTGGGCATCAGGGATTATATGTCCAAATGCGGCTTTAAGAAAGCAGTTCTCGGGCTTTCGGGTGGGATCGACTCGGCCTTGGTAGCCTGCCTGGCCAGTCAAGCGGTGGGGTCTGAGAATGTGCTGGCGGTATCTATGCCTTCGCCCTATTCTTCCCCGGGCAGTATTGAAGATTCCCGCCAACTGGCAGAACATTTAAATTTGCCATTTAAAGTTATAAGTATTAGCTCCATATTTGAGACCTATACGCAGAGCCTGCGGGAAGGAACCGAAGCCGAGCCGGCTTGTGACATAATGGAACAGAATCTGCAAGCCCGCATTCGCGGCAATATATTGATGGCTTATTCCAACCGTGATGGTTACCTGCTGCTTTCTACCGGCAACAAGAGTGAGATGGCGGTAGGGTATTGTACTCTCTATGGAGACATGAGCGGGGGACTCAGTGTGCTGGCCGATGTACCCAAAACCGTAGTGTATGAACTGGCTAACTACATAAACCGTAAAGAAGAAGTCATTCCCGCTGCAATTATTGCCAAAGCTCCTTCCGCTGAACTCAAGCCGGGGCAAGTGGACCAGGATGAACTGCCTCCCTATGAAGTTCTGGATCAGATTCTCCATTATTATGTTGAAGAAGGATGGCCGCTGAGCCGGCTGATTGAAATGGGATTTAGGCCGGAAGTAGCAGAATGGGTAATACGCGCTGTGGACCGGAACGAATATAAAAGATTGCAAGCTGCGCCTGGTCTTAAGGTAACCACCAAGGCTTTTGGCCTGGGGCGAAGAATGCCTATCGCGGCCCGCATTCCCCATGAGGAGTAAGCCTGTTCTTTCTCCAAATTTGAGGGTACTCTAAATGTCAAGGGGAATTGATGCAACCAACCCTCATAAGTTGGGGTATTATCAAGTAAGAGATACGATACATGCCAGGGGGAAGTTATATGCTTAATAAAGAAGAGATAAAGCATTTGCTGGAAAAGCAGCGGGATTTCTATAGCAGTGGAGCAACCCGGGAAATATTGTTCAGAATCAAGCAACTGCAGAAGCTGGCTCAGGCTATTGAATACCGGGAGGAAGAAATCCTGCGGGCTTTGAATCTGGACCTGGGAAAATCCCCGGTCGAAGCCTATCTTAGCGAAGTGGGGATGGTCAAGGCCGAACTGTCTTATATAATCAAGAATCTGCGACAGTGGGCAAAACCGGAAAGGGTCCGAACCCCGCTGCTTTTTTTCGGAGGGAAAAGCCAGATCTATCCTGAACCGCTTGGCCAGGTATTAATCATCAGCCCCTGGAATTATCCTTTTTACCTGGGTATGGCACCCCTGGTAGGGGCAATGGCGGCTGGAAATTGTGTGGTTTTGAAACCATCGGAACTGGCTCCGCATACGTCGGCTTTGCTGTGCAAGCTCAGCTCGGAAATATTTGCTGAGGAATATATAGCTGTGCTGGAGGGTGGGGCGGAAAGCAGCCAGGCTCTTCTGGAGCAGTGCTTTGACCATATATTTTTTACCGGGGGGCCAATGATAGGGAAAATAGTCATGCAGGCTGCGGCCCAAAACCTTACTCCGGTGACACTGGAACTGGGAGGTAAGAGCCCTTGCATAGTGGAGAAGGATATCCAGATAGAATACGCCGCCCGGCGCATTGTTTGGGGTAAATTCTTGAACGCCGGGCAAACCTGCGTAGCCCCCGATTATTTGCTGGTCAACCGGCAAATAAAGGAAGCACTGTTGGCACAATTACAGCAGGTTATTAGTGAATTTTACGGACCTGACCCTCGCGACTGCAGTGATTATGCTCGTATTATAAATGAACCGCATTTTCGCCGGCTGGAAGCCTTGCTAAGTGATGGCCGGATCATCTGCGGGGGGGAGCTAGACCGGTCGGAAAAATACATTGCTCCTACTATTATCGATGGGATAAGTGCTGCCAGCCCTATAATGCAAGAGGAAATCTTCGGGCCCCTGCTGCCGGTTTTGGATTACGAAAGCCTGGATGAAGCCATTAACTTTGTTAACAGTCGCCCCAAGCCCTTGGCCTTGTATTTTTTTTCCCGCGATAAATCTCAACAAGACCAGATTCTAAGGCAGACCACTTCGGGAGGAGTTTGCATAAACGATACCTTGAGCCATATCAGCAGTCCGGAACTGCCTTTTGGCGGGGTGGGAGCAAGTGGTATGGGAAGCTACCACGGCCGCGCTTCTTTCGAGGTCTTTAGCCATAGAAAAAGTGTTCTAAAGCAAACCTTCTTGTTTGATTTTCCTGTAAAATACCCTCCCTATAAAATATCCCTTCAGCAAATTAGAAGGTTATTGAAGTTATTATAGGTATAGGGCAGTTATTTAACTTATTGCCGATAAAGCAAAAGGAGTCTGACCGCGCAGAGCCTCTTCGATATTTTGTAACAGCTTTTCCCGCACTGAGCCCATGCTATTCCAGTTACTGAGGGTGCGATTCTGTAAGACCTGCTTTTCGGTGGACCCGCCGAAATCTTCCAACTCGCTGTGGTATATTTGAGTCCAGTTAAAGATCATGCTGGGATAGACCTCGGGGTGGAATTGCAGGGCGCAGATATGATCACCATAGACAAAAGCCTGATTTATACAGGTTTTACCCTGGGCTAGTAAAAAGGCTCCTTCCGGCAGGGCGAAGGTATCACCGTGCCATTGAAAGACAGGGAAGCTATTGGGTAATTCTTTAAATAGAAAGGATTGCCGCCCGGCCAGGGTTAGTTCTACCTGGTACCAGCCAATCTCTTTAACCGGGTTCGGTCCCACATAAGCTCCCAGGGCCTGGGCGATGAGCTGTGCACCAAGACAGATACCAAGAGTAGGGAGCTGGTGTTTATTGGCTTTGTGAACCAGACCCTGAATATGTTTTAAATAGGGATAGACTGGTTCCTCATAGGCACCCATTGGACCGCCCAGTATGAGCATTGCCCGATAGGAATTGAGCTGTTGGGGCAGGTTGTTTCCTGAAATATGAGCCATTCGGATATCCAGTTCCCAGCCTTTTTGCAACAAGGTTTCTTCAAGTAAACCAAGGCCTTCCGCCGGATCATGCTGTATTATCAAGATTCGCATATCTTGTACTCCTCTCTTGCTTTAATTTTAACTCAGGTGATGAAAACACATATTCTTGCCCAATGGACCTATTTAGTATTAGACTGGCAATCCACAAAGAGAAATAAATCGCTGTCCAATGGATATACAAATGTAGATATTTGCCGGCGGGTTTCCAAATCCAAATAAGATGTAGACAGCATTCCCTCTCCTCTGTTCGAGGTATCCAGCATCCGGGGCAGAAAATAGGGCCTCCAGCACCAGTTGCGCCCCAGGTATTCCGGCTGCATATGCCACCTTTCATTACCGATTTTAATGAAGTTGGGAGTGACCTGGTAGCCTCGCCCATTGCAAACATAAGCACGAAACCACTCGGATGGAGCTTCAAAGATGAGACGGACAATACAATATTCAGGATTCATGCGGGAAGATTCAAACGGCTCTTTAAGAACCTGACTGATATATTGGTTCATTTTATCACTGGATTCGATTTGTTTTTGCTTTAACGTAATCTTTTTGTCCAGGAAGCTGGCCAGAGCCCGGTCCACTAAGCCAGCAAAGCTCCCCGGAGGAATGAAATCAGGATTGGGTTGAGCAAAAAGATAACCTTGAAAATAACGAACCCCCGCTTCCAGACCCATTAGGAAGTGGTCCATGCTTTCCACTTCCTCCAAAACCAGGCTAGCTCCGGATTTTTCACACAGCAGTCCCATTGATTCAAGAACATTGTAGCCTATTCGCCCTTGTTGGCTGCGTTCTATCAGGCTCGCACTGATTTTAAGAAAGTCAGGGCACAGGACCGCGATTCTTTCAAGATTGCTGAAACCCTCTCCAAAGTCATCGATGGCTATTTTGCAGCCAGCTTCCCGGTAGCGGTGCACCAGTTCCTGCAGCAAAGAGATGTCGGCACAGAATTCATCTTCAATTATTTCAATCACTATTTGCTTGCCGCTGATATTAAACTTCTCCAGGCATTCAAGAGTAGGGAAAAGCCGGGCATTGTTAATAAATGGAAAAAGCCAGCTCGGTTGGATATTAAGAAACAAACATGTGTTGCTGGGTAGATCCTCGACTTTCTTCATGGCTTGACACCGCACTTTGCGATCAACCAGAAGCTTTTCGTCAGGAGAAATTTCCGGGTCATGGAAAAATGAACCAAGACTTTCAATTTCAGAATTCTTGTATTTCCTGCCCAACACTTCGTAAGCAAAAACACTGTTGCTGTCAACACAAATTATAGGTTGAAAATATGGTAAAATTGCTTCTTGTACACCAGTGGTTAGCACAAGTATCCTCCTCTTGCCAGTTAGTTTATGCAAAGGTCGGCGGCCAGTACTCCCAGCGCTTTTCCCCTATTATCGGGAATAGGTACTGCCAAGGTCAAACAGGGCTTACGGGTGATAGCGGAAATATAAATATTGGACTGGTAATTACGTCCGTCCATGGCTTCCTGCCACCAAGGCCGCTCCCGGGCGTTAGCCAAAGCTGCCGGAGGCTGGCTGAAGATAAAGGCCCCGACTTCATTGCTGCTGTATATGGCTTCGAGTTCGGGTTGCTTGACCAGTAAAGACGCCAGCAGAGTTTTGTGAGCATTATTGTTTAGGGACTTAATCTCTGTCAAGGCAGCCAGCCTATGTAATTCTGTCAGGCATTGGGTGATGATTTTTTTGTCCAGATTACGATTCTGTTCAATTCTATCCAGCCGATTTAAAGAAGCAACGAGCGATATTGCTATGTTATTCAGAAAAGTGCCCGTTTGATTGAGACTATCCAGGTTCTTTTTCCAGAGGTTTAAACTGCGGGCAGTATCATGAATGTAATCACCGGTTTCCTGCTGGGCTAGATGGCTATCTTGGAAAATACTATTCATAGACTCCTGCAAGGCAAGAAAATTGCTGCTGGCTTCCGCCAGAGCTTCAGTAAACTTGATATTGATTTCTTTTTCTTGCTGACTTACACTAGCAATTACCTGAGACAATTCACTTTTAACCAAGTGGTTAACCTGGGTGCTTTCCTTTACTCCCAGGGAACTCTGATCAGCCAGTTTCTTCATTTCCTGAGCAACTACGTTGAAGCCACGTCCGTATTCACCGGCCCGGGCTGCTTCTATTGCCGCATTAAAGGAAAGCATGCGTACTTGATCAGATATTCTATCGATATGGAACAATACCTGGTCAACACTGCTTATCACTTTGAATAGGGATTCCAATTGCCCAACGGTCTCAGCCGCTAGCCGGCTTAAATCCTGGGAGGCTTTGGTAGCAGACCAAAAAGCGTTGCCGGTATGCTCTAAAACCGGGCCGGTTTTATTTATGGTATGTTCAAGCCGCTGCATGACCGTGTCCACAACCGATAGCCTGGATTCAAGCACAGTGAAGGCATCTATCATGTCTCTTACCCCGGCGACAGTCTCACGGATTGGTTCCCTGGTTGATGCCAACTGGTCACTAGTGACCCTTAATTCAGAGATATTACTGTGCATCATTTGACGCAGACCCTCGATTTTTACGGCCAGTTCAGAATATAAACCTGTAAAATGCTCGGGTATTATGGTATCCCCAAGATGTCCTGCCAGCAGTCTGTCCACGAACTGAAGAATTAAATCAAGCTCCTGTTCTGGTCCGGTATGCTGGCGAAGGGGGTGTAAACTCATAGCAAGTATCTCCTTCCGATATTGAAAAACAATTTCTTGCAGACAAAACTTGTGGTGTAGTGTCTGCAATCCGGATCTTAAATGCGTTGCCTCGATTATCTGCGGTAATGAGCAAAGGGCTTTAAACCCTGGCTTGGATTTAAAGCACCTTTGCGCATTGCGTTAATTTGGGTTGTATAGCTTGGCAGCAGGAATTAAGCTCCCAGGCTCAGTACTCCGTGCCCTTCTTCGGAGTAGCCATAAGCGTTCTCTCCGTGCAAAGAGACATCCAGACCACTTTCTTCTTCCTCTACCGAGACTCGTAAGTTGGTAAAGATACTTATTACTTTGAGGATGATAAAAGTCATCACTCCGGCAAAAACATAGGTAGATAAGACGGCGATTAATTGAACCTGCAGCAGATGAGGGTCACCAAATAATAAACCATCAGCACCCGCCGGGTTTATGGCTTTACTGGCAAACACCCCGGTGGCCAGAGCTCCAAAGGTACCGCCTACACCGTGAATACCGAAGGCATCCAAAGAATCGTCATAACCCAGCTTTTCCTTTACACGGCTGACTGCCAGGTAACATAAGGGTCCAACCAGCAAGCCCATTACTATGGATGAAAGAGGGCTGACAAATCCCGCTGCCGGAGTAATCGCTACCAGTCCGGCCACGGCACCGCTGACAGCGCCGAAAACGGTAGGCTTGCCATGGTCGAGCCATTCCGCCGCTACCCAGGACAGTGCCCCGGCGGCCGCACAGGTATTGGTTACTAAAAAGGCCAACCCGGCTAACCCATTGGCGGATAAAGCGCTGCCGGCATTGAACCCAAACCAGCCAAACCAGAGTAAACCTGCGCCTAAAACGGTCAAAGGAAGGTTGTGGGGAAGAATCGTATCACGTTCTTTACCAAAACGCTTCCCTAAAACCAGGGCGGCTACCAGTCCTGACACTCCAGAGCTGATATGAACTACTGTACCTCCGGCAAAATCCAGGGCACCCAGGTTTAACAGCCAACCACCACCCCATACCCAGTGAGCCAATGGATCATAAACCAGCGTTGTCCACAGCAGGACAAAAGCTACAAATACTGAAAATTTCATGCGTTCTGCAAAAGCACCACTTATCAATCCGGCGGTAATGATAGCAAACATTAACTGAAAAGCTATAAAGACCATATGGGGGATGGTAGTTCCATAGCTACTGCTGGGATCCATGCCTATTCCCTTCAATCCCAGGAAGTCCAGGCCACCAATCAAACTGGCATGATCAGGGCCAAAGGAAAGTGTATAACCAAGTAAAACCCATTGTACTGATACCAGAGCCATCACTGCAAAACATTGCATAAGGATGCTTAATACGTTCTTTTTCCTCACCATGCCCCCGTAAAAAAAAGCCAGGCCGGGGGTCATCAATAAAACCAGGGCTGAACAAATAATAATGAAAGCAGTATCACCGGTATCAACAACCGCTGTTTCAGCTGCATATACGGGCAAAGATGGCAGGGTCAAAGCAGCCGTCAATGCTGAAAGGGTAATAAATCCCATTAATAATCTTCTCATAAGTATTCCTCCTCACCACTAAACGTAAATTTCAACTTTAGTGCGGAGTTCCGTGTACTTGCTGAATAAATTGCCATACAAAAAGGCGTTCACGGAATTCCTTAATTGCTCGTGAGCGCCTTTGCTCTATCATTCGGTCTAGTTTCTTTTTAACTTATAGGGCGGTGTCGCCGCGTTCCCCGCTGCTGATGCGGATGATTTCTTCCAGCGGGTAGACGAATATCTTACCATCGCCGATCTGCCCGGTTGAACAAATCTTGAGAATAACTTCAATTATTCTTTCCAGCCAGTGATCGCGGCAGATGATCTCAACCTTAACTTTGGGGAAGAGATCCAGAGATACTTCCTGGCCCCGATAGTATTGCTTGATGTCTTTTTGCAGGCCCCGGCCCATGACATTGTAAATCGTCATACCTCTTACTTCCAGATCATTAAGAGCCTTTTTTAATTCTTCCAGCTTGGTGGGACGGATTACCGCTTCAATTTTCTTCATAGCGTACACCTCCTTCATAAATTGATAATATTGGATTGCTTTAAAGCCATAAAAGGCGCCTTGAATCTCCAGCGGAGTGGAGGCTCAAAGCGCCTTTGCTTTAACGATGTTTTACTGAACAATTTAGGGGACTTGGTCTTTTACCCATCGGATACAGGAACGGTAGTCCCCTATCAAAATAAAAACCTGTTTCCCTTTTAAGAAACAGGCTCCTTTGCCCAGTTGTTATATTAAATTTCCTATTTGACATAGCCTTCAATGACTATAGCTTATTTTAGGCCGCTGTTACCTTGCTGTCAATACAATACCCATAGGTATACAGTATTTTGCCAAATTGATCCTATAAAAACTAAACCCCTGAATCTGATTTACTATAGGGGTTCTCATTAAGTACCTCTCCGG
>JAQUXM010000005.1:47993-51652 GCA_028692415.1 Syntrophomonadaceae bacterium | reverse complement strand
CCGGCGAAAGGCCATTTTCTTCAAGAATGCTGGCTCCCAAAAGCGAGTGCCGCTGCGGATCTTCGGCAGTGACATCATAATCAATATCATGTAAAAGCCCGGCCAGACCGAATTTCTCCACATCCTCGTTCAAGCGCCCGGCCAGACCGCGCATTATCGCTTCAACAGCCAGCGAGTGGCTAAACAGGTTGTCACTTTTCAGGTTTTGTTTGAGTAAACTGAGGGCTTCTTCTCTTTGCATTAATCTTTCTCCTTTCGCTTTCAATATTATTCAATAAAAGCAGCCATTTCCTGAACGATAAGCTGCTTTTCCGATCCCATGGTAGCTATATGCCGGGAATTATGCAAATCCACAACTTTCAGACTGGTGTTTCGAGCCTTCTCTGCCAAATAAATGACACTGCCAGTTTTTACGGTCTCATCTTGTCCGGACTGCATCAAAAGCAGTGGAATCGTCAGCTCATCTATTTCATCCAATACTATATCCCGCAGCCTCATCATGCTCCGAAAAGCGCGTACCGGTGTACATTCATAGGCAAATCTTCCCTGCTTTTGAAGCTGTAAGATCAGTGCCATATTGCTTTTCGGCCAATACGGCCGGAATATTTGCAGCAGCGGTGCCATCCGTTTAAAAAAAGGATTCTTGACAAATACCGGAGCATTTATAGAGATTATCCCACTCAGACCCGGGCAGTTAACACCGGCATGGAGAGCCAGCAGTCCACCCATGGACAGCCCGGCTACCCAGACCTTTTTATAATCTGCCTGCAAAGCATGGATCGCTTTTTCAACTGCCTCAAACCATTGCTCCCAACTGCTTTGGTTCATGACCTCCGGGCTGCTGCCATGTCCCGGCAGCAACAGGCCGCTTAGCGTGTAACCGCTGATTTCATGAAGCAGCAGCGCCGTAGGGTAGATTTCCGAGGGTGAAGCCGTCAAGCCGTGAATGAATAAAACTGCTGTATCACTATCTCCCGTCAATAAAAAAGGACGGGCTTGCGGGTGAATATCTGCCATAAATGCCTCCTGCTTAACTTGTCCTAATTTAAGCATCGGATGAACTGCAGCGCAGTTTCTTTCGCACCGTTGCAACGAGGCGGGGGGATGATAACCCGCCGCCTGTTTATTAATAGGAACGCCTCGTTATAACCAAAAAGCAACAGGCAGATGGGTAATTTCCACCTGCCTAATGAAATCTGTATCTGGTTGTGAACAACATTTAATCCAAAACTATTTAATAAGCCCCAGACTCAGGGTAAGTACCATAAACAATACAGCAATATAGGCAGTAAGCTTGGATAATAAATCATCCAGCCCTTTCTTTTTACCTCCGAAAACCGTTTCGCCTGCGCCGGCAATACTTCCTGATAGCCCGGCACTTTTGCCTGATTGCAGGAGAACGGTGGCGATTAGTCCCATTGCACACAATACCTGCAGAATATTAACAATTATTTTTAACACTGTTACACCTCCGAAAAGCATCCTTAAGAACTAAACTAGATTCTAACACAAAACCCGCTAAAAAAACAAGCTTTAAGAATATTATCCCTTGATACAGCGAAAAACTTCCCTGCCGCGATAGATGGCAAATATATCGAGTTCTTCTTCGATGCGCAGCAACTGGTTATATTTAGCAACCCGGTCAGTCCGGGCCGGTGCTCCGGTCTTGATCTGCCCGGCTCCGGTGGCAACTGCCACATCCGCAATAAAGGCATCCTCGGTTTCGCCGGAACGGTGCGAAATCACGCAGGTGTAACCTGCTCTATTAGCCATACCGATGGTTTCCAAGGTTTCCGTCAGGGTTCCAATCTGATTCAGTTTAATTAAGATACTATTGCAAACGTCGGCTGTAATACCCCGGGCCAGCCTTTCGGTATTGGTCACAAAAAGATCGTCACCAACCAGTTGTATTTTCGAGCCTAAGCGATCCGTAAGCATTTTCCATCCATCCCAATCATCTTCAGCCAGTCCGTCCTCAAGAGATATGATGGGATACTTGTTTACCAGGCGCTCATAGAAATCAACCATTTCCGCAGAAGATAAAACCTGCCCGGTGCTTTCCAGATGATATCTGCCATCCCGGAAAAGTTCGGTGGCAGCAACATCAAGTGCCAAATAAATTTCCGATCCTGCTTTATAACCGGCAGCCGCAATAGCTTCCAGAATCACCTCGATAGCCGCCTCATTGGAAGGAAGATTTGGCGCAAACCCGCCTTCATCGCCGACTGCGGTAGCCAAACCTTTGGAACTCAATACCTTCTTGAGGCTGTGATATACCTCCACCCCCATACGCAAACCTTCGGCAAAGTTGGGTGCGCCGGCGGGAACAACCATAAATTCCTGGATATCTACGTTGTTGTCTGCATGTTTGCCTCCGTTAAGAATATTCATCATCGGTACCGGAATATCCCGGGCATTAATTCCTCCAATATACTGGTAAAGAGGAATATCCAGATGGGTAGCGGCAGCCCGGGCCGTAGCCAGCGATACGCCCAAAATGGCATTGGCTCCTAGTTTGCTCTTGTTGGGGGTCCCATCCAGTTCAATCATCAGACTATCTATGTCAATCTGGCGCAAAGCATCCATGCCCATCACTTCAGGAGCAATTATGCTGTTGACGTTGTCAACCGCCTTTTGAACCCCTTTGCCATTATAGCGTTTGCGGTCCTCGTCCCGCAGTTCCATGGCCTCATGGGCACCGGTGGATGCACCGGAAGGAACAATGGCTCTTCCCATGCAGCCGTCTTCCAGTATAACTTCAACCTCTACTGTGGGATTTCCCCGCGAATCCAGGATTTCACGTGCAAATACGTCAACTATGGTGCTCATCATTTATCTCCCTTCAATTTTTATTTTTTATGAGGGGTAAGGGGTGAGGTGTAAGGACTACGCCTCACGCCTCACTTACCATACTCCTACCCGTCATTTCTTCCGGGATAGGTATTTTTAACAAATCAAGCATCGTGGGGGCGATATCACAAAGCCGTGCATCATCCTTTAATTGGCAAGCTTTGTACTGCTCGGAGACTAGAATAAACGGAACCATTGAAGTGGTATGTGCTGTAAATGGCCCGCCCGTTTGCGGACAAACCATCATTTCGCAATTGCCGTGATCAGCGGTAACAAGAATGATTCCCTTTTTCTCCAGAACCTTCATTACCACCTGCTTCAGGCATTCATCAACGGTTTTTACCGCCTTAATCGCAGCCTCCAATATCCCGGTGTGCCCTACCATATCAGGATTGGCATAGTTCATAATAATTACATCATAATAATCCCGCTCCAGTTCTTCCAGTACCCGTGCGGTAAGCTCGAAAGCACTCATTTCCGGCTTTAGGTTATAAGTGGCTACCGCCGGTGAAGGAATCAAAATCCGGTCTTCGCCGGGATTAGGCTCTTCCACCCCTCCGTTGAAGAAAAATGTAACATGCGCATATTTCTCGGTTTCGGCTATTCTCAACTGGCGTAAATCCTCGGCTGCCAGTACTTCCCCCAAAGTATGCTCCAGATTCTGAGGACTAAAGGCTACCGCCGCATCCAGTTCGGCATCATACTGGGTCATGCAAAGATAATAAATCTCCGGTTGCACCGTCCGGGGAAAAGCATTAAATTCTGAATCCACAAAGGCTCTGCTTATCTGCCTGGCACGATCCGCCCGG
>JAQUXM010000005.1:18744-47893 GCA_028692415.1 Syntrophomonadaceae bacterium | reverse complement strand
CGCATCCAGTTCGGCATCATACTGGGTCATGCAAAGATAATAAATCTCCGGTTGCACCGTCCGGGGAAAAGCATTAAATTCTGAATCCACAAAGGCTCTGCTTATCTGCCTGGCACGATCCGCCCGGAAGTTGAAGAATATCAGGCTGTCGCCATCTTTGATAAGTCCTACCGGTTCGGCTTGCTGGTCAATTATTACTACCGGCTCCACAAATTCATCGTTAATCCGGTTTTCATAGCTGTTTTGCAAAGCAGCCAGTGCATTGGGGGCTTTCCTGCCTTCGCCCATGACCATGGCATTATATGATTTCGCAACTCTATCCCAGCGCTTATCCCGGTCCATACCGTAAAACCGGCCAGCCAAAGTGGCAATCTGTCCAAGCCCTATGGCCTGCATTTTTTCTTCTATCGCTTGTAGATAAACATCGGCACTCTGGGGTGCGACATCCCGGCCATCCAAAAAACCATGAATATATAGCGTTCTAATCCCTTCATTCTTGCATAACTGCAAGAGCGCATAAAGATGTTCAAGGTGGCTGTGCACCCCCCCGTCCGAAAGCAGGCCCATCAGGTGAACCGCCCCATCATGCTCTCGGGCATAACTAATAGCTTCAAGCAATTCCGGGTTCTTAAAGAAAGAGCCATCTTTAATTGCTATGCTTATACGGGTGATTTCCTGGAATACGATGCGGCCCGAGCCGATATTGAGATGCCCAACCTCCGAGTTGCCCATTTGTCCATTAGGCAGCCCCACATCCTGGCCGGAACAACGCAAAAGGGTATCCGGATACTTCTCCTGTAAGGCATAGAAGTTTTGGGGATTGGCTACACTTATAGCATTGTCGCTGCAGGCATCCCTGCAGCCCCAGCCGTCCAATATCATTAATACCAGAGGTTCTTTAGACATTTTGAACCTTCCTCACCATGCTCGCCAAAGCATCGGCCTGCAGACTGGCACCTCCGATAAGCGCACCATCTACATCCTCTTTGGCTATAAAATCTGCAATATTTTCTAGGTTGACACTGCCGCCATATAAAATGCGCAATCTGTCTGCGCTTGATTTGTCGTATATTTTTGCCAGGTAGGAACGAATAAAGGAGATCATTTCCTGGGCATCATCACTGCTGGCATTTACCCCGGTGCCGATCGCCCACACCGGTTCATAAGCCAAAACGATTTCCCGGCCTTGCAGTTCAATGTCCTGCAGCCCTTTACGGAGTTGCTCTTTCACAATCTCCCGGGCCAAATCTTTTTCCCGCTCCTGCAGGGTTTCCCCCACACAAAGAATCGGAATTAGATCGCTATCCAGCGCGGCCTTTATTTTGCGGTTGATGCTGGCATCGTTTTCGCCCATTAGCTGGCGGCGCTCCGAATGCCCGATTATAACATAAGTACAGCTGGCATCTTTAAGCATCAGCGGAGATATTTCTCCGGTATAGGCCCCCTTCTCCTCCCAGAACAAATTCTGCCCCCCCAGTTTTATTCCGGAGCCTGCCAGGCTGCTTGCTAAAGCATGCAAACAGGTGAAAGGCGGGCAAATCAATATTTCAATATTATTATGATTATCCAGCAAAGCTAGTAATTCCCGACTGAAAGCCAGCGCTTCCGAGGATATTTTATTCATTTTCCAGTTGCCTGCAATAAGTATCTGGCGCAGATCATTCCCTCCCCTCCAGCTTTAGAGGCTGGCTTCTTGATGACTTCCGGCACCTGGCAACGCAGATGAAGGCCTGGATTCTTCACAAGCCTTGACGCCAGGCAGTCTTATTCCCTCCAGGAATTCCAGGGTTGCACCGCCTCCAGTTGATATGTGGGTAATTTGCGCTTCCAACCCCAAATTGTACGCTACTACCGCCGAATCCCCTCCGCCAATTACACTTACTGCCGAGGAACTGGCAATGGCTTTGGTTATTTCTTCGGTGCCCCGGGCGAAACTAGGGTATTCATAAACCCCCAGCGGCCCGTTCCAAATTATCGTTCGCGCCTGGGCAATCGCAGCGACAAACTTTTCGATCGTGCGGGGACCGATATCCAGAATCATCATGTTATCAGGAACCTCTTCGGCATTTACATTTTTAGCTGTGGCATCCGCCGATATTTCTTCCGCTACAACTACATCCTCAGGAAGAATCAGCTGAACCTTTTTTTGCGCGGCCTTCTCGACCAACTGCCGGGCTTGTTCCAACAGTTCATTTTCGCATATGGATTTTCCAATCTCCTTGCCCAGCGCTTTTAAAAAGGTGTTGGCCATCCCCCCGCCTATTAAAATAATATCCATTTTGCTTAAAAGATTTTCAATAAGCCCCAGCTTGTCGGAAACCTTGGCGCCACCCAATATCGCCATACGGGGGCTTACCGGGTGTTCCAAAACCCTTTCCAGCATTTCCACCTCTTTTTCCATCAGAAACCCGGCATAACAGGGCAGATAATCGGCTATACCAGCAGTTGAAGAATGAGCCCGGTGCGCACTGCCAAAAGCATCGTTAACAAACAGGTCCCCCAGGGAAGCCAGTTGCCGGGAAAATTCCGGATCATTTTTTTCCTCGCCGGGATGAAAACGAACGTTTTCCAGCACCAGCACTTCACCCGGCTTCAATTCTTCCACCTTTTTCAGGGTATCTGGTCCCAGGCAGTCTGATGCCATGCTTACCCGGGGACCGATAATCTCCGCCAGGCGCAGGGCAACTTTCTGCAAGCTGTATTTGGCCTCCGGTTTACCCTTGGGACGCCCCAAATGACTAAGCAAAATCAGGCTGGCACCTTTATCCAGAATATAATCAATGGTCGGTAAAGCAGCCCTCATTTTGGTGTCATCAATAATCTCATTATCTTTATCCATGGGAATATTAAAATCCACCCGTATCAAGACCTTTTTCCCTTTGAGTTCTGCTTCCTTTAAACTCCGCAAATGACATACCCCCAATAATCTTTTTACAGTCCCTGTGCAGCAATATAGGAAACTACGTCAACGACTCGTACTGAATAACCCCATTCGTTATCATACCAGGCAATTACTTTAGCCATTTTGTTACCCATAATCATCGTCAAGAGCCCATCGACCACCGCTGAGTTTTCTTCGCCGCGATAGTCTGCTGATACCAATGGCTCTTCGGTATATTTCAATATTCCCTGTAAAGACCCGAGGGATGCTTTACGGAATGCATTATTTATTTCTTCAACCGTAGCGGATTTTTCCAATTCCACCGTCAGATCCAAAAGTGAAACATCAGGAGTGGGAACCCTGATGGCTATACCATCCAATTTTCCTTTAAGTTCCGGTATTACCAGCCCTACCGCCGTAGCCGCTCCGGTAGTAGTTGGAATTAAGGAAACTGAAGCTGCCCGGGCGCGGCGAAGATCCTCATGTTCAAGATCAAGCACCCGCTGGTCATTGGTGTAGGAATGAATCGTATTCATCATCCCCCTGACTATGCCAAATTCGTCCAGCAGCACTTTGGCTACGGGAGCCAGGCAATTAGTCGTACAGGAAGCATTGGAAATCACATCATGCTCCGGCAAATAGAGATGCTGGTTAACTCCCATAACCATCGTTAAGTCCACATCCTTGCCCGGAGCAGTTATTACAACCTTCTTGGCGCCGGCTTTCAAGTGTTTGCCTGCTTTATCCCGGCTTCTGAATACCCCGGTGCCTTCAACCACCACCTGCACGCCAAGTTCCTTCCAGGGTAGCTGCTCCGGGTCCTTTTGGGCCAAATATCTAACCCGCTGACCATCGATTATGAGGCTATCGCCATCAATACTTATTTCACCCTTAAACTCACCATGGATCGAATCATACTTGAAAAGATGAGCACTGGTCTTCAGGTCCCCCAGGTCATTAACAGCTACCAGTTCAATATCCTCGCGCCGGGAAGCCACCCTGGCCACCAATCGTCCAATTCTGCCAAAACCGTTAATCGCAATCTTAACGCCCATGCCAACCATCCTTTCCTTCTTTGTTCGCAATAATCTTCTCCGCCGCGCCTTCATCAGTGATTAGGACTTTTTGCTGCCCGCTGTTAAGCACCGATTCGATAGCCAAAGCTTTATTGCTGCCACCGGCTACTGCTACGATTACTTGAATATTTTTCATGTCAGCTAGTTCCAGGCCAATGCCCGGAACCTCATAGATTATCTTGCCCGATCTATCGAAATAATATCGCAATGCTTCACCGCAAGCTTCATTTTGCTGTAAATACGCTATCTCGTCAGTTGTTATACCACGCCGGACCGCCATTTCCATAGCCGGTCCGATCCCATGCACCAGGATATTGCTGGCTTTAATAGTATTAACTACTTCCCGAACGTGAATATCATTCTTTAATATTTCCACCGTATTTTCCTCCAGGTTGTCAGGGATATGCAGCAGCCTGTATTGCGCACCAATTGACCCGGCAATTCGAGCTGCAATAGCACCAGCCTGTTGTTCCATCTCCTGGCCCAGTCCTCCCCGGGCCGGCACCACCAATATATCGCTGAGGTTTAATCCATCGCTGATGGCATTTGCCATTTCCGCCAGGGTGCTGCCTCCGGTAACCGCCAGTATACATCCTGAATAAAGCTTCCTTTTTAGAAATCGGGCCGCAGCTCTTCCCATATCTTTGCGTACCAGGTTTTCATAATAGGAATCACCGGGAACGATTAGAACTTCTTCAAGGTTAAACATTTGTTTAATCTTTTCAGCAAGCGTTTGTATTTTAAACAGAGCAGGCATTATCTCATCGATATCCCACAACAATTCCTCGCCGTACGGAGTTAGATAGATTCCGGCCGGAGTAATGTTAACTGCTCCTCTGACCCGCAAGGTATCTATTTCCGCCCGCACCTGTCTCTCGGAATAGCTCAAGCTTCTTCCCAACTGTCTTCTTCCTATAGGCTGATGGTGAAGTATCTGCCGTAATACCCGCAGGCGAATCTCCATTATCTCAATGGCCTCGGGCGCAAATCGCTCAACAATATTAAAAAAATTGCTCATATAATATCCTTAAGTTCTATCATTGTTTAATCAAGGGACAATTTCAAACACGAGGGTCAAAAATGTCCCAGCGGAGACATAAAGAATTTCATAAATAGCTTTTTACATAATATATTATATCACAATGGATAAAAAATGATGCTCTTTGGCCGGGAATATTTACGCTTTTGCCAAGTGCCTAATAAATTGTATAATGACATAGAAGCATGGCTCTTCTCTCTAAAAGATATAATAAAGGAGAATAATATGGAACTGGAACAGTGCATAAATTTCATACTTACCAAGGCGCAGCTTTCGGTGCATCACTTGTTTAAGGCTGAACTTCTCCCCTTCGGGGTGACTCCCGGGCAATATGGTGTATTAAAATGTTTGTGGGATGAAAATGGACAAACGGTTAAGCAACTTGCCGAAAGACTCTTCCTGGACAGTTCTACAGTTACCGGTATATTAGACCGCATGGAAAACCGCGGGCTTATTGAGAAAAAAGCCGACCCCAAGGACCGCCGCGCTCTGCAGGTACTGCTTACCGAAAAGGGACGGGAGCTTGAAGCTCCGGTTACCCAGGCGATTTCTAACGCCAACCGGAAGGCAGTGCGTGAAATGGATGAAATCCAATCTGATACTCTAAAACAATTGCTGCACAAATTGAACCCCGGAGATTGAATCCGGGGTTTATTATCACAGTAGCTTCATTAGCCAGCAAAAAGTAATAAATAATTAGTTGGCATACAATTTAATTGTTGACAATATAAATAAATCTTGTTTAGAATTCAGTTAAGAAAACATTTTACTGACTATCAGTAATTGTTGATTGAACGCTGCTATCTATTGAAAGGAGATGTTGGCATGGACTTTAAATTAACAGAGGAACAGGAACTAATACGGGAAAATATGCGTGAGTTTACACGCAAGTATGTTGACCCCGTAGCGGTGGAGATTGATGAAAACAGCCGCTACCCGGAAGAGGTTATTAAGAAACTGGCCGAAGGCGATTGGATGGGGATGCCTTACCCACAGGAGTATGGCGGAGCAGGTGTCGAGTATCTTACTTATGCCATAGTGGTCGAAGAACTGTCCCGTTCCTGTGCTGCCACCGGGTTCACCCTTTCCTGCCACACCTCACTGGCCAGCGGCCCTATCTATAATTACGGCAGCGAGGATCAAAAAAAGAAATACCTGGTTCCGCTGGCCAAGGGTCAGAAGATTGGCGCTTTTGGAGTAACCGAACCCGGAGCCGGAACAGATGTCGGTGCTGCTACTACCACCGCTGTATTGGACGGGGATACCTATGTCTTGAACGGCACCAAGACCTTTACCTCCAATGGCCCGGTAGCCGATACCTTCGTAATTTTTGCCTTTACCGACAAATCGCTTGGTCCCAAAGGCCTGAGTGCTTTTATTATTTCCAAAGACAACCCAGGCTTAAAAGTCGGCCAGCATTTTTATAAGATGGGTATCCGCGCTTCCCAAACCTCGGAAATGATATTAAAAGATTGCCGGGTTCCCAAAGAAGACCTCCTCGGTAAGGAAGGCCAGGGCATGCAGATTGCCATGGCCACCTTTGACCACGGTCGTATCGGCATAGCGGCTCAGGCCGTAGGCATTGCTCAGGCCGCCATGGACGAGTCGATCAGCTATGCCAAGCAAAGAATCCAATTCGGCAAACCGATTTCCAAAAACCAGGCTATTCAATGGATGATTGCGGACATGGCAACTGACATTTCTGCAGCTCGTTTTCTTACCTACCACGCCGCTTATCTGAAAGACCAGGGCAAACCTTTCAGTAAAGAGGCAGCCATGGCCAAGGTTTTCGCCGCCGAGATGGCCAACAAGCACGCCTCCAAGGCCGTCCAGATCCACGGCGGAAACGGCTATTGCAAGGGATTTAAGGTTGAGCGGCTGATGCGCGACGCTAAAATAACCGAGATATACGAAGGTACTTCGGAAGCCCAGCGTATGGTAATCGCGGGCAATGTACTGCGCTAGCAAGCTTTAAGAGGGGAGCAAGCTCTAAAGGTAGATGCTCCAGATCATGCCAAGGGGCGAGGAGTAAGGATAGGGGGATTAATCCTTGCTTCTCGCCCTGTATCTTTAAACAATTCCGAGTACTGGTAAAAACTTAGGTTAAAGTTTTAGTAAACCTTTAACCCATTATTACATTCTATAAGAAAATTTTTGGAATGATAAAGGCAGGGTTCTTCCCCTTACGCCTAACTCCTTACCCCTTACCAATAAAAATGCGAGGTGAGTAAATATGCCTGGAATTCTCTGTTGTTTTAAATGGGTGGTTGATGAAGCCTATATCCGGGCCGGTACTGGCAAAGAACTGGATCTGGATTGGGTAGATTACAAAATCAGTGATTATGACCGCAATGCGATTGAAGAAGCAGTACGCCTGCAGGAAAAGCATGGCGGTAATGTAAGTGCTATTACGGTTGGCAAACCCGATGATACCAAGGGTTTAAAAGACGCGCTGTCGCGGGGACCGGAAAAGGCTTACTTTATTAATGATTCAAGCTTTGACAATCTGGAGCCCTCCCAAACTGCGGCTATTCTTGCGGAAGTGATAGGCGGCTCGTCAATCGATTATGATTTGATTATCTGTGGTGAAGGTTCCAGTGATCTTTACGCCCGGCAGGTTGGCCCACGTCTGGCCGCGAAGCTTGGTATCCCCTGTGCAGCTTTCGTTCAGAAAATAGAAATGGAGCAAGATAAAATAATTGTGGAACGCAAGATTGAAGATGGGGTGGAAGTGCTGGAGCTCCCTCTTCCTGCCCTGGTTACGGTTCTGCCCGATATAAACTCGCCGCGCATACCGGGCCTCAAAGACACGCTTTCCGCCTCCAAAAAGCCGGTTATTGACATTGGTCTGGATGAGCTTTCCGGCAGTTTTGATCCTTGTCTTAGAACTATTTCAATTAGCAAGGCCAATATGGAAAGGAATGGCGTTAAACTGAGCAGCGAACCCCAAGATATTAGCAGTCTGGTCGATGCTTTAATCAAACAGGGCGTTATCGGGGGGGTGAAATAGATGGCAGGTATTTGGGTTTTGGCTGAAGATTACAAGCATTGTCTGGAACTGCTCAATGCTGGACAAAAGCTTGCTGAAACACTGGATAAACAATTAGCGGTATTTCTCATGCAGAAGCCGGACCGAGCTGATGATTTTATTGCGCATGGTGCTGATCGGGTTTATCTCCTGCCAGCATTGCCGGAAGATCAAACCATGGAGGCCTATATTCCGCTTATAGCTGGTATAGCCAAACAGGAACAACCGGATATCTTCTTTATTGGAGCTTCCCTGCGCTGCAAGGAAATGGCGGCCCGCATCGCCGCTTCCCTTAACACCGGGTTATGTAGTGATTGTACAGGATTCACTCTGGATGAAGAAAGCCAGAGCCTGGTAATGGAACGCCTGATCTTCGGCGGTGCTGCCGTACAGAAGGTGATTTGTGAAACGCTGCCGCAGATGGCTACCATTCCGGCGGGAGCTTTCGAGGCCGGAACAGCACTAAGCGGCAGGGATGGCCAGGTTATCGAATTGAGTCCAGCTCCACCTTCACCTGTAAAGCTTATCGCTAAAAAGTCCAACGCGCGTCAGACCACCAATTTGGCTGAAGCTCGAGTGGTGATTTGTGTAGGCCGGGGCCTGGAAAAAGAAGCCGATTTAGAAATGGCCAGGGAACTGGCTGAACTGTTAGGTGCCGAAATTGGCTGTACCAGACCCATCTCGGAAGAATTGCACTGGATGCCTGAGGAAACCTGTATCGGCCTGTCCGGCATTAAGGTTAAACCGGAACTCTATATCGGCCTAGGGGTTTCCGGACAGATTCAACATCTGACCGGTATAAATGAAGCACGGGTCATCTGCGCCATCAACTGCGATGAAAACGCGCCCATATTTGATGTTTCCAACTACGGCATCGTAGGCGATGTTTACAAGGTCGTGCCCCAATTGATTGCAGAGTTGAAGCAAGCATTGCATAAATAGGTTCTTATCGCTAATGATCGCATTAACAAGCTATAAATAAATATGAAAATAATATCCCGTACCACAATATGTGATACGGGATATATTATTTAGGGATTTGCTTTGCCAAATGCTTTTTTGGATTCTCATTTTCTATATGGTTTGCTAATTATTCTTTGAAGATTTCTGTAACAAATAGACAGTAGTTTTAAGCTGTGACCCTGGCATACTCACACGACAGTTTTTCAACTACTTGAATAGCATCTCCAGCAACACTCACTGGGATATGGGGTTTTAACTTATTAATCCTTTGAGCTCGAGCCTCTATTGAATTATCTCCTTCCTCTACTGATACATATAGAGCAGTTGCCAGCCTTTCCAATTCTGCAACCCCAAGAGTGGAAAATTGTTTAGCAATAAAATTTATTTCTTTTTTATATAAATCCACAGTTTTAGGATATCTTTCGATAAGAGCTTTACCAGTCTCCGAAGACCTGTAGGATGGCCCATAAGGAATGCGGCTGCATAATTCTACCATCATGTTACCTCGCATATCGCCAAGGCCATCTTTAAGTTCAAAGGAAAAAGGACCATGCTTATATAAAATAAAATCATAATCGGTTGGAACGTTGCACATGGTCTGCAAGAAATACATGCTTTTTTGAATATGGGTCTCCCCACACCAACTCCCCTGAACTTTCATAGACTCAATTAAGGATAATAATATAACCTGCCTCTTATTCGTTTCCATCTTATTCCTCCCTTGCGACCATGCTTAACATCTTCTGCATATTATTCTTTCGCCAAACCTGGCCCTCTCTTAGTAAATTCGGTTTAATAAAAATATAATCAAAAGAAGCAACAGGCAACCTCTTTAATGTTTCAGATAACAAGAATGCAGGAATAATTCTACCATCATTGCAGAGTACCGGAAAATCCATCATATTATCCTTTTGCGTATAATTGTCACGTCTAACATTTTCCTCTCCAAAAGCTTCTTTAATCTGATCAAAAATAACCTGACCAATATGCGGATTAACTGACAAATCTTCAGGATTTCTCTCATATAGTCGGCGATAATGTTCTCTTTTCACCAGTCTGCAGGCTAATTCATGAAGTTGATGGGATTTATTGACTGCCGCCTGCCAAACCGCAGCCAAGACATCATTATCACTTATATTTTGTAGTTTGTATATATCGGTTGGGAATTTCCCATCGGGAAGCCATTTTAATAAATAATCACAAAGGTGTATATCGTAAATCCTTCTAACCTGATGGAAATAAACCTGGGTATACATAAAGTATCGAGCTAACAACAGAGCTTCTGCAGAGTGTAATCCACCTTCTTCAATTCCTAATACAGGCTCAATAGAATCTGTTTGATTAGCAGATTTTGGTAATATCCGCAAAGTATCTACCAGCCGAAAATGATCAAACTTCCCATAGGCTACGCCTGTGTGATGGGAATCTCTTAACAAATAATCGATGCGATCCACTCCAAACGCATCACTGGTAATAATTTCAGATAAAAGAGCTTCCCAATCGGAAAATCTTGTATCCTTAAGCTTTTTCTGCCCAACTGCGAGTTTTACAATATCCTCTACTCTTAAAGGAGGTGTCATTGATTCCCATATTTGTTTCATCTCTTCGCTTCGAATAAATTCAACGGTAATTTTCTCATGATTCCATCCATCGGCTAGTAATGCCTCTTCGGCTGCATGAGAGAAGGGGAGATGCCCCAAGTCGTGACAAAGAGCAGCCATACGCAATGCACTTCGCCAGTAGCCCAGCTTTGCCTTTACACTGATTTCAGGAATTAGTTCTCTCACAATAGGATGAATATTATCCTGATTGCTTACAATATCAAAAACCCTGCTAGCCAGCTCCATAACCCCCAAGGAGTGTTCAAAGCGTTTGTGCGTAGCCCCAGGGTAAATTAAATACGACATAGCCAACTGATGAATATTGCGTAACCTTTGAAATGGAATTGAATCTACAACTTTCCTTTCATCAGTACTCAGGCGAATAAAAATATGAATAGGATCACGAATCTCATGAGAATTTTTAGCCATTAAGTTCTCTCCTGAATTTGGGATTCTACTCATTCTATTCCACAATCAGATTTATTATCCTTTATTTACCTGTAATTATTTCGTCTTTATGTTTATTATATCAAGACATAATCCTCTTTATTATCTCACTGATATATTCCATATTCCCCATCGATCCGGGCTGCTGCCTGATTTCATAAACATTGCGGGCATTAAAAAACGGGTAGAGGTCATCGCTGTCAGCCTCCAGCCATGGGCGAAAATTCAGCAGCGACCCCGGCACCAGAATAAATGAATTCAAGATCAAATCAGGCTGGCTGAGCTTCAGTATTTTAATATCCTGGTGCAGACTAATTCGTTTGCTGTTGAATCTGGCCTGTTCATTGTGCAGCCCGTGCGGATCGAAGAAAGTCATATATTGTTTCCTCTGCTGCTTGATCCAGAGAATAAAATCCGGGAAGAATCCCCCGGCTGAGGAAAAATAAAAACCCGTGCCGGTTTTGCTTAGATTGCGCAACAGATAAAATTCCGCCCCCGGATACAGCTCGCCCGCGTACTGGCTGACAAAACCCTGCAGGTCTTCAACAAAAAAGGCTTCTGATTTATTTAAACCCAAAGGCTTTAAGGAACAAATAAGGTTCTGCACGCTTGGACTTAGTAGATATGTTTGTTCAGCTGCGTCAAATAACAATGGCTGGTAAAGGTGTAAGCGCGGCTTTACATCAAAGCGGACTGCTCGAACCTTTTTCCGACCATTGGCGAGATTTTCCGGGCAATCCGCAGCATTGAGTAGTTTCCCCACTTGATTTAAAAGCAGGTTAATCTCCGCATCCAGATTACCCTCCTCATCGGAAGCGATTAATTCCATCTCGTAATGCTGGTATTGGAAGTTGGGGTTATTTCCGGTCAATGGCGCAGTATCCAGCAGAAGCCCCTCATATTCATTCTTTCGGGCATCATAATATTGCTGAATATATCTGTTTAAAAGCGCGGCTGACAGTTGTTCCATCTGCTTTATATCCTTCAGTTCTTCCAGTTGCAGGTCGTCATCAAGAACAATCTCCTTGTTTATCTGGATAAAAAACCGATCCAGTCCGACCCGGGGAATTGTCAGATTAAGCAGTTGTTTCCTTTTTTTATATTCCTGCAGGCGCAAATAAACCCGCGACCAATTAATCATCCTCAGCCAATCATCAGGAATCTTGAAAACCTTGCCCCCATTTACCGGTAGCAATTCATTATTGGCCTGGGAGCTGAAGGCCATGCGCCGGGTAGATAGGTCCAGGACTACCTTAATACTATTGTCCTGTTCCAGATTCAGAAATCTGCTCACCTTGAACTCAGGTGCATCCGCCTTGCGTTCCAGACCGTACAATTCCAGGCTTTCCATATCTTCCCGACGCTTTATCGGCACCTTGAAGATGGATTTGCGCAACAGCATATGCTCCTTTATCATTTCCTGCTGAAAGCGTGCCATATAGTCGGCATTCAGACCAAAGATGTTCAAGGTTTCAACGATCCTGATACCCGGCACCGGGCTGCCCTGGCTGCGTTTCAGGGAATTATCCCTGCCATGCAGCCTAACCCCTCGGCCGAAAAGCTGGATTACCTGGGATCCTTCGGCGCGCCCGAAATTAATCAGACCGATTGATGAGACCCGGTAGTTGTTCCAACCCTCGGTAAACATTCGCGCGCCGATCAGGATATTGACCGGATTAGGCAGCGGCTGGCTGAGAGAAGCGAAAAGTGGCTGGCGAATGCGCTCCGTTTTAATCGTGTAATCACCAGCCAGACTGTTCTTGAATCTGGCTGTATCGCCAATATAAATTAAGCCAAAAAAATGATCCGAGTTTTGCGTTCGCAGACCAATCTCGCCGCTGGCCCCGGCAATATCGCATAGTTCAAGACCGCCCGGCAGATCACTGTGGAATACCAGGCGTAGGATAGCATTGTACAAATCTAGGCCATTGGCGCATTCCGATTTTATATAGCTCAACTGGCTGTCATACTCATCGGCAAACGGATAGTCCCCCTGATAAATCTGCTCCAGAAGCTTAAGATAAACCAGCGAATCCTGGAGAAATTCCTTAATAAACTCGACCAGCATTCGCACATCGCTTAAGGTCCGTTCATTGTCCCTAAGCTCGCTTTGGGATTTGCTTTTTTCATTTACCGTATGCCCGACAAATATCAGCAAGGGGGTTTCAATCTGGTATTCCTGCATTAGCTCCAGATGCCTCTCATAAAACAGCTTTTGCTGGGCAAACAAGGTCAGATTGAGCAGCAGGTAGCTCCGCCTCGCGGCTTCCTCATCCAGTGCCATCTTCTCGCTGATGTTGTGAATCCAGTAATCCTTGCCATAGCCGTCATTCCAAAAATAATGGTATGAATAGTCAAAAATGATGCACTTGGCATATTCGCACTGCAGGTCTTCCCCGCTGACCTGGCCGAAGGTCGCGCTGTACTCAAATGTAAAGCCGTATTGAGCCAGACTTTCCCGGAGGTTGCGCTGGATTCTCTCCTCGGAGGCCGAGCCCTTGTGTCCTTCATCCACCAGCAGCAGATTCTTCTGGCCGAATTCCGCAACCGTTACGGTTACTCCCTGCCCTTTCTTGACCTCCCGTACCTTGTTGATGTCAATTATTTTAACCTGTTCCCCGTTTCTCCGGTTCAGGTAAAGCTCCGCTTCGATCCCGCTGTCTCTTAGTTCCTGCAGGTGCTGTTCACTCATGGATTCGCTGGGGGTTAAAACCAGCACATTATTGATATCCGAACAATAGCGGCGGTACTGTAATATGTTGAAATGCAGCATAAAGGTCTTGCCCGCCCCGGTTGCCTGCCATATCGCCAGTTTGTTCAGGGCATCCAGGGTGTAGCGCCCGTTATGGTTAAAACTGATATGGTAATGGTTTTCAAAGAGGGTCATGAATTGGTTAAGTTCATCCAGGAAACTGTATCTATCATTAAAATAACGATCCAGATAGTATTCGACAAAAAGCACCGTGAAGTATTGATAATACTTGAGCCGGATCGACTGGCCGCGATGAGCATTGATAGCCTTCAGGCAGGCAATAATATTCTCATCGTACTGCCTTAAGGCCTCCGGAGTTACCTTCAGCCCGGCCCGGGACAGCAGTTCCCGGCAGAATTGCGACTGCGGCTCATCATCGGCAAGCTCCCGCATAAAGAAGTACGCTTTCAACTCCCGCAGATTCTGAAAACCAAACTGATCCAGCATGAAATGGAAAAGAACCAGTCGCTCATTCAGCATAATAATCACCTGTCACATTCACAAACATCCGGCGAAAAAACTCGGCTTCAATCATCTGCGCGCCGAAAAGATTGTCAGCATTGGCATAGAGTTGTTGTTGCGGCTGATACCAATCCTGTTTTTGTATCCATTTGCGTTCACCGTCAAGATCCAGCCCAGAGTCAAAATTGCGCCAGATGACCGCATATGCGGCTGCGCCGCGATAGCCCAGCACAATCTTGTAAAACCGTTTCTGATGGGTCTTGACCAGGATCTGCCGCACCGTCAGGCCCAGCAGAAAGTTAAATGTGCCAACGAGGTCGACCTTCTCCGGCCGCCGCTCATTGTAGCGGGTAATCTCCAAGGTATAGTCAAAAGGGTGCTCAAACTTGTCCAGATTCAGAATACAATCGGAATTTTGGGCCGAGCGTTGCAGGAGATAGAGCAGCTTCTGTTCCAAAGGCAGTTCAATCTGCGCCTTTTCCAGCAAGTCCGGCTCAAATTCCATATTGTTGAGGCTGTCTTCATACTGCTCCAGGCGCAGGTACTGGAACATATGGCTGACCCCGTCCATCTCCCGGGGCTTCCCGTTGCGCCAATTGGCGGAATACATGACCTTTTGCAGCCGCTGCTTAAGTACTGTTTCAAAATATTCGCCCATCTCCACCAGAATGTACTTGCGATGGCCCTTGTCTTCGCGGTTAAGATTGATAACCGCATGACCAGTCGTCCCGGATCCCGCAAAGTAATCGAGGACTATATCATCGTCACCTAAATTACAAACTTTTAGACTATCTTCTACTGCAAATATAGACTTTGGATAAGAAAAGCTTTGTAGTGTACCAAAAAGATTTTTCAATAAATTGGTCCCATATGATGTTGCAGAATATTCCTTTTTATCCCACCAAGTTAATGGCAACATTCCTTCATCGTTAATTCTTGATTTTATATATACCCCCATTTTGTTCTGTCTATCAGGTCTTATTGAAAATTCATCAATCTCTTCTATAGTTCTTTCTATCCCCCATTTCCAGCGTCTTTCAGATCCATTTTCATCAATAGGATAAATTATTGTTTCGTTATCTCTTGGGTATTCTAATAATTTCCATTCATTATTATCATCATTCCATTCCATCTTCGGAATACGTAATGATGTCTCATTTAAAAATATAGGAAAGAACATCTTTGCTGATTCTTGACGAGTCCCTCCATGTTTCCTAAAATTTACCCATTCAAAGTAGCCCTTTTCATCCTTTTCACTGTATCTTGCTTTTTGCTTTTCTCCTCTATCCAATCTGCCAATTTTCGCTTTATCATCCTTAGAGGCAAATACTGCATACTCGTGAGCTATTGAAAAACCACTTGCAGTTGAACGTCCTGAAGGATTGTTTCTAATTACCGATATTCCTTTGATATTGTCTATTCCAAATTTTCTATCCATAAGAAGCATTAGTTTTGAGAATTCAACATCATCTATTGTTATGCATTCAATACCTCCAAAGCTTACTAAAACATTCGCTAAAGAGATTCTGTCATCAATAAGACTCAACCATGAACTATCTTTATAACCATTCTTATAAGCAATCTCGCTAGCATTTGTATTGTACGGCGGATCAATATAAATGCACTTCACTTGCCCCTTGTACTTCTCCTGCAGGAGATTCAAGGCCTGCCAGTTTTCCGATTCGATTATCAGGCCTCCACAAGTCTCATCCAGGTTGGCAAAGGAAGCCAGCAGGCGGTCCTTCAACTCGGTAGTCAGGTACTGGGTATCCATTACCAGCTTGTCATGCTCCTTGATATACCCGGCATTGATATCCAGGTCTTCGATAAAACCCAACTCCTGCCAGGCCTTAAGCTGCCTTTTACCCGGATCGGATAGAATCGCCGCAAGCACCGCCTTATGAACTTTGGGATCCAGTAAATCCAGGGTCAGGCAGTAGTCAGACTGCACTACCATCTTCTTTTTCTCAAACAGCATCTTCTGGAATTCCTCGAACATCGCCATGAAGTCAATCACGAACAAGGCCAGTTCCTTGACCGCCGTGGCCCGCACCAAGACCCTCTCCATAGCTTTCTGAGCTTGTTCCGCCTGCCAGTGCGGATTTAGGAAATCCAACCTGACAATCTCATTCTTCAGGTAATAGTCCAGCTCCCGGCATAAAAACCCCTTCAGATTCTTGTGAATAAAATAATCGAAACTGTTCACATTGACATAGCGCTGCAGGTGGTATTTAAAATCCTGGACCGCTTCGCCGTTCTGTATTTTGCTGTGCTGTTCCCAGAAGCTCAGCAGCAGCGGGCTGCCCACAGTCTTTATCTTCTCTTCCAGATCGAGCAAGAGGCGCTCGTTAATACCCTTGTTATCGGTCTTTAGCGATTGCTTGCTGCCCCAGCGTTCCTTCTCCTCTTCCGAGGGCAGCTTGTAATAGAAATACAGACACAGCCTGTTCTCATCGGCGCACCAGTCGAAATAATCCTCGGTGGGGATGAACAGACGCCCCTTGGAATTTTGATTATTGTTCAGACTGGTAAGGGCATCCTGCAGGATGAATTCAACGCTCACCCGCTCCGAGCCGGAACGACCGTTATGAAAGCTGTAATTGCGGAAGTTCTCCCCGGTCTTGATATAATACTGATCCTGAGTAGCCCAATAGAGGCTTACCTCTTCCCCATCGTAGGGCATCATATAGCTGCTGCTCCCCGCCCGGGGTCTGGCTATAAAATCTCCGTCTTCATAATAACGCTCAAAAAAACGATAGAGGTCATTATATATATCGGCCACTACTTCATCGGAAACCCGAAGAGCTGCCAGTTGTTGCCGCAAAAGCTGGCAGCGGGGAAATTTCTCCCGCAAAATATCATACATCTTCCGCTGGTCGTTAAGCCTGGCCTGGGCTTCGGATTCAAAATCTTTCCCATAGCTGCTGACAAGTTCTTCCTGCAGCGACTCCATTTCCGCCTTAACTTCTGCTTGGTTGCCGACTGCCAGCTTGTTTTTGACTGCATTCAGCTTCTGCTCCAGGGTGTGATTGATAAATTCCTCCATCTCCCGGTTAAGTATATTCATAACGCGATAGATGCCAAAATCCAAATCACTCTTGTCCAGTTGAAAAAGCTCACGCAGCAGGTTCTTGAGCCTTTCTTCATTCGATAAAAGCATGTTCCTGTTCCTCCAGTTATGCGAACGTATGTTCTTTTTAAACAATAATATACCATTCTGCCTGCAATCCGGCTAGCAGATTTATTCGACAAAGCTCTGCCTGCTTCCTTGTTTTTTTCCTTAATCGGGAAAGTTTAAGCTACAGTTTGCGATTAATTAGCAGGAATGTAGCCAAGGGGTGTTTTATAAATCGTGATCATGGAAGGAATTGAACAAGCAGAGGGCTGCGAGGGCGGTCAGCAAAGATGGTGCGCTGCTGCTTTGATTAGCAGGGACACTGATTGGGTGATCATCCAGGATTACAAGCACGAGGGACAGGGAAAACCCCAGGACGATAATAGTGACAGCGAGGCAGATCGGAATGTGCAACCAGGAATTCAGCAGCAGAGCCAGGACATAGGAAAACCCAAATGCAATACCCAGCCCCAATATTGCATAAGCAATCATCCCTGCAAAATATAACAGTGCCAGCAAGATTAAAGGCGACAGCAGGATCAGGATAATGGAAGCAGCAACTATCATTCCCAGTGTTTTAAGGGTTTTCAGCAAGACATAGCCCGCACTCATAACCTGGCCTCCTTTTCATAAACCGATCCTTACCGATAGTCATTACTTCAATCGGGTACAAGTAAGCATGAAAATTGGAGTAAAGTTGAGTTTTAAGCTTATACCTGGCACCTAAACCTTCATTTATTATACTGAAATTAAAAAGACGTCATTACATGGAGAATCTTCTATCGGACAGCCTCTTCAACATGGCTATTCTCAGCTTTCATATCTTCTCCGGGCCATGGCCGAGGATATGCCGATTTCCTGGCGGTATTTGGTTACCGTTCGCCGGGAAATGCAGATGCCCCGCTTCTGTAATACTTCTGCAATAGCTTCGTCGCTTAAAGGGCGTTCACAATTTTCAGCAGCTATAATTTCCTCAACCTTGCGTTTGATGCTCTTGGATGACACTTTTTCCTGCCCATGGGATGACGACACCCCGGTACCGAAAAAGTATTTCATTTCGAACAAGCCCTGCGGGGTCTGAATATACTTGTTGGTAGTAGCCCGGCTCACGGTAGATTCATGTACTTCAACCATGGTTGCAACTTTGCGCAGGTTAAGCGGTTTGATATATTCAATACCCCGATCCAAAAAATCGCTTTGAATATCAACGATGCAGCGGGCTACCTTGTACAAGGTCATACGCCGTTGTTCTATGCTCCGAATCAACCAGATGGCTGAACCCATTTTTTCTTCAAGGTACTTCTTGGCGTCTTTAGAAGAAGTATCATGCGAGCGCAGGATACTGTCATAAACATGATTAATAATCAGCCGGGGAAAATGAGAGTCATTTACAATTACGACATATTCGCCTTCAACCTTTTCTACAAACACATCCGGCATTATATACTTAATCTCGTTGTTATTGCTGTATTGCAGACCAGGTCTGGGGTCCAGGGTCTTGATGAGGTCGGAGATTTCCTGAACTTGAAGAACCGTAACACAAAGGGCCTGGGCTATCTTATTTAGCTTACCGCCAGCCAGATCCGGTAAATGCTGCTCAATTATCTTGCGAGCCAGAAAACTCTCTTTACCAAAATGTTTCAACTGCAGCAGCAGACATTCAGATAAATCCCGTGCCGCCACCCCGTGGGGATGAAAGGTTTGCAGCAAATCCAGGACTTCCTCAGCCCTTGGCAAGCTGACATTCAATTTGGCGGCTACTTCCTTTAAATCAACACAAAGATAGCCGTTGCTGTCAATACTTCCGATCAAGTAATTGCCAATCACCAAATCTTCTTCATTTCGGCTCGCCAAATGGAGCTGAAATTCCAGGTGTTCATAAAGACTGGGCCGGCGCGTGAGGAAGTTTTCAAATGATTTTTCGTTTTCAAGATCCTTATTTAAATAAGCTGTGTCACCTTCGTTGTAATAGTCCAACCATTCCTCCAACTTGGCCTTATCTTGCTCTTCTTTGGCCTTTTCAAGATCTACCAGTTCTTCGCGCTCCCTCTCTTCCAGAAAGGGGTTTTCTTCCAGTTCTTTCTGAATATATTCACTAAGTTCCAGGGTGGACATCTGTAATATGGCAATAGCCTGACGCAATTCCGGTGTCATCAGCAGTTTCTGTTGTTGCTGCAGAGAAATATCCTGTACCAGTTTCAAAACTGTCCCCCCCCAATTCTCTCTCTATCTCTCTATCTATCTATAAATCTATTCTGTCTCTATGAAGATAAATATTCTTCAAAAAGCTCAAGATACCTTCTATTGTGCAAACATTCCTTAAGTAATTGGTTTCCTTAAATCTCATAATCAGGTATATCTTCAATATATTTTTCCAGTTTCCGCATACGATAAGCTACACCTGATTTGCTTAGCGGCGGGTTCATGATGGCTCCCAGTTCTTTTAAAGTGTAATCAGGATAAGTGCTTCGCGCTATAGCCAGTTCCCGTAATTGGGGTGGCAAGATTTCCAGGCCATTGCTGTCCGCCAAGCGATTAATGAGTTCAATCTGCCGTAAAGAAGCGTCAATGGTTTTACCCATGTTAGCGGTTTCACAATTTACTTGGCGATTGACTTCATTACGCATTGACTTGATTATGCGCACATTTTCAAAATCCAATAGGGCCTTGCTGGCTCCCACTACCCGCAAAAAGTCAGCTATCTTCTCGCTTTCCTTGATATAAAGCACCAAATAGTTTTTTCTTTCTATACCCCGGGCTTCCAGGTCGAATTTATCCATCAGTTCTTGAATTTCGCCCGCCAGCCAGCGTTCATGAACCACTATTTCCAGGTGATAATCCAGTTCCGGCCGGTTAACCGATCCGCGGCTTAAGAAAATCCCCCTTAAGTAAGCTCTCCGGCAACAACCTTTCTTGAGCAAAGCGCGGTTGCTTTCAGCTTTTCGTTTACCCTGATCAAGTGCTACGTTCAACTCCCGAATTATCCACAACTTGTCCGATTCTAAACAGCTTTCCACTTCATAGATGTGCTGTTTGTTAAACCTTCTCTGCTTGATAATTTTAACCGCTGCCTGCAATTGGTAGGCTTCTTTAAGCAGTCTGTATATTTTTCTGGCAGTTACGGCATTTTCGGCAACCGCACGCAGCAAAATATCCCCTCCCCCAGTTTCACTTGCAGTTCCATTTACCGCCATGAAGGCTGACAACTCTGCTTTGATGCAGCATTCTTTTTCGGGAATGATCCGGGCCAGTTCATTCTTGACCTCATTTGAAAAACTCATGCTAACCTCTCGTATAATCTGAATTATGAATATAATGCTTTTAATGATTTCGCAAGGTATAAGTAGTACGGCTGAAAATTCCCTACCCCTTAATCCTAACCCCTCACACCTCACTTTTTAGCGGTGAGGCTAACAATCACCCGGGCCAGTTTGTCCGAATCATGCCAGGCCAGCGGGCTGTCCGAAACCAGATCTTCAGCAATCATGGTTATTCCCAAATCTTTAATCTCTTGAGGATTCACGACCACCGGTACTGCTTTTTCGCTTTGGTAACGCACTAGGCGCTGTTCATCGATCCTGCCATTGTTAACCACAACATAATCGATAATGGGCTGCGCGGCATATTTCATTATTACTTGCAAATGGTCACTGGCCGTAAAGTTGTCGGTTTCTCCCTGTTCGGTCATAATATTGCTGACATATATTTTTCGAGCCGGGGATTCCGCCAGGGCCCCTGCAATTCCCTTGACCAGGAGATTGGGAATGATGCTGGTATAAAGGCTTCCAGGACCCAAAACAATGGCATCCGCTTCCATTATGGCATTCAGGGTTTCGGGCACCGGCAAGCAGTGATCCGGCACCAAAAAAAGCTGCTCAATGCCTGCTCCATATTCTCTGATGGAAGTCTCCCCTTCTATCAAGACGCCGTCCCGCATAAGCGCCCCCAACCTCACATGTTCCAGGGTGGCTGGAATCACCTTGCCTCTAACCGCCAGAACCTCGCTCACTTCTTTAATGGCGGAAACAAAATCCCCGGTTATTTCCGTTAAGGCTACGAGTAATAGATTGCCCAGATTATGACCCTGCAAACTGCCGCTCTGGCAAAAACGGTGCTGAAAAACCTTGTCCATAATGGTTTCGGTTTCGGCCAGCGCAACCAGACAATTACGAATGTCCCCCGGGGGCAGAACACCCAGTTCGGCTCTCAAGCGGCCTGAACTTCCGCCATCGTCACTAACCGTGACCACTGCAGTCAAATGCGAGGTATAACGTTTTAAGCCCTTGAGCAGAACGGAAAGGCCGGTTCCTCCACCGATTACAACAATTTTGGCTTCTTCGGATAGATTCTTCATTTATTCCTCCAGTTGATAACGGGCTAAATCACGATGGCGAATAATCACATTATTGCCTATCCTTTCAAGCTGCCGCCCGGTATAATCCGCCAGGACCACCGAACGGTGCTGACCCCCGGTACAACCGATAGCAATGGCCAGGTTGGTCTTGCCTTCATCAATGTAATGAGGTATCAGATACTTTAATAGATTCATAAACCTCCTTACAAAGGATTTGCTAATTGGTGAATTCAGAACATAATCGATCACTTGCTGGTCCTTGCCGGTCATATTGCGCATGACCGGATCATAGAAAGGATTTGGTATAAACCTTACGTCAATAACGATATCAGAGTCCATGGGTATACCTAATTTATAGCCAAAAGAAACCAGATTAATGCTAAATCCTCCGGATTCATTTTCCAGGTAATGGCTTTCAAGTTTCTCTTTTAATTCACGGGGCGAAAGGTTTGAGGTATCAATAAGCAGATTGGCCTTGCCCCGCAGTTCCTCTAAAATTTTTCTTTCCTGCTGAATGGCTTCCAGTAAACGGGAACCGCTGGCCAGCGGATGGCGACGCCGGGACTCCTTAAATCGGCGCACCAAAACCTCGTTTGAGGCTTCCAAAAACAAAATCTCATAGGGTATGCCGTCTACCTGCAGCTCGGACAGAGCCTGGGAAAGGTCAGGGAAGAAATCTCCTCCCCGCACATCGATAACCAGTGCCACTTTACTGATCTTGCCCTCGGACTGCATGCCTAATTCCAGAAACTTAAACAACAAGGCGGGCGGCAGATTATCTACACAATAATAGCCCATATCCTCCAGGCAATTAATCGTTTGAGTTTTTCCCGCTCCCGATAATCCTGTAATAATCAAGATGTGCAGGTTTTTTGATTTTTCCCCCATTGCTCGTATCCTCCCCCAGCTTGCCGGTTAACCACCCTCTCGGGTTCAATCTCCAGCTTTTCAAGCACCCAGCTTCCATAATCCAGATCTCCCACACTATCCGAAAAATGCGCATCACTATTGACAATAAATTCGGCTCCCTGCTTGTCTGCTTCAATTATATCAGAAATGCCAGGCTGCTCGTGCCCGCAATTTATTTCAAATAGTACCTTATTTTTAACGCAGGCCCGCGCAACTTCACGAATATCAACCGTGAAAAAAAGACCGGGATGGGAGAGTATATCCAGGTCCGGATTGTTATTAACTGCTTCCACAACCGCCTTGGTATTGGCATTTTGCGCTTTTTCCCGCTGCCCCCGGCCCAGGTGGCGCAGCGAATTACGGGCAAATAATTCCCAACCGTCCTGCAGCGAGGTCGGCATGGTATATGGATGCATGCCGGCTATTAGTATATCCAGCTCAGCTATCACTTCCGGACCTATATCAAGGGTCCCCTGCCTGTCCCGGATATTGGCTTCAGCTCCCATTAGAACATGGATTTCGGATTCCGAATCATCATATGCGTCCAACTCAGTCTTAATTTGCCCGTATTCATCCTCGTCTTTCACTCCAATAACTGCCGCCAATGGTCCATGATCAGTTACAGCTACCTCCTTTAAGCCTTTTTGTTGAGCAGCTTCTATTATTTGTTCTATGCTCTGCCGCCCGTCACTATGCCGGGAATGAGTATGATAGTCACCATAATATTTCATAAAGCGCCTCGCTTGCATGATTTCTATTAGTTTATCCATGGCTGCCGATCATTAGCCGGATGACACAGGGGGACGTTATTGGTGTGTCATTTTTTAAATAAAATGACACACCAATAACGTCCCCCTGTGTCGTCCGGTCTATAATTATTTGGCCAGTTCGGCTTTTAGATAATCAATAACCTTCACCGGGGTGGGATTGATGCCATATTCCAAAGCCAGATAGGTACTGGCATAATCACCTAGATAGCAAAGCGAGTAAAAGCGCGCCAGCCATGATTTCCCCTGCGAACTCACTTCAATTACTTCTTTTACCCGTCCCGTCACAATTTGCTGGCTAATGACGATGCGTTTTTTGACCTGCGCATGATCAAATTCATCCCGTAGTATGACCAAAGTAATTTTTGCCAGCAAGTCCTCAGGTACTTCAAAACCAACAATCTCATTATGGTTTAATTCAGGAAAAATATTATAATAGGCTGGAGACTTGGCATTCTCATTAATCTGAGCTTTCCAGCGCAGGGCGGCAGCTTCTGAAAATCCTGCTGTACCCCAAACCACCGGGATGCTTCCCTTCAGCTTCGCCGCTATCGTTTTAGCCGGATTGCCAGCAATATCAATATCCGGGTTCAAGTTTTGCCGTATATTTTCTAAAACCTTAATGGTTTCCTCAATATCCGATTTTACACCCTTTAGCATCCCCAACTTCTCCAACAAAAGGGCAGCTGGTGCAAAAAGCAGGCCGGTTGCCGCTCGGGGCACCATCCCTCCGGGAATTTTGAGCATTGCATAGCCGTCTTCACCAGCCATGGATTCCATTTTGCCGCCGCTGCTGATGCAGATTATGGCGGCCCCTTTAGCACGAGCTTGCTGGTAAGAACTTAAAGTCTCTTCCGTATTGCCTGAGTAGCTTATAGCCAGAAAGAGGGTCTTGGGGCTGACGAAAGCCGGGCAGTCATAACCGCGATTTACCAGCATGGGGAGACGGGCTTGGGATAAGGCATAGCTGCGGAGGATATCTCCGCCAATGGCTGACCCCCCCAGGCCGGATATCACAATATTTTCATATTCTTTATGGTAATTATCAGGAATATCAAAGTTCCTTTTTAGGCAGTAGTCAAACTGCTCGGGCAGATCATATAGATAATCCATCATTTTTTCCGCACTCATTTCACCGCTCAATTCCATTCCCCCAATCATTTAGTATCTAGAGGAATACAAAGTATCCCTCAATTGACCTCACCGTGTGCTACATAGCAGGCTTAAACCGAATTATGATTTTAAATACCGGATTTTTGAAGCGCCGCTGCTATACCACCATAAAGAACGATGTCTTCACCCAAACTAGTTATTTCAATCTTTAAATCCTGGGTGTTAATGGCAAAAACCTCTTTTTTTACATCAAGGTTAAGCCTTTCCAGAATTAAATCCTGCCAGCCCAGCGCAACTCCTCCACCCAGAACCACTATCTCCGGGTTAAAGATATTGACCAGGTTGGCAACAGCCCGTCCCAGATATTCTACAACCCTGCTTACCAGGGTCAGCGCCTCAGCATCCCCCCGGCGGGCCGCTTCTCCCACTTCTTCTGCCCCTATGTCTTTTTTAGCATTACCCAGAGCCACGATTCCAATTCCTTTGCCCTGTTGCCGCAACTCACTCACTTGATGGCGAATCGCTGCTCCTGAGGCAAGGGCTTCCAGACAGCCGCGGCGGCCGCAGTTGCATGCTCTTCCCTGAGGCTCAACCACCATATGCCCGATCTCTCCAGCCCCGCCTTTATGCCCGCGCCAGATCCTTCCATCCAGAATAATTCCTCCCCCTATACCGGTGCTAACCGTGATATACAAGAGGCTCCGGGGCTGACCCTGCCTTCCAAAATAATACTCCCCTAAGGCTGCCAGGTTGGTATCTTTCTCCACAATTACCGGCTTAACCAGGCGTTTGCTCAGCTCATCCTTGAAGGGGACCCTGGCCCAGGCCAGGTTGGGGGAATCCACTACTACTCCCTCAGGATAGGACAAAGGTCCGGGAGTGGCTGCCACTACCCGGACAATCTGCGATTCATAATCACCGCACCAGCTGGAAAGTTTCCTAATACTATCAGCAATTCGATCAATGATATCGGCCGGGCCATTTTCTGGATTCGTGGGAAACTTTTCTTTCACCAAAATTTCCCCCTGGGCGGTAGCTATTCCGTTTAATATCTTACTGGCACCCAAATCCACTACCGCTATTAAATCTTGCAATTTCCGCCCTCGTTTCGGTACTTAATCACATACTTCTGCAAAGCCTCAGCTACGCCTTCCTCTTCATTGGAAAGGGTTATAAAATCGGCTGCTTCCTTTACTGCGCCGGGGGCATTCCCCATGGCTACCCCAATACCCGCCCATTTAATCATATCCAGGTCATTATAACTGTCTCCTACTGCCAGGACTTCCTCCCGAGCTATATTATAGTGGTCGGCCACTACCTTCAAGGCTATCCCCTTATTGGCCGAACGGTTCATGATTTCCAGAAAGTAAGGTTTTGAGCGCACAATATTCAGCTTGCTTCCATATTTGCTGATTAAATCTTTTTCCATAGCGAGAATTAGTTCTTCATTAAATGAAACGGCAAGTATTTTTAAGGCTTCACTTTGCCTGGAGAACGCAAGCATATCATTTATGATCAATGGTTCAATACCCGCCAGTTCAGCATAAAACTGTCCTTCTTCACTGAGCGACGCCATACATAGCTGATCCCCAAAATAACTCTGGTAATGGACCCCGGCCCCAGCAAAATACTGCATGACCTCCGTACCCAAATCCCCGGGTACCGGTTTATAATACAAGGTCTCCTGCGACCGGGAGTTTTTAACCAATGCACCCTGATAGGTAATAAGCGGGATATCCATCTGCAAATCATCAGCATAAGGTAAAGCGGAGCGAAACATCCGGCCCGTCGCTAGCGTTACCAAAATTCCTTTTTGCTGCACTTGACGAATGGCGGCAGTACATTTAGAGGATATCTTGAGTTCAGGGTCCAAAAGCGTGTCATCAAGATCAATGGCCACCAGTTTTATACTCATCGTTTCTCCTTTTTAAACGCTTATTTAGGCAGGAAGCCGGACTTCAGCCCGGCTTCTCAGTTTGTTAATAAATTCGACAGGCAGACCGAGCAAATTAGTGAAGAGTAAGGCATTCAAGAAGCCCGTGATTGAGGCGGGTCAAGGTGTGGCGACGGACCTTTTGCTTCGCAGCAAGGTCCGTCCCCGTATAGAGTACGGTGATTGAACGGGGTTATTGAATAACGCAGCTATTCGCTGGTTTTGCTCGGTCTGGGAAGCCGGACTTCAGCCCGGCTTCCTGTAAATCTTCTATTTCCGACTTACCGTTAATGAATATTAAACATACGGTCCTCAACCAGAAAACTTATCAAGAAACTAATAACACTCAAAAGCATAGCACTTAATATGGCCCAACCAAAGCCATGGATATCGAACCCTTTCACGGTTGCCGAGGTTATCCAGAGCATAAGACCGTTGATTACAAAAGTAAAAAGCCCCAAAGAAAGTATATTCACAGGAAGCGTTAATATTAGTAATAAAGGTCTTATTACCGCATTTACAATGCCCAGAAATATGGAGCCAACTATAGCCCCCCATGGCGAGAGATCAAATTGAGGTACAATATATGCAGTTAAAATTATAGCAATAATATTTAACAACCATCGAATTACCCAACCTTGCATAAAAACCTCCCTTCCATAAATCCAGCCCACCCTGCCTGCTGGAAAATTTCCATTGCAATCAGAGACATCCCTCAGAGAGCTGTGCACCCTTCCATATTGCTTTATCCTCTTTCCTTATTATCATAATACGAAAATTCTTCAATTATTCCAAACTTCCTGCCTTGGTTCTTCATTATTTCCCGGGAAATTATGAATTGTTTTCATTTTCCCGAAAATGTCGGTAGACATTTTGCGCAGCCAGACGATTCATACCGGGTACAGACCCTAATTCTTCAAGTGAAGCGCTTCGTATTTTCGACACCGAGCCAAAATGGGTCAGAAGTTGTTTCTTTCTCTCCTCGCCAATGCCATTTATATCATCGAGGGCAGAAACTCTAATCTTCCTGGCACGGCGTTTTCGATTATATTCTACCGCAAAACGGTGGGCTTCATCCCTCATTCGCTGCAAAAGCTTTAACCCTTCATCACGGCGCGGTAAAACCAGTGCTTCACCAACCCCCGGTTTGAAAATTGCTTCATTTTTCTTAGCCAAACCAAAAACCGGAATATCGGCCGCTATTTCGTCCAGCACCATTTTAGCCGCATTGACCTGACCCAAGCCTCCATCGACAATAATAAGATCAGGTTCCGGCAGAAATGCTGGATTATTCTCTTCCCGCGATTTTTTAAAGCGCCGCTGCAGAACTTCAGCCAGGGAGGCAAAGTCATTATTCTGTTCAGTTTTGATTTTGAACCGGCGATAAGATTTTCGTTCGGCCAAACCCTCAGTAAATACGACCATGGAACCAACGGTCTCCTCGCCGCCCAGATGTGAGATATCATAGCATTCGATACGTTGCGGAATAACCTCCAAGCGCAAGTCTTTGCTTAATTGGAGCAGAATACTGTGATTCTGGCGATCCCGGTTTTTCTTTTCTTCCCACAGCCATGCCGCATTTTCCAGGACCATGTTGAGCATACCCTTTTTCTCGCCCCGCCGGGGAAATCGCAGTTCAACCTTGATCCCCGTTTTTTCCTTCAGCCAGCTTTCCATAAGCAGTTGCGCAGTTGGAAGCCTGCTGACTACAATTTCAGAAGGCACATCTTCCTGCTCGTTATAATACTGTTTCAAAAAGAACTCCATCATCTCGGGTTCATCTTCATTTATAGGCCGGCTGAGCCAGAAACTGTCTTTGGCAATTATCTTGCCGGAGCGTATTTTGAAAACCAGCACCAGGCTCTCCTGCTCATCCATCATTAAGCCAATCAGATCAAGATTGTAGGAAGCGTTAAAAACAACTTTTTGCTGCTGGGCGGTGATTGTTTCCAATCCCCTAATCTGATCCCGCAAGCGCGCCGCTTTTTCATATTCCAGGTTGGCCGCCGCTGCTTTCATCTCGTTCTCCTTGCTCAGCAGTACTTCTCCCGGGTTCCCCTCCAAGAAATTCAATAGGCCATTAACCATTTCCCGGTATGCTTCTTCCGATATCTGCCCAACGCAAGGAGCCAGGCACTTTTCCATATCCCGGTTAAGGCAGGCCCGGGGTTTGAAACGAAAGCTTTTACAACTTCGGAGAGGAAAGATGGAGTTCAAAATTTTCAAGGTCTCCCTGAGTGTGGTCACATCGGTAAAGGGACCAAAATATCGCGATTCCCTGTCCCGTTCTTCTCTCGCCACCGAAACCCGGGGAAATTTTTCTTTGATACTAACTTTGATATAGGGGTAGGTCTTGTCATCGCGAAGGTCAATATTATAGCGGGGTTGATAAGCTTTAATCAGGTTATTCTCAAGAATTAAGGCTTCCACCTCGGTCTTGGTCACAATGAAGTCAAAATCCGCCACCCGCTTCATCATGGCGCGAACCTTGGGATGCATCTTCTCGGCCACTTGAAAATAGGAGCGCATACGATTCCGCAAAGCCTTGGCTTTGCCAACATAGACAACCAGGCCCTCCCGGTCTTTAAACATATAAACCCCTGGCTGCAGGGGCACATTTTGCAGGCGCTCTTTCACTGCTCCTCCTGATTCAGCTTAATTTTTATGTATTGAATCATTTTAGCATATTGAATTACAATGAGTAAAAGG
>JAQUXM010000005.1:15144-18644 GCA_028692415.1 Syntrophomonadaceae bacterium | reverse complement strand
AGGTTTGAGGGGAGGCTTCCCCATTTGAATGGCTACATAATCTTTTCCGACCTTAAAGGATATTCCAAACTATCTGAAACCGAAACGCGAAAGTACTTTGAAAAGGTCAATTATGACCTTTCGCAAAGAATGAATAAATATCTCCAATGCGCTGAGGCGTTTAATACCTGGGGAGATGCGGTTGTTGCGGTTTTTACGGATGGTCGGGATGCCGTTGATATGGTCTTGGAATACCGCGATTTCTTTAATACCTATGACTTTGAAGCCCTCGAAATGACACGATTAATGCCGCGCATCGGCGGCCATTTTGGCGAATTTTTTTCCTTTAAAGATGAGCTTTTGGGACGCACCAATATGTACGGCAGCAACATAAATACGGCAGCTCGTATTGAGCCAGTAACCAGAACCGGAGAGATTTTTGTAACCCGGGAATTCAAAGCAGAGATCGAGAAACTGCCCTTCGCTCTGGAATACGTTAGTTTTGATGAATTGGGCATTGTAGAACTGGCGAAAAGCTTTGGTGAAAAAGAATTGTTTCGGCTTTACCGCCAGGGAGAAAAACCCCAAGTAATTGACAAGATTTTCGCCCTGGATTTGTCGGGCGCCCTTCCCCCTCCTCCCGAACTAAATAGCGAGGAAAAGAGCATAATAGCTTATAGCGCTGCAATCAGCAAGCACGAGGAATTTCTGGTCTGGCTGGATAGTGTCGACCTCTCGGCAAGAAGCGGCGAGTTCATGTTTCGCCTGGCCGGTATTTGCAAGAACCTTGGCCTATACCAGCAGGCGGTAGGGCTTATACAGAAGTTGGAGAGCTTTGATATCGAAAGCTATGGTATCAAGATGTATCCTTACAAACATCGTCAGGATTTGCTGAAGCTCAAGGCCAACTGCCTTACCAGACTAGGTCATTATCCGGAAGCGGCTGACATTGTTTATGGACTGTGGCAAATCGGTATGAAAGACTCCGATACGCTATCGATGTTGGCCGCTCAGTACAAACGCCGGGCTTTATTCAATGAAGCTGGCGATGTTTGCCGTGCCAGCATCAATATTGAACTTTTAATCAAAGCCAAAGACCTTTACCTGGAAGCATTTCGCCGAAATATCGAGGATTATTATCCAGCCATTAATGCAGCTTATTTATATCGCATCCTCGGTGCACAAGAGAACATCCAGGGTATGAAACTGGCCCAGTATGTCTCAAGTTCCTGGATCAAGCGTGAGGGCGAAAACTGGTGGCTGGACAGCACTCTGGCCGAAGCCCTGCTGCTACAGGATTTCTTTGCGGCCGCTTACCTCACCTTTGAAAGAGCCCTGCAGCTCCACCAACCCGATTCTTTTGAAAGAGCTTCAGCTGTTGACCAGATTGGCACCTATGCCAGACTAACCGGCAATGAAATGAAGCTGAAGGAAATAATTTCTCTATTATCAACAAATTAATTGCTAAAACATAATCGGGCAAAATATAATTGATAAAAGGGAATCACTGAAGTAGTCTCGAATGCTTAAAGGAGGCCTATGACCAATGACTTATAAGGTTAAGACCATTGACACTTCTCATGTCCGGTTGACTGAGGATATTCTCGAACTAACCGAATTGCTGGCTAAAAATGTCCATGAACATTGGGCTTCGCAGCGCTTGTCAGAAGGATGGAATTACGGTACCAGCAGGAATGACCAGCGCAAGGAAACCCCGGTTCTGGTGCCTTTCGAAGAATTACCTGAATCGGAGAAGGAATACGACCGCAAAACCGCTTTGGAAACCCTCAAGGCGATAATAGCACTCGGATATTCAATTAAAAAAGATTAGGGAGGATACACCAAGGTGGCTCAAGACGTTTTTATAAGTTACGCAACTCTTGACAAACGTATAGCCGATACCGTTTGTGCAACCCTGGAATCCAATAATATCAAATGCTGGATGGCTCCCCGGGACATACTGCCGGGGATCGATTTTGCTGAATCTATTATTAATGCCATTGAGGAATGCCGGGTTTTTGTTTTGATATTATCCAAGAACTCCTCGATATCACCTCATGTACTCCGGGAGATTAATAAAGCCGCCAGCAACAGCATTGCTATATTATCTTTCATTATTGAGGAAGTAACCCTTTCAAAATCGATGGAGTATTATCTCTCCACCGACCACTGGCTGAATGCAATCAGCCCGCCGCTGTCCAAGCATATACATAATCTGGCTTTAACGGTTGAAAAACTTATTAAAGAGCTGGATAAGAAAGATCAAAACGAGCAAAACCTGGAGACCGGCTTAAGCTTCAAGCAGGTCGAGGAGTTTTCCAAAAAAGTTCGACAGGAAACCAGTATGGAACTAATGCCCAAGGCCAAAAAGGAGCCGGCCACAAAAGCTCAAATTATTGTTGATGGCAGCGGGCGGGGTGATTATCCCAGTATCATGCCGGCAGTTGCGGCTGCCTCACCCGGCCAGACTATTATAGTAAAAGCCGGGAGCTACAAGGAAAAAATATTCATTGATAAAGCCCTGAAGCTTCATGGTGAGGGCAAGGATAAAGTCAAAATATCCTTTGACTCTGATAGTGTGCTGGAGGTCAATGGACAAAGAGGCTTGGAAATCCAAGGCCTTTCCTTCAGTCCCGGGGGCGGCCGCATTAATAAGCCGGTTTGTTTGTTGAAAGGCAGTTTGCTTTTTAAGGATTGCAGGGTTGTTGGAGGTGAAAAAGGCATTCACATTCACAGCGGCAGCCCGGTATTACAGGATAATCTTATTGAACGCAACCTTAACGGTATTTATATTGATGGTTTGTCTTCCCCCATCATCGAAAATAATCATTGCACCAATAATGACTGCGGCATTTTCTTTGCTGTACAGGCAGAGGGCAAGGCTTCAGCCAACCGCTGCACAAAAAATACCGTAGGCATTATTGTGAGCGATCATGCCGCCCCTGAATTGTCAGAAAATTTCTGCAGTGACAATCAAGATAGCGGTATCAGCTACCTTAAGAACAGCAGCGGCAAGGCAGTTAGCAATGAGTGCAAAAAAAATACCCATGGTATTGCGGTTTTGGATAACAGTAAGCCCAACCTGGAACAGAATTTGTGTACTCAAAATCGTGAAGCCGGTATTTTTTATAATGGCCGGGCAGTAGGTACCGCCCGGGCTAATGACTGCAGCCGCAATAATACCAATGGCATTCAGGTTACATATAAGAGTCAGCCTTTGCTGGAAGGCAATCAATGCAGCCGCAATAAGCTCGTGGGTATTGCCTATCTTGACACTGCAGCAGGGACCGCCAGCTATAATCATTGTATTCGTAATGACCTGCATGGTATTCTGGTAAGAGCTCAAGCTCAGCCCACCCTGGAAGGCAACCAGTGCAATGAGAACAAGGAAGCTGGCATCGCTTATTTCGATAATGCGCGCGGCCTGGCCCGCAGCAATGTTTGCCGCGGCAACCGGGTAACCGACATAACTGTAAATGGACAGGCCACACCCATAATCGGCTAAAGGGAGCTGACAAGGG
>JAQUXM010000005.1:5933-15044 GCA_028692415.1 Syntrophomonadaceae bacterium | reverse complement strand
GGCATCGCTTATTTCGATAATGCGCGCGGCCTGGCCCGCAGCAATGTTTGCCGCGGCAACCGGGTAACCGACATAACTGTAAATGGACAGGCCACACCCATAATCGGCTAAAGGGAGCTGACAAGGGGACGGTTCTCCTGTCAGCTCCCTCCCCTTGTCAGGCCAGTACCTCCTGCAGGTATTTGCCGGTATAGGAATGCGGGTGCTGGGCGATTTCCTCGGGAGTGCCGAGGGCCACAATCTGCCCCCCGTTTTCTCCCCCTTCCGGACCCAGATCGATAATATGATCAGCTGATTTAATAACATCCAGATTATGCTCAATTACCAGTACAGTATTTCCATAATCTACCAGTTTGTTTAGGACCCTAAGCAAATGTTTAACATCCTCTTTATGCAGGCCGGTAGTGGGTTCATCCAGTATATACAGGGTTCTGCCGCTGGAGCGTTTGGAGAGTTCGGTAGCCAGTTTCACCCGCTGCGCTTCACCCCCCGACAGACTTGGAGCCGGCTGCCCCAGTTGAATATAGCCTAATCCCACATCTTGCAGCACCTTTAACTTCCGGTAAACCCGGGGGATGTTTTCAAAGAAATCCACGGCTTCATCCACCGTCATAGCAAGAACATCAGCAATCGTCCGGTTCTTGTACCTGACTTCCAGGGTTTCCCGGTTATATCTTTTTCCTTTGCAAACCTCGCAGGGAATATAAACATCCGGCAGAAAGTGCATTTCGATCTTTATTATCCCGTCACCGGAACAGGCCTCACACCTTCCGCCGCGCACATTGAAGCTGAAACGGCCCGGTTTATAACCATGCATCCGCGATTCGCTGGTATTGGCAAACAATTCCCGGATCCCGTCAAAGGCTCCGCAATAAGTGGCGGGATTGGAGCGCGGAGTTCTACCGATTGGCGATTGATCGATATTTATTACCTTGTCTATTTGCATCAGACCTTCAATAGCCTGGTGCTGCCCCGGACGATGCCGTCCCCCGTGCAGATTTTTCATCAATGCCGGGAAAACGATGTCTTCCACCAGGGTGCTCTTGCCCGAACCGGATACTCCAGTTATAACCACCATTTTACCCAACGGTATGCTGACATCAATATTTTTAAGATTATGTTCACTGGCTCCCTTAACCCGAATAATCTGGCCGCTGCCTTCCCGCCGCTGCTCCGGCAGCTCTATTTTCAGCTGGCCGGACAAATATTGCCCGGTCAGTGAGCGGGGTGCATTTATTATGTCCCGCAGGCTTCCTTCCCCAACCACTTCACCACCGTGAATACCCGCCCGGGGACCTATGTCCACAATATGGTCCGCATTCCTGATCGTATCTTCGTCATGCTCCACTACGATGACTGTGTTGCCCAGGTCGCGCAGCCGCTTCAAGGTTGCCAGCAGGCGGTCGTTATCGCGCGGGTGCAGACCTATACTGGGTTCATCCAATACATAGAGCACTCCCACCAGACTGGAGCCTACCTGGGTGGCCAGACGTATGCGTTGCGCCTCTCCCCCGGAAAGGCTGCCGGCCATCCGGTCCAGAGTCAGGTAATCCAGCCCCACATCAATAAGAAAGGTCAGGCGCTCACAGATTTCTTTTACCACCTGACGGGCAATAAACTGCTCCCTTTCGTTCAGCTGCAGCTCAGCAAAAAAGCCCCGGGCTTGTCTCACCGACATGGCAGTAAGCTCACTGATGTTTTTATTTCCTATCAATACCCAGAGGACTTCACGCTTAAGTCTTTTGCCCTGGCAGAGCGGGCACAAGCACGAACTCATATATTTTTCGATATCCTCTCGGGAAGCATCTGATTTGGTTTCATGATAACGCCGGTTTAGATTATTTATTACCCCTTCATAAGCCGAGCGGAAGGTACCGGTTTCACCATAGGAATTGGTATAAGCTATTTTAATACGGTCCCCGTTATTGCCATAGAGAATAATATCAATCTGCTTCTTGCTTAAACTTTTAAGCGGTACATCCATGGGGATTCCGTTTTTCTCCGCCATACCGGCCAGAATCTGGTTGTAATAGGTGTAGAAATTATTGGACCAGGGTACTATAGCCCCGTCACTTAAACTTTTTTCCATATTCAATACCAGCTGCGGATCGATTTCCCGCTTCTCCCCCAGGCCGTCACACTCCGGGCAGGCTCCGAAAGGATTGTTAAAGGAAAACATGCGCGGGCTTAATTCCGGCAGGCTAAAACCGCACTCCGGACAGGCAAAATCCCGGTTAAAAAGCAGTTCCTCACCTGGTCCTGCATCATCCAGGATCTGCACTTTAACCGTCCCCTCGCTTAATTCAAAGGCCAGTTCCAGGGATTCCGCCAGACGGCTCCGGATGCCTTCTTTTATTACCAGGCGGTCAACCACGGCACTGATATCATGCTTCTTGTTTTTCACCAGCTGTATCTCTTCATCCGAAGTGTATTCATAACCATCGACAATTACCCGGACAAAACCATCCCGGAACAAGCCGTCGAGGATTTTTTTATGCTCGCCTTTTTGACCCCGGATTACCGGAGCTAGAATTTTTACCCGGCTTCCCTCCTGCAGATTGAGCAGGGCATCAACCACCTGGTCAATCGTTTGCTTTTTGATGGGTTGCTGGCAATGCGGGCAATGCGGCCGGCCTATGCGGGCAAACATCAAGCGCAGATAATCATATATCTCGGTTACAGTTCCCACTGTGGAACGCGGGTTGTTGGAGGTTGACTTTTGGTCGATGGAAATGGATGGTGACAGTCCCTCGATATGGTCAACATCCGGTTTGTCCATCTGCCCCAGAAACTGGCGTGCATAAGTGGAAAGTGACTCAACATAGCGCCTCTGCCCTTCGCTGTAAATAGTATCAAAAGCCAAACTCGATTTGCCGGAGCCTGACACCCCGGTAAAGACCACCAGCTTGTCGCGTGGTATTTTGAGATCTATATTTTTAAGATTGTGTTCTCTGGCTCCTTTTACATATATATAATCCTTCACCGTGGTCCTCCCCGATTCTTCTTTTTCCGGGGCGGCTGCTGCAACTCCCGGATCATATCCCTTAACTGGGCCGCCCGCTCAAATTCCAGACTTTCGGCGGCCGTGCGCATTTCAACTTCCATTTCCTTGATCAGGTGCAGCCGTTCTTCCCGGTTCATGTTTTGTATGCGGCCCGCATCGTAAGCCGCCGGCGGTTCAGCAATAGTGGCTTCCACACTGGCATATATGGCTTTTTTGATGCTTTCCGGGGTTATATCATGTTGCCGGTTGTACTCCATTTGAATAATCCGCCGACGGTTGGTTTCATCCAGAGCCAACTGCATGGAAGGAGTAATCCGGTCCGCATACATGATTACTTTACCATCAACATTCCGGGCCGCCCGGCCAATCGTCTGAATCAATGAACGCCCTGAACGCAGGAAACCTTCCTTGTCCGCATCCAATATGGCCACCAAAGCCACTTCAGGCAAATCCAGGCCTTCCCGGAGCAGGTTGATGCCGACCAGTACGTCAAATACCCCGGCGCGCAACTCTCTTAGAATCTCCAGCCTTTGCAAGGCTTCGACATCGGAGTGCAGGTAGCGCACCTTGATGCCGGCATCATCAAAATAATCGCATAGGTCTTCCGCCATTTTTTTGGTCAGGGTAGTCACCAAAACCCGGTAGCCAATATTCACCCGCTCCCAAATCTCAGCCATCAAATCATCAATCTGCTGCGCGGTAGGCCGAACTTCCACTTCCGGGTCTACCAGACCCGTGGGACGAATGATCTGTTCAACGGTAGCTTGGCTGTGTTTTAGTTCATGTTCAGCCGGAGTGGCGCTGACATAAATGACCTGTCTGATTTTTTGCTCAAACTCCTGGAATTTTAAGGGCCGGTTGTCCAAAGCCGAGGGCAGCCGGAAGCCGTAGTTGACCAGGTTTTGTTTCCGGGAGCGGTCACCCTCATACATCCCTCTGACCTGGGGAACCGAGATATGGGATTCATCCATGAACAACAAAAAGTCCCGGGGAAAGAAATCGATCAGGGTATATGGCGGTTCACCAGGGGCTCGTCCCGTTATATAGCGTGAATAGTTTTCGATACCTTTGCAGTATCCTATCTCTCTAATCATTTCCAGATCGAACCGGGTTCGCTGCTCAATGCGCTGGGCTTCCAGCAGTTTGCCTTCCATTTTAAACTGTTCCAGTTGCCCGGCCAGTTCCTGTTCTATCGAACTGGCGGCGGCCAGCATATTGTCCCGGGTAGTTACAAAATGTGAAGCGGGAAATATCATAACATGCAACCTTCGTCCCAATACCTCACCGGTCAGGGAGTTGAATTCTATGATGCGCTCGATTTCATCCCCGAAGAATTCTACGCGGATGGCATTTTCCCCGTTGGAAGCCGGAAAGATCTCCACCACATCGCCTCTGACCCGGAAGGTCCCACGAGTAAAGGCTATCTCATTTCTTTCGTAATGATTTTCCACCAGCCGTTTGAGCAGCTGATCGCGGGGAATCTCCATGGCATCCCGTAATGATACCGCCATAGCATAATAATCCTGAGGAGCACCCAGACCGTATATACAGGAAACACTGGCTACGATTATAACATCCTGTCGTTCCAGTAAGGCTGCGGTAGCTGAATGGCGCAGCTTGTCTATCTCATCGTTAATCGAGGAATCCTTCTCTATATAGGTGTCAGTCTGCGGAACATAGGCTTCAGGCTGGTAATAATCATAATAACTTATAAAGTACTCTACGGCATTCTCCGGAAAGAACTGTTTGAATTCTGAATATAATTGCCCGGCCAGGGTTTTATTAGGAGCCATTACCAAAGCCGGTCGCTGGGCGGCCGCAATAATCTGGGCCATCGTAAATGTCTTTCCCGAACCCGTAACCCCCAGCAGAGTCTGCTGGGGGTAGCCGGCTGCCAGTCCCGCCAGCAATCCCTTGATCGCCTGGGGCTGGTCTCCGGTTGCCTGGTAGGGTGAATGTAATTTAAACTCACTCATAAGCCTTGCCTCTCAACATAAATTAGGAATAACATGGGTATGCCGTCCGCTTAAATGCTAATCTAACTGCGTTCACATAGTTCTTTTCTGATCTCTTCCCGTTTTTGATTAAGCAGTTCAAAGTTCATATTCCGCGCGTGGATTTTCTTCAAGTCTTGCCGAGAATCCTGGGCAGCTTCCAATAGCTTCTGGGCTTGCCGGATCCGACTTTCATAGTCACGAAAAACCTCACTGTCCTTTTCATGCTGTACATCCGAATCAGAAGCATCCAGACAACTGCTCATATCAATAACCATATCCCATGGTTTTTTAATTATTTCCATATTTCCCGCATTTATCAATGCAATCTGCAGATCACGGATTATCAACATAGTTACATCTTCCCAGACCAGCCCCCAATGATAGAATTCAAGGGAATGCCCTTGATCCCGGGCCTGACAAGCCATTTCGTTAATAATTGCAGATTTGCCGCTCCCCACAGGACCCTTAAACACATATCTTTTCAGGCAATCGACACTTAGTTCATCTACATAATCTATCACGCCATCAACAGTAAGCGCACTGGCAAAATAATGTTTTTCGCGTATCGGCACAGTGAGAATCTCTTCCCTTATTTGATTCATCACTTGTTGAATTTTATTCATATTTAAGTGCCGGGAATTAAACTGCTTAATCTCATCAATCAAATTGCTTGCACTCTTTAGAATATTATAGGCTTTGTCATTCTGCTTTTCTACTCTGAGAGCAAGCAGCCTAATTTCTTCCTGCCGGAAATCCATGGCCTGTTTATCCTGGTAGGCCCCCAGGTCAATTATTTCTACAGGTTCTCCGAGGTATTGTGGATTCCCCACTTCAGACAGGCTCCCGTTGACAACAGCTGCATCCAACTGAGGGATATACAACCCCTCGGGATTGACCGGGTCCAAAGCGGAGATCCAAAACTCCACTACATAACCCTGCATGGCCAGGGATTCCCCCAGTAATCGAATAAAAGTGGACTTGCCAGTTCCAACTGAGCCCTTGAGAATATATATCTTTTGTATCCCCTGTAATAAATCAGGAATGAAGGTATAAAATCCCGTGCTGGTATGGCTGCTGGTAAACACATAGCGGACTTTCCCTCTACTACCCACTGAAATAACCTCTTTTCAGCATCGTTTTTCCTATTGTATTCATTTTGTAGGCATAGTGTTAATGTAAATTTGGTGAGGAGTAAGGCGTTAGGGGTGAGGGGTATAAAATAGGCACTACAATGTGTACTTCGGTCACTATTGGGGCTTGCAGGTGTGGGTGGTTAATGCAAAAGGCGTTTTATATATCTCCACAGACGGCGGGCCAGATCAAAAATACTGTCGTCTTCGAGCTGCAGATATCTGAAGTTTTGCCGCTCAGGCACCGGAATAATCCCAGCCTGCTGACCTTCTTTGAGTATAAGACGGCATGATAAAATACGATTCTTGCGCTTAATCTTGATTATATTCTCACCCTGGCAAATATTGATCATCTCATCATGATCTTCAAGGTTTAACCCGTTAATTGATACAATTAGGTCCAGCGTTTGGATACCGGCCTGCTGGGCTGGGCTGCCAGGAATTGTATCCAGTACCTTTAAACCACCCGATGCTTTCATATACAGCGGCCTTTTATTGCTTTCATCGCGCATGCCCAGCCATATAACCAGTTCATGACCCAGCGGACTGAAAAGGGCGGCAGCCAGCAGCAATATATGCCAACGGGATGCCAGTATTGCCAGCAAAAGCAGGACCAGGCTGAAGCTAAAAAGGTTAAAGGCTGATTGCCGGGCTCTTAACCAGGGTTTTCTGGTAGTGCTTATATCCCCGTAACCGAGAATCGCCAGCACTGGCAATAGAGCATAAGTCTGTTCCCCGACAAAGCCTGTATAATCTCTTAGCAAAGGCCACCATGAGGGCATGTCCACCCCGCTGGAAGCTTCCCCATAACCTATACTCACCAGCGCAACAAGGGGTATGGGCCAGAACTTCTGAAGGTTAAAGGCCCCTTGTATTATGCCTTTTTTTTGCACATAGAGCGGTACGGCCAAATAATGCCCGTTAACCAGGATCAAAATACTCTCAACCAGATGCAAAACAGCTACTAAAGCCAGCAGTTGAGCTACGTTTATTTCAATTAAGCCAGTCAACAAGCTAAATAGTGACAATAATCCTCCGGCATAAGCAAAACACAGAAAGCGTGGATTGATGAGCATTAAGAGGATAGCGATTACCCATAATTGCATTATACCTATATTATTAAGATCAATCCCCACCAGTACCAGCACAATACTGCCCAGCATCCCTCCCAACAAACCGGCCAGGGTTGAAAACAAAGCAGAACGCAGATACTGCCGGCGTCTTATTCCAACCAACCTCTCCGACAACTCTTCCATCCGCTTGTATTGCCAGGCCACGATGCCAAAGAGCAGCAGATAAAGCAAAATAAAAAGAGGCGATGTAAATGTTACCATTATAACTCGCCCCATTAATAACAAAACTTCCAGTGCCTGCTCCAAGCACTCACCTCCTGATCCAATAATTATAGCTTCGTTTTCATGATTTCCACCGCTTTTTCCAGCTGCAAATCCTTATCGCTGTTAGGATCATTTTTAACAACATAATCCGGGTTTATGCCTACTTCGTTTATATCAGTGCCATCGGGAGTGAAATACTTCTGGGTGGTTAACTTCAAGGCGCTTCCATCAGACAGCGCGAATACAGTTTGCACCAATCCTTTGCCATAGGTCTTCTCTCCTACCAATAAGGCACGTTTATTGTCTTTTAGAGCCCCGGCCAAAATCTCGGAAGCACTGGCACTATCACCATTAACCAGCAAGATAACCGGTATATCGATTTTACCACCGGAAGCCTGGTGTACGGTTTTATTGCCCTGTCGATCTACAGCACTTACTACATCCTTGCCACTCAGGAAAATCGAAGCGATGGCAATGGACACATCGAAATCGCCGCCTCCGTTGTTGCGCAGATCAATTATCAATCCTTTAATATGGTCTTTCTCCATGAACTGATTAAGGCTTTCGCTCATTTCCTGAGCTGAACGGGAATGAAACTGGCTTAGCTTGATATAACCTATTTCGGGAACCCCGTCAATTAATTCTGCTTCCACCGAGGGAACATTAATAATCTCGCGGACAATCCTGAAGTCATGCTCACTGCCATCTGACTCTCTATAGACTCCTAGTATTAGCTGGGTCCCGGGGTCGCCGCGCATAAGGTGCACCGCATCATCATCATCCAAGTTCATCGTACTCTTGCCGTTAATTCTAATAATAATATCACCATGTTTAACCCCCTCTTTATAAGCAGGCGTTCCTTTGATGGGTGAAACAATCTTTAAACGTCCTTCACTATCCTGCAAGACGTAGACCCCGATTCCCCCGAACTTGGCCTCCAAGCGCTCTCTTAAATCCTTCCAGGTTCTTGCATCCAGGTATTTGGAGTAAGGGTCATCCAATGAGTCTACTATTCCTGCAGTGGCTCCTTGGATGATTTGTCCGCTGTTAATTTCTGCAAGGCCATGGGTCTTCATTAAACCCAGGACGCTTAAAAAAGTTCCTAATCCCCCAATATTAGTTAGAAATACAAATAGTATTCCTGCCACGAACAGGAATCCCATTAATGAAAAGAAATAGTTTAATCCTTTAAATACCTTGCTATTTTTCAAAACTCCACCACCACATAACATTCTATTAGCTTATAACAATTAATATGTTACTCCAATCGCAATTTTAACACAATGAACCCCAGCTATTTCGATTAGCAATAAAAAAGCCAGGCGTTTAACACAAAAGCTGTCCGCAAAAAGCCAAATCTCAATAAACAGGCCCGCATCACTAAAAAGCAGTACGGGCTTTGCATATTAATGTACTTCTTCAACTTAAAGTTGGATAAATTTTTCCCTTTTGACTTTTAAGTCAGCCCCTTCGCGACGACCTCATTTACATGTTCAAATAATCATTGAGCCCGGACTACACCTTACTCCTAACCCCTCACTCCTAACTCCCCAACATCTTATTGAATATAGCTCATCGGGTTAACCGGTGTTCCATTGACACGCACCTCAAAGTGCAGATGGGGACCGGTGCTCCAGCCCGTG
>JAQUXM010000005.1:3054-5833 GCA_028692415.1 Syntrophomonadaceae bacterium | reverse complement strand
TACACCTTACTCCTAACCCCTCACTCCTAACTCCCCAACATCTTATTGAATATAGCTCATCGGGTTAACCGGTGTTCCATTGACACGCACCTCAAAGTGCAGATGGGGACCGGTGCTCCAGCCCGTGCTGCCTACTTTGCCAATCGCCTGCCCCTTGGTTACCTTAGTTCCCACCTTTACTAAAAATGCAGATTGATGAGCATAGAGCGTAGACATCCCTTTACCGTTAACCAAACCATGATCAATTACCGTAACCTGTCCATAACCGGTCATCCAGCCGGCATATATAACCGTACCACTATCCGCCGCTACAATAGTCGCGCCTTGAGAAGCTCCGATATCAACCCCGGTATGTAATTTTCGCGTTTTTAAAATAGGATGATATCTCATTCCATAAGGTGAAGTAATAACCTTGGTACTTGGCGCTGGCCAGGTATAAGTTCCCGTACCCTGTTGGGTGCCGCTGCTGCCTGCCTGCAGCTTTTTGATCATTGCTTCCAGTTCATTGGAGGCTTGTTCCAGTTCTTCCAAAGCCTTCTGATACTGGCTCTTTTCCTGACGCACACTATCGAGTATTTCAGTCTTTTCTCCACGCTGGGAACCTAGTTGCTCTTTCTTGCTTTCCTGACTCTTTTGAGCACCTTCAAGCTCTTTTTTATTAACCTCCAGGCTGCTCTTCTTCATATCCAGCTCGGTTTTTTGCCGGTTTATCGATTCAATTAATTCTACATCCTGATTAACAATGAGATTCAACATATCATAACGGGTCAGAAAATCCTGCAAATCTGTAGACGCCAGTAACACCTCAAGATAAGATACATTCCCCTTTTCATAAATAAAAACCAGACGTTCACCCAAGGTATCACTTTGAAGAGCAAGCTTTTCCTCCAATTTCTTTATATCGTTCTCGGTCTGTTCAATATTACTTTCCAAAAAGTCAACCCTTTGCCCCAGGGCAGCAATTTCCTTCTCGGTTTTAATCATATTCTGCTCCAGGCTCTGCAATTGCCCCATAATGCTCTTTTCCTTCTTTTTAGCCTGATCAAGCTTACTCTGTTGCTGGTTAATCTGCTTGCTTACATCCTGTAATTTCTGTTGTTTTTCATCCAATTCGTCAGCCCAAGCCGGAAATATCAACCCTATTAATAAAAGCAACGATAAAATGATCGCAAATGAGCGCTTGTAATTTTTCACTCCCCAAAACCTCCACAATATATAAATCTCAATTTAATTGACCTTACTCCCAAGCCCTTAGCTCTCATGTTCTGCTTAAACGTCCAAAAAGCGGTTCAAAGAAATATAGGTCCCAAGCACCCCGAGCAAGGCCCCGGTAAGCAACAAAGAAAGGTAAATGTTGCTCAGGACACTAGCAGTTCTTACCAGCGGTAAAAAGTATACCGCGTCTATTTTGCCAAGCAGTGAAGCATAGCCTGTAGCCAAAACCCCTATAGCAATTAATCCTCCACATAAACCCAGTAAAACTCCTTCTATAAAAAATGGCCAGCGTATAAACCAATCGGTTGCCCCGATAAGTTTCATCAAGTAGATTTCCTTACGCCGGGCAAAGATAGCCAATCTAATGGTAGTAGCGATTAGGAAAATAGCCCCCAGGGCCAGCAGGATAATGAAGGCAAAGCTTATCGTGCGCAGCCATTTGGTTACCGTAAACAGCCTTTCCACTACGCCCTGCCCGTAATTCACTTTATAGACGCCATGTATTTTTTCAACCCGGGCAGCGATGTTAGGAACTTTATGGGGATCATCTGCCTTGATCCTATAGCTGTTGGGCAATGGGTTATTGCCGATAGTTGTACCCAGATCATACTCCTTGCCGCCAAAACTCTTTTGCAGGTCTTTCAAGGCCATTTCCTTGGAAACAAAATCGACTGATTTTATTCCCCCGATGCCGATAATCTGCTCCTCAATATCACTGATCTGAGACTTGGTTAAGGCTTTATCCAAAAAAGCTACCATTTCTACATCAGATTCCAGGCGGTTCATAAAGTTGCCCGCGTTTAAAATCATCAAAACCGCAATTCCCAGTATTAATATACAGATAGCCACGGTAGATACGGTGGCAATACTTAATATTCGATTCCTGGCCAAAGATTTCCAGGCTTCTTTTATAAAATAGATCCCATTGCGAAAACTCATATTACTAATTCCCCCGTAGGGCTGTCCGATATAATCCGGCCCTTTTCCAGCATGATGATACGCTTGCGCGCAGCCTTCACCAGCTCGCGGGCATGTGTAGCCATTATTACCGTTGTTCCTTTACGATTGATATCAAATAGCAGTTCCATAATCTCATTGGAAGTATCTATATCCAGATTTCCGGTAGGCTCGTCAGCTATCAATAACAACGGCCGGTTGGCCAGGGCCCGGGCAATGCCAACCCGCTGCTGCTCACCCCCGGAAAGCTGACCCGGAAAGGATTTTTCCCGGCCTTTTAATCCAACCATATCTATAACCTCGTTAACCCGCAGCTTGATGTCCCTGGGGCTGCTGCCCACAACTTCCATGGCAAAGGCTATATTCTCGCTTACCGTTTTATTTTCCAGCAGTTTAAAATCCTGAAAAACAATGCCGATGTTCCGCCGCAACTTGGGTACCTCGTTGCGTTTCATGCGCACGATACTGCGTGAAGCTATAAATATCTGGCCCCGGCTGGGGCTTTCTTCGCGAAAAAATAACTTGATCAGGGTCGATTTACCAGCTCCACTCTGCCCCATCAGAAATAAAAATTCTCCGCGCTCTATCTTTAATGAAACATCATCCA
>JAQUXM010000005.1:0-2954 GCA_028692415.1 Syntrophomonadaceae bacterium | reverse complement strand
AACCACCCTTTAAGGTGGTTCAACAAGAATACCCGTAATTCCTCTTTTCTTTTATTTCTTTTTCAGTAAATTATGGATATTATGGACTATTCGCTCAACTGTTAGTCCATAATATTGTAGAAGTTCATCGGGACTTCCCGATTGACCGAATTGATCGTTAATCCCCATACGCAATACCGGAACCGGTTGGTTCTCGCTTACTGCTTCAGCTACTGCACTGCCCAGGCCCCCAATAATGCTATGTTCTTCAACAGTCAGTATGCATCCGGTCTCTCGCGCTTTGCTGATTAAAAGCTCCTGGTCAACAGGTTTTATGGTATGCATGTCCACTACCGAAACTTGAATTCCTTCGTCTGCCAGAATCTGAGCGGCTTCCAGGGACTTGGCCACCATAATGCCACAACTTACAATAGTTGCATCGCTTCCATTTCTTAATTCAATTCCCCGGCCGATCTTGAAATCAAGCTTATCATCATAGATAAGTGGTACGGCCGGGCGTCCCAGCCTCAAGTACGCAGGGCCCTGGTAATCATAAAGCTGAAACAGGGCTGCTCTGGTGCTAGCCCCATCAGCCGGTGCCAGCACCAGCATATTGGGAATACTTCGCATCAGGGCAATATCTTCCACCGACTGGTGCGAGCCTCCGTCCTCACCCACTGTTATACCGGCATGAGTGGCGCAAACCTTGACATTCAAATTGCCATAAGCCAGAGAGTTGCGCACCATTTCAAAAGCTCTCCCGGTTGCAAATATGGCAAAGGAACTTGCAAATACCACTTTTCCAGAGGCCGCCAGCCCTGCCGCCATTCCCATCATATTCTGCTCAGCAATGCCAGCATTAATAAACCTGTCTGGAAAAGCCTTGGCAAAATCTGCGGTTTTGGTTGATTTCGACAAATCAGCATCCAAAACTACTACATTTTCATACCTTTGACCCAGCTCCAGTAAGGCTTTACCATAAGCATCCCGTGTCGCTTGTTTTTCCAAGAATAAATCCCTCCAGCTTCAAAATTATTAATCAACTAACGCGAATCAACCTTTATCAGTTTTAACACACCGCTGCAATGAGTCGGGGGATTAGAACCTGCCGCCGGTTTTTTATTAGGACCCCAACCGTTTAAAAGCAGCGGGAGACATCTTTTTGCCTCGTTATGCTATAAACGGACCCATCAAGTGAGTAATCGGGTTGGCGGTAAGGCAGACTATTGCTCAATTTTCTACCCCTCACCCCAAACACCTTACTCCTCACGGTTCAGGCCAGTTCGGCCAGTGCCCTGGCAGCTTCATCCTGATTAGGTGTACTGCCATGCCATTCCACCCTATTTTCCATAAAAGAACAGCCTTTGCCTTTTATGGTCTGAGCGACTATTACCGTTGGGCGGGCTTTTATATCCCGTGCTTTAGCCATAGCTTCCAATATCATACGGTGATCATGCCCGTCAACCTTTATTACTTCCCAGCCAAACGCTTTAAATTTATCGTCTATCGGTTCGGGGGACATCACCTCTTCAATTCGGCCGTCTATCTGCAAGCCATTATTATCTACAATAGCCAGCAGGTTGTCCAATTTATATTGGGCCGCCGCCATCGCTGCTTCCCAAACGATTCCCTCCTCCAGTTCGCCATCACCCAGCAAAGCATAAATCCGGTACTCTTTCTTATCCATCTTCGCTGCCAAAGCCATTCCTACCGCCCATGATATACCCTGTCCCAGTGAACCACTGCAGGCTTCCACCCCGGCCAGTTTGTTGCGGTCTGGATGTCCTTGCAAAGGACTGCCTAATTTACGCAAAGTAAGCAGCTGTTCTCGGGGGAAAAATCCTTTTTGAGCCAGGGCAGCATAAAGAACCGGTGCCGCATGCCCCTTGCTGAGTACAAAGCGATCCCGCTCTTCCCAATCAGGACGCAGCGGATCAATATTCATTTCTCCATAATACAGGCAGGCTACAATATCGGCTGCCGAAAGGGAACCTCCGGAATGTCCTGAACCGGACTCGCTCAGCATCGATATAATATCGCGCCGCATTAAGCGGGCTCTTTCACTGCATTCAGCTATCACTTGCTCATTAATCGCTTTCACTGCATCCTCCTTAGAAATTACTCTTTTTGTGTAAACAAGCATATATGAAGTCGTCCAGATCGCCGTCCAGGACGGCCTGAACGTTCCCTACCTCCAGATTGGTGCGGTGGTCCTTGATCAAATTAAACGGATTAATGGTATATGTTCTTATCTGGCTGCCCCAGGCTATTTCCTTATATTCTCCCTTTAAGCTCTGTAGATTATCCTGGGCCTCGCGCTGTTTCAATGCATAAAGCTTGGCCCGCAATATCTTCATAGCCGCCAGGCGGTTGGAATGCTGTGAGCGCTCGTTTTGACATTGCACGACGATGCCGCTGGGTATATGGGTTATGCGCACTGCCGAATCGGTCTTATTGATATGCTGGCCCCCCGCTCCACTGGAACGGTAGGTATCTATCCGCAGTTCTTCCGTATTAATGTTCACTTCAATATCTTCGGTTATTTCCGGAAGTACCGAAAATGAGGCAAAAGAAGTATGACGGCGCCCTGAAGCATCAAAAGGCGATATTCTAATCAAGCGATGAACTCCTTCTTCGCATTTCAGCTTCCCGTATGCGTAAGCACCTTTAACCATAAAAGTAACACTCTTTATTCCGGCTTCATCACCGGCTAAAAAGTCAAGTATCTCCACTTCATAACCAGAGGTTTCCGCCCAGCGGGAATACATCCTGAACAGCATTTCCACCCAATCCTGGGCTTCGGTTCCTCCTGCCCCCGCATGGAGGGAAGCAATTGCATTGGCGTTATCATGATCGCCGGCAAATAAAATTAGGAGTTCATACTCCCGAAAATCTTTCACCAAGCTTATTAATTCTTTGACCGTGTCCTTAAAGAGTTCCTCTTCTTTTTCTTCCGTGGCCATTTCCAGCAGATC
>JAQUXM010000078.1 GCA_028692415.1 Syntrophomonadaceae bacterium | reverse complement strand
TAGTCAAGAGTGCTAACAACTAGCGTTTCATACCGGCGTATAATGCCCCTATGATGCTTAAACCCCTAAAAACAAACAAAACCTCAAGTTTATTATAAGGAGTGATTTAAATGAACAAAAAGCCATTTGAGACCGAATCCAAAAGACTCATCGATCTAATGATCAACTCGATCTACACCCATCGCGAGATATTTCTGCGCGAATTAATATCCAATGCCAGTGATGCCATTGAGAAAATCTATTACCAGACCTTGAGCGACGAGTCTTTAACCTTTGACCGGGATAATTATTATATAAAAGTTATCCCCGACAAAACAAACCGCTTGTTGAGAATCATCGACACCGGTATTGGCATGAGTCAGCAAGAACTGGAAGATAACCTCGGGGTAATTGCCAAAAGCGGTTCCTTGTCATTCAAGAAAGATAACGAAATCAAGGATGGGTTCGATATTATCGGGCAGTTTGGGGTTGGCTTTTACTCTGCCTTTATGGTGGCCGACAACGTTACCGTCATCAGCAGGGCTTTTGGCAGCGAAGAAGCTTTCAAGTGGGAATCGCAGGGAGCCGACGGCTACACAGTTGAGCCCTGGACCAAGGATGAGGTTGGGACCGAAATAATTCTAAAAATAAAAGAGAATAGCGAAGATGAAAGATACGATGAGTATTTGGAGGAGTACCGGTTAAAATCCATCATAAAAAAATATTCCGATTTCATCAGGTATCCGATCAAAATGGATATGAGCAGAAGAAGGCTTAAAGAAGGCAGTGAAGACGAATATGAGGACTATACCGAGGAAGAAATACTAAATAGCATGGTTCCTATCTGGCGCAAGAACAAAAATGAGCTTGGCACTGAGGACTATGAGAATTTCTATGCTGAAAAACGCTATGGTTTTGACAAGCCCATAAAACACATCCATATTAGTGTCGCCGGAGCGGTAGACTACAATGCGATTTTATTTATTCCCGAGAAAATTCCTTTTGATTATTATACCCGGGAATATGAAAAAGGCCTTGAGCTATATTCCAACGGGGTACTGATCATGAACAAATGCCCCGACCTCTTGCCGGACTACTTCAGTTTCGTAAAAGGGATGGTGGACTCGGAGGATTTGTCACTCAATATCTCTCGTGAAATGCTGCAGCATGACCGGCAGTTAAAGCTGATCGCCAAAAACCTTAACAACAAGATAAAAAGCGAATTGGAAAGCATTCTTAAAAACGAGCGGGAGAAGTACGAGGAATTCTTCAAGTCCTTTGGCCGCCAGTTGAAATACGGGGTTTACGACGGTTTTGGCAGCAACAAGGAAACCCTGCAGGAGCTGTTGATGTTTTATTCCTCCCAGGAGAAAAAGCTGGTGACCCTGGACGAATATGTGTCAAGGATGCCCGCAGAGCAAAAATATATTTATTATGCAGCCGGGGAGTCCATCGAGCGCATTGAAAAACTGCCCCAGGCCGAGCTGGTATCCGATAAAGGCTATGAAATCCTATACTTTACGGATGATGTGGATGAGTTTGCCATCAAGATGTTAATGAATTACCAGGAAAAGGAAATCAAATCCGTGGCCAGCGGCGACCTGGGCATAGAAATGCCGGAAAGTGAAGCTGACCGCGATGGTGAGAAAGAGCAGAAGGAACTCTTTGCCTACATGAAGGATAAACTGGGCGACCGGGTAAAAGCCGTCCGGGCCTCCAAAAGGCTGAAAAGCCATGCAGTATGCCTCTCAAACGAGGGTGAACTGACGATTGAGATGGAAAAGATATTAAACGCCATGCCCAGTAATCAAAATATCAAAGCAGACAAGATTCTGGAAATCAACGTGAATCATGAAGTCTTTAAATCCCTCAGCCGGGCTTTCGAAGACGACAAGGAAAAACTGGATTTATATACCGAGTTGCTGTATAACCAGGCCCTGCTGATCGAAGGCCTGCCGATCCATGATCCGGTGGCGTTTACCAATAGTATTTGCAAAATCATGCAATAAGAACCGGCCCGGGATTACCCTTGCTTTTGACAGAGCTCGGAATATATAACGAGGCGAAAAGATCCCCCCGCTTCTTAAAGCGGTCGGGTCCCTATTAACAAAACAGGCGGCGGGTTCAAATCTCCCACCTCGTTGCAGCGGTGCGGAAGAAACTGCTCCGCAGTTTCTTCCGACGCTTAAAGCAGGTAAGTAATCATTGGGGGCATTCGACTACAAAAGTTGGATGCCCCCTCGAAGGGCAGTCCGGCCAGCTCTATTTCCTGCTAATCTGATTGCTTTTTACGGCCATTCTCATTGTTCTTCTTCATAACTGCTGTATTGCCTGTTTGTTTATCTTCATTAGCTTCGGTTGCCAGGTCATTCTTACTAAGCGGCAAATCCTCGCTAAGTGCCGGCTTCCCGGCCTGATCTCCCAAACCTGGATGTTCGAACTCTGGATTGGTCTTACTATGATTCTGCTTTACTTTTGGATCTTCCATGTTTCCTTGTTTATTTCTATTATTAAGATCATTGATATTAGATTTCTGAGATTCCGCATCATTTTTCAACACTTTCGCAGCATCTTTATTTTTTTCCGGGGTGGCTCTTTGCAGCCCTTTGTTCATCTTTTCCAGCATCTTCTGCTTCAATTCTTGCTTGGCTTTGCCTTTGCCGTTGACGCTCAAGCTTGGTTTGCCAACCCCTTGCCGGTCCGGTTTTTCTTCCTTTATTGCCCGGGATATTTTCTCCACCGCGTTTTCCAAGGGTTCGTTTTTTATCTTTGCCGTTTCCAGAATACGCTGCCCCTCGGCATCCCGGGCTTCTACGGAGACTACCCTTCCCCAACGGTTGATCCCCAATTCCAGCGATGAAACTTCCGCATAAGCCTGCACTGTATAATAATCAATACTGCCCAATAAGATAATTAGAAATATTGCAGCTGCGGCCAGATATTTTACCCGGGCTACTTTATTTACCTGATATAAATCCCCGGCCTCCAGGTACCGGTTGGTTTTAATCCTTTTATACTCTCCACCGGGCAGGAGGATAACAGCCCAGCCTTTACCTGCTTCAACTACCACCGCTTTTCTATTGGGCATTTTCATCCCCTCCTCTCACCGGTAAAATATAACTCTGCAGGTACGGAAATTCATGCAGGTAAATTAGCGTAGTAGCTATAATGAATTTCCGGTATCGCTCCGCAATTTTGCGATTTACCTGCCATTTTTCCTCCAGTTCCTTCACCGGCAGCATCTTCTTCTCCAGCATATATCGATTTAATTGTTCATTCCCTGCTATCAACCTGGCTATCTTCCGGGCACTTTCACGAGTTTTCACCTGGCGCGGCGAAACACCGGCCAAATCTTTAAAGCCTATATTATAATCCTGCAACAATTTTTGCAGTGCCACAATTTCCTGTTTGCGGGCTAAATCGTCAATAATTCCTTCAAAAAAACTGTCATCTACGGCTTCCGTCATCCTGTTCCCCTCCCTTAACAGAAAAGAAAAGTGCAGCATCTTTCTATTTTTCTCTTTACGTTTATAATCAATTATCCGGCTCCTGATAACCTGGCCTAAAAAATATATAAATCGCCCTTTAGCAGGATTATATTTCTCCAATGCTTCCAGCAAAGCCATCCGGGCAATCCCGGCCTCCTCATCTTGTTCGCTGATATAACGCTTGCAGGTTTTGGAACTGACCCGCTGGCAAAAAGGCAACAAATCGGGATATATACCATCCAGAGCTGATTTATCTCCCTGCTGATAATCCTGCCAGGCCTTTATTATCAAATTATCAAATTCGCTGTCAGCGGGTGAATGCATCTTCATCCTCCATCATGACTGGTTCCGTTACAATAATTCTAGCATATGAAGATCGACTGCCTTCAAGCTTGCTCAAGGGGATGCCTCTTAAGGCATCCCCCGGCTGAGCTTTAGCAATAAGCGTTTTAATAAGCCCTCATGGAAATGGTCCCATGCATTTCGTATTAATAAATACTTGTAAGCGTTAGGTTGCGCGCTATTATTTCGATGAAGTTGCCCCTTACTCCTAACATTCCTCACTTTCTCCAGCTTCTATTCGCTTGGGGAGTTGTTTATAATCCTTAGCAATACAGCTTCTTTATCTTGATCCAGCAGTATCTTGACATTTGTAGAATTGTTAAGGTCAATATTCGTCACTAATTTCCCCTCATAATAAAGCTTGGTCTGGGCATTGGTATTTACCACCGTGGTTTCACCCTCTTCATTTTCAACCGTAATTGCATAACCGCCTTCGATGGCCCTGATCTCTTTTATCGCACCGCTCACCGTTGAAGAGGCTGAGCTTTGCAGGCAGTTTTCATCCAGTTTGTTTAACATGACCGCAATCTCATTTCGCTTCACTACCCGCATGGGGCTAAAGGAACCATCCGGATAACCCTTAATTATGTCGTTAATCCACATAAGTCGGGCCTCTTTTCGATTGACTTGGGGAATCTGCTCCTCGTCAGTAAATATCTCCTCATCCAGATTTTCTGCCGTAGCATCAGCCTCCAGGGTCCGGGCCATATACATGCATACTTCGCAACGCTTGGCGCCTTGCTGGGGATTGAAGGTCTTCAGTTCCTCCTGCTTTAATATCCCGTTTTCCAAAGCTACTACAATATAGTTTTTGCCCCAATCAGGTATTTTCTTTAATAAAGCTTTTTGTTCATCTGAGATACTATAATTCTTGGCTGTTTCCTCCAGCCCTTGGGCGCGGAGAATGAGTACAATTGTCTCCATATTTGTTACCGGCGCATTGGGTTTGAAGCTAAAATCCTCATATCCATATACAAAACCCTTTACCGTCGCTGCCATTACTTCTTCCCGGGCCCAATCCTCTTGCACATCGATAAATTCGCGTACCATGTTTCTGACTTGAACACTGCAGCCTTTGGCTTTGACTTCCCTCTTGGCCTTGGTAAACTCCTTTTTAACCTGCACTACTTTCCCTTTGCCATTATTCGTTTTTTCACCGGCATCGTTGGCCAGGGCCATAGTACCCCCTAAACTCAACAGAAACAAACTCAGAACCGCTATTACCACTCGCTTTTTCATGGAATTCCTCCCTTTCCTTTTTCTATATATGCGAACGCAATACAAGAAAACTGGGGTCATTAAAAATAATATGTTTAACCAGATTGCCAGGCTTAGTCAAGCATGCATAATCTGAAATTCAAACTTTTGAATCATGCATACTGTATGCAATCCAAGTTCGCGCAAATTTTTGCAGGAATTCGCTTATAATTGGTGTAATTGTAGAAAAGTTTAAATAATATTCATTATTAAAGGAGAATGAGTCAAAATATGAGCAAGATAAGAATCGGAATCGTTGGTCACGGCAATATAGGCAGAGGTGTAGAGCGTGCAATTACACAGAACCCGGATACCGAGTTGGTTGCAGTCTTTACCCGCAGGCAGCCCGGCTCAATTCAATTACTCACACCACAAGCCGCGGTTAAATCTATAGCAGATGCGAAAGAATACCAGGATAAAATTGATGTTATGATTCTATGCGGCGGTTCCGCCACCGATTTGCCGGAGCAAGGTCCTCACTTTGCCACTATGTTCAATACAGTTGATAGCTATGATACTCATGCCAGGATACCAGAGTATTGTGCCAGGATTGATGCAGCAGCCAAGGCCGCAGGAAAAACCAGCGTTATTTCGGTGGGTTGGGACCCGGGACTTTTTTCCATGCTGAGAATGCTTTCGGGAGCTATGCTGCCTGAAGGAAAGGACTATACTTTTTGGGGCAAGGGAGTAAGCCAGGGCCACTCCGACGCAATTAGACGGGTTAAAGGTGTAAAAAATGGCATTCAATATACCATTCCCATTGAATCAGCAGTTGACAGTGTAAGAAGAGGAGATAGTCCGCAATTGTCAACCCGGGAAAAGCACCTGCGGGAATGCTTTGTAGTGGCCGAACCGGAGGCTGACCAGGAACAAATTAGCCAAGCCATAAAGAATATGCCCAACTATTTTGCTGATTATGACACAATTATTCATTTTATCAACGAAGCAGAATTAAAACAAAATCATTCGCAAATGCCCCATGGTGGTTTTGTTTTTCGCACCGGGGCCACTGGCACAGGTAACGAAAACCAACATATTATTGAATTTTCGCTTAAATTGGACAGCAACCCGGAATTTACCGCCAATGTAATGGTGGCTTATGCCCGAGCCGCATATCGCATGAACCAGGAAGGAATATGTGGTGCCAAAACCGTTTTTGATGTTCCCCTATCCTATCTGTCAGCACGAAGCAACCTTGATCTGATCAAAGACCTGCTCTAAACGCTTGCCCTGGAATAGATGAATATCGCAGTTAATCAGGCTGTCTGCTTGACTTTCCCCGCAGACAGCCTGATTTGTTTTTGATATAGAATATCCCAAGTATACTGTATTAAGGTATACTGAATTTTAGTATCGTGCATTTGCGTATTCTGCATAAAAGTATACTGTATACATCGTACAACTGCGATACAGCGGGGTTTTCTAGTTATATAATTGGCATAACGTTGATTTTTAAGCAATATTTTGAGGAGGATGTAAAAAAATGAGTGAAACGTCGTACAATCCCTTTACCAACGCACAATCCCAATTCGACAAGGTTGCTGAGATTATTGGTCTTGATGAAGCAACTCGCAAACTGCTCCGCCAGCCGATGCGGGAATACCACTTTTTGATCCCCGTGCAGATGGATGATGGAAGCACCCAGGTATTCCAAGGCTTCCGTATTCAACATAATGATGCCCGCGGACCAGCCAAAGGCGGAATCCGCTTTCATCCCCAGGAAACTGCTGACACGGTAAGAGCTTTATCGATGTGGATGACCTGGAAATGTGCGGTCGTAGACATTCCCCTGGGTGGCGGCAAGGGCGGCGTCATTTGCGACCCCCGCAATATGACCGAACGTGAGCAGGAAAGACTTTGCCGGGGATGGGTCAGGCAGGTAGCCCGAAACGTTGGCCCCGATTCTGATGTTCCAGCGCCTGATGTGATGACCAATGGCAAGCATATGTTATGGATGCTGGACGAATTCGAAGCCATCCACGGTGGCAGGTTCCCCGGCTTTATCACCGGCAAACCGGTAGGTATGGGCGGATCTCTGGGCCGAACTGAAGCTACTGGCTATGGGGTTATCTACACTCTGAGGGAAGCTTTAATAGCCAAGGGCATTCCCATCGCAGACACCACTGCCAGCTTCCAGGGTTTTGGCAATGTATCCCAGTATGCCGGTGAACTATACACCCAACTGGGCGGCAAGACTATTGCCATTTCCTGCTGGGACAACACTGACAAAAAATCCTTTACCGTTCGCAGTGAAAACGGTCTGGATATCGGCAAATTAATGTCTATTACTGATATGTACGGCAGCATCAGTAAAGATAAAGCCCGCGATTTGGGCTATGAGATTTTGGATGGCGATGCCTGGCTGGTACAGGATGTTGATATTCTTTTGCCTTCTGCTCTGGAAAATCAGATTACCATTAATAATGTAAATAGTATCAGCAAACAGGTTAAAATAATTGTTGAAGGTGCAAATGGACCCACAACCCCGGATGCTGATGAAGTGCTCAAGGAGCGCGGCATTTTCCTGATTCCAGATTACCTTGCCAATGCCGGCGGTGTAACCTGCAGCTATTTTGAACAGGTACAATCAAACGCCAACTACTTCTGGGAGAAGGAAGAGGTTCTGGAAAAGCTGGATGCTAAAATGACTGCTGCATTCCATGCTGTTTATGATACAGCTCAGAAACATAATCTTTATATGCGTGATGCGGCCTATGTAATTTCGATTAACCGGGTGGCTCAGGCGGTAAAGATGCGGGGTTGGATTTAGCTGCAACGAGGCGAAAAGATGTCCCCCGCTTCTTTAAGCGGTCGGGTTCCTATTAACAAAACAGGCGGCGGGCTCTAATCCCCCCTCGTTGCAGCGGTGCGGCAGAAACTGCTCCGCAGTTTCTGCCGATGCTGTATTCTTCGTAACAGTGCTTGATGCAGTTTAAGGTGGTTAATAATGTACAATGATGATGACTTCCCCAGTGAAAATGCCATACATTTTCTAAAAGAACGGGCCAAGGAGCTTAACTGCTTGTATCAGGTGGAAGAGTTCTTGAACAACCAGCGCTTATCTTTACCGGAGATATTTGACGCGATTGTGCAAGTAATTCCGTCGGGATGGCAATATCCGGAATTCTGCGAAGCCCGTCTGCTAGTCGACAATCATAGCTACCAGAGCAAAGGTTTCTATCCTTCACGCATTTCCGAGCTCAGCAACATCCGGGTTGATGACGAAGTGGTCGGAAAACTGGAAGTAGTATATACCAGCAAGGTAGCAAAAAGCGATGAAGGTTATTTTCTGGACAAGGAGCGCAAACTTATACGCACCCTGGCTGACCGCATCGGACAAACCATCTTTCAGCGACGCCTTAAACAGGTGCTGCAGGAATGGAATCGTCCCCGGCTGGATCTCTCCGAGCGCAACGGTTTTGAAAGAGAATGGATGGTAATCCTTGATTTACTGCGCAGGACTGACCCGGACTTGTTGCTGCATGTCAGCCGGAAAATGATCAACCATCTGTATGCGATGGGCATTAAAGAAGCAGAGGCTCTTTTGCATGATCTTAGTCCCGGATGGAAGCCTTCTTTTCATCATGGAGAGGTCAATTATCCCAGCGCCAAATTACCGTTGGGTAATGTAAACCACATCAGCCAAAGGACGTTTCATATCGCAGCCCAAAAGCTCAGTGACAGTGAAATATCCTTGCGTCTGAATCAGTGGATACAAGAACAAAAAGCCTATTTCCTTATCAAAACCGTAGACCGCATCGATGCTTCGCTAGGCGAAATAATTGAAGCCATCATGCGTTATAAAACCACGGCCGGCGATACCAATATGCTTTATTCGGCTACCGAGCGCTGGCTGGAAGTTGCCTTGATCAGACGTTTTCTCTCTGATAACTTGGATTTTATACGGACTGCCCGCCACTATATCGGAATCGGTCAATTTTATGATCTGGTTAAACGCCTGATATTCCCGGCTAAAAGTCACGGTAAAATAGGAGGAAAAAGCACCGGCCTGTTTTTGGCACAGCAAATCTTGCACCAAGAAAGTGAAGATAATCCTTTACTGGAGGGTATTAAAATCCCTAAAACCTGGTGCATTACGACTGATGCGCTTACCGAGTTCCTTCATTATAATAAGCTGGAGGGACTTAACGAACAAAAATATAAAGAGTTGTCAGAAATCCGTATGGATTATCCCAATATTATTCAGATATTAAAAAATTCCAAATTTCCGCCCGGGATTGTTCAAAGCCTGGCCATGGCTCTGGACGATTTCGGGGATGTTCCTTTGATTGTGCGCAGTTCCAGTCTCCTGGAAGACCAGTTGGGTGCTGCTTTTTCCGGTAAATATAAAAGCCTCTTCCTGGCCAATCAGGGTAACAAGAAGAATCGTTTGGAAGCTTTAATGGATGCCATCGTGGAGGTCTATGCCTCGGTTTACAGCCCGGACTCCATCAAATACCGGGCTGAACGCGGCCTATTGGATTTTCATGAGGAAATGGGGATAATGATCCAGCAGGTGGTAGGAAACAAGGTAGGACCGTATTTCTTTCCTCTATATGCCGGAGTGGCGGTCAGCAACAATGAATTTCGCTGGTCGCCCCGAATTAAACGTGAAGATGGTTTGATTCGCCTGGTAATGGGACTGGGAACCCGAGCCGTAGATCGTTTGAGTGATGACTTTCCCGTCCTGATTTCACCCGGTCAGCCTGGTTTAAGGGTTAACATTGTTCCAGAAGAGATTAAACACTATTCACCGAAAAAGATTGATCTTATTGATCTGGAAAACAATGCTTTTGAAACCATTGAAATCTCTCCCCTAATTAAACAATATGGCACCCATATCCCATTTTTGCACAATCTGGTTTCAGCTTACAAAGAAAATTATGTTGAAAGACTGAACGCTTTTCAAATTGATTACGAACATGATGATTTGCTGGTCAATTTTGACGGTTTGATCAGTGACACTGCTTTCAATAAAAAGCTGAAACTAATCCTCAAGGTACTGCAGGATAAGCTGGGAACGCCGGTGGACATAGAGTTCGCATCTGATGGCAAAGACTTCTATTTACTGCAATGCCGCCCTCAGGGCTATGGGGCCAATAGTGTTCCGGCACCGATCCCCAAAGATATCCCCGGCAAGGATATTGTTTTCTCTGCTCAGCGCTATATTTCCAATGGATGCATTGCCAACGTCTCACATCTGGTCTACGTAGACCCTGAAGGCTACAATAACCTTCATGAATTGGATGAGCTTGTAAATGTGGGAAAAGCCGTAGGCATGCTCAATATGATGCTTCCCCGCCAGCAGTTTGTATTGATGGGTCCGGGACGTTGGGGAAGCCGGGGGGATATAAAGATGGGCGTGCAGGTGAGCTATGCTGATATTAGCAATACCGCAGCCTTAATCGAAATCGCCCGCCAGAAATCCAATTATTTGCCGGAATTATCCTTCGGCACGCATTTTTTTCAGGATCTGGTCGAAGCCAATATTCGCTACCTCCCGTTATATCCGGATAATAAAGGAATTATATTTAACGAATTATTTCTTAAACGGAGTAAAAATCTGCTGGCGCAGCTGCTGCCCGAATATGCGGAACTGGAAAACGTAGTTCGCGTCATCGATGTTCCCGATGTCAGCGGGGGTGACTTCCTGCACATAAGCATGAACGCCGACCTCCAGGAGGCCCTGGGTTATTTGGGCTCGTTCACAACGACACTTGTTGAAAGCCAAAAGGATTCTCTGCTGCAGGACTATTCTCGTATAAATCAGGAACGTTATGATGATCGTTTCTGGCGCTGGCGCATGTATATGGCGGAACGTATTGCAGGTCGACTGGATGGAGACAGGTTCGGCGTTAAGGGCCTTTATGTGATTGGCAGCACGAACAACGCTACCGCTGGACCGGGCAGCGATATTGACCTGCTGGTTCATTTCGAGGGAAATGAGGAGCAGTTAAGCGAATTGGGACAATGGCTGTCCGGTTGGAGCCATGCCCTGGCAGAAATGAATTATTTAAAAACCGGCTATGCCTCTGATGAACTGCTGGATGTCCATATCATTACCGATAATGATATCGCCCGGAAAACATCATTTGCGATAAAAATCGGGGCGGTCACCGACCCTGCCCAGTCGCTGCCCATGAAAGCCAGTATTTGTAAGGGATAAGGGGTTAAGCGGCTTTCTTACTAACTTTCGTAGTTGATATATTGTGCGACACAACTAAATTGTCATTGCTGAGGCAACGCTTTCCTTTGTCATTGGGATGCAACTAATGCGCTTGTCGTTGCGAGGAGCGCAGCGACGCGGCAATCTTCCCCGGTCATTGCCGCGTAAATGAAAAATGCTCTAACGCTTTTCGTTTATCGTGGCGGTTTAAATACCCGTGAAGATTGCGAGCGGTAGCAAAGCAATCTAAAATGGCTTGGCGATGGATAGATTGCTTCGCTACGCTCGCAATGACAGGTTTGGAGCTCGCTTGCCGATATTGTTTTCATAACAAT
>JAQUXM010000077.1 GCA_028692415.1 Syntrophomonadaceae bacterium | reverse complement strand
TGGATTCCTCGAACCGAGCTTTGCCAGGAGGAAGATAGGGATAGTCTTAATGCGTTAACCGAGGAAAACCAGGCGTTTGGAGGAATTGGATGTTCCGGTTGTTGGGTGTATTCAAGGCCATTATCTTCAGAACAGCCCGACCGCCCTCGATCTTATAGGCGGTGGGAGTCTGTTGCCAGGAGTTTGCCACGATGATCCAAAACGCTGATAAAGTGCTGCCCAAGGCAACTAATACGGAAGAAACAAATCGCATCGTCGGAGATATTTTATCCCGTCCGAAGATGAGCAAACCCACAAAAGTGGATTCTAAAAAGAAGGCGAAAACCCCTTCCGCAGCCAGAGGCGCGCCAAAAATATCGCCAACAAACTTTGAATATTCCGACCAGTTGGTACCGAACTGAAACTCCATGGTTATCCCCGAAGCTACTCCTACAGCGAAAAGGATGGTAAAGATTTTGAACCAGAAGCGGGACATCCGGTCATAAAGTTCTTCACCACGCCTCCAATAGAAATACTCCATAATCGCTATCAATGTAGCCAAGCCAATGGTAAGCGGGGGAAATATAAAATGAAAAAAGGCGGTAAGCCCGAATTGCAACCGGGATAGAAACACAGCATCCATATATCCGTTCCTCCTTTATTGTTCACCCCATCGGTATACTTTCGGGGCAAAAATTTTTCATCCCTGGTACATCTATTTGGACTTCACAAAGTCCGGGATACCTATTTGGTATTTAGGATTATGTTTAGATCGACACTTCCAATATCCGTACATATCTGCATGCCCGATTCAAATTCATAATTTATTTCGGTCGTATCTCCCGTCTCATTCAATATATGGGGGGAAAGAATATCGCAGCTTATTTTCTGAACGGAGAGGGTTGACATGACATTTCCGCTTATTATATTAGCGATCTCGCCTAATGCCGAGGTTACAAAGTCGTCGATTTCCGAGAATTCCATCCCGCTCATGATTTTAACCATCTCAAGTGAGGTTTGCTTGGGAAAATGATAAATAACCTTGCCCTGTAAATCCCCAATGATTCCAATTTCAATATTTATTTTACTGTCCTGAGCAGAGACATCCTTATCAAGCAAGGGCTTATCCGAGATATTACTCAAATCAAGCATCAATTTAAATACATCACGTGTTGCATTAAAGAAAGGGGCATATAATGGGTTATTCATCTTCGACCACTCCCTTTCTGACGAAGTCTGCTACTTTTTGATCCTCAGAAGCTACATGATTAATCAGCCATGCTAATAGCTTACCGGCAAATTGCTGCATGAGTTGCTCGTTATAGCCATCCCGTTCGTATTGGCTTGCTACCTCAGCCACATATTTCACCATATCGTTATGGATTTTCTTGTGCGCAGCGAATTCGGGATATCCGATTTGTTTTTGATATTTTTCTTCATCATGGAAATGTGTAACAACATAGTCCTTCATAAAATTCAGGGTTTCGTTGACTTTTTCCACCCGTTGCTCCCAAGGAACGGATGAGCGTAAAACTTCCACAAAATCAGAAACTCTTGTGAAAAGTTCCTGGTGCTGTTCGTCAATAAGAGTAACGCCCAGTTTATATCTGTCCTTCCAAATCATAATATTCTCCTTTCCCTGTCTGCCTTTGGGGCAGAGCTATATCATCTTGGGGTTTAAAAACTGATTTTCTCGCCGGGACATCTTACATTCCTTATCAAAAATGTCCTCCTGCATAGGAGCGCCAAACAAATTAAGTTGAGCCAATAATAGCTGATCATTCCAATACTTCCACCCGGGCATCCGGATTAAAAGGATTGGTGCGCATAGCCAGGGAGTACAGGTAGGGGTAGTCTGACTTGATATGCTGCATATAATCCAACCACTCAGTGATCAGATTTATATAAACGCGATTAACATCTTTTCGCAAATGGGCATAATCACTATTAACCAAATTCATTAAATCGCCTCTTAGGGATAGCTCCTCATATAGATGGAAAATGGCCCACAGCAGCTCGCTAAACGATTCATGCTCCAAAAGATTGGGGTTTTCGAATAGGCGCAGCAGATAATCGTGTTTTTGGCACAAGTATTCGTTTAGTTGGAGCAAATCTGATTTATCAGCTTTAATATTAAAATGTTCCGTTTTGAGATTGTTTTTTGCCTTGATAAAATCTGCTTTTTCCCAGGAATTACTGAGAATTAACTGCTGGCCAAGGTTCGAGGCATTAAGGTCAAACCGGGCAAATGCCCGGAGCAGATCCGTTCCGACAACACTAAAAAAAGCGCCAATAATCATATTCAATTTCTGCACACGTTCTTTTTTAGCCCGGTTGCTCATCAATCCATTCAATACAATAGTAACCAGCAATACATTAAGGGGCAGAAATCCCAATTGGGCAATTAGATAACGAAAGATGAAAGCGGCATCACCAAATATAAGGTAATGAACGGAATATATGGCAACTGACAAAGCTAGGAAAAACAAACTCAATTTACTTAAGAAGTTCAGTTTGGCCATAAATAATCTCCTCATTTATAAGTTGGCCCTAAGAAATATTCCTTAGGGCCAACTCATGTAATTAATCCACAGGATCAAACATGTCTTTGGGTGCTCCGCAGACCGGGCACTCTTCCGGGGGTTCCGGTCCTTCATGAATATAACCGCATACCCGGCACTTCCAGCGCTTGTAGTGCTTCTTGCCGCCCTTGTCGCGGCCCAGATTACGTATGGATTCGCCGGTGTCCACTTTAGGAGCAATAATGATCTCGCCGACCAGCACACCGTCTTTGATATAGCTTCGTTTGAAATATTGCTCAACCGGGTCATTCACCTCGACCACCCTGCATTCATTCAGGGGCAAATTGACCTCCCCAATAGAAAAAATCTCCATATCGAAGGCCACCAGCATAGTTGATATAACCGGGGGTTTATACTCAACCCAATCTCCGGCAGCGGCAGCGCCGGCTATTCTGCCCATCTCCAGGGACACCGGCCACAATCCAATAAGTCTTTCTCCGAACTGGGCCCCATCTCCGGCAGCATAGATATCACCCATACTGGTACGCATGCTGGAATCCACTATCACCCCCTGGGCCATTTCCAGTCCCGCTGTCTGGGCCAGTTCTATATTAGGCTTGACTCCGGTGGAGAGGAGTACAAGATCAGCCGGGAGCAATTGTCCATCATTCAGTTTGACCCCGGTAGCCTTGCCATCACCGACAATCTCTTCGGTATCCAACCCCAGATAGAGCTTGACACCCTGGTCGATCATCAACTGCTGCAGTCTTAATGATGCCGTTTCATCCAGCTGCCGGGGCATAATCCTTTGATTATGCTCGATCACCGAGACCTCTACCCCGCTGGATATCATCTCCCAGACCGCTTCCAGGCCCAGTACCCCGCCACCGATTACCACCGCTTTTTTAGCTGACTTGATAGCCTCCTTCAGGGCTAGGGCGTTACTTAGGCTGCGCAGGGCAAATACCCCGTCCTGCTCCACTCCCTTGAAGGGAGGTATATTGCTGCGGGCACCGGTTGCTATAATGAGCTTGGTATAGGGGTATGAATCCCCGGTTGCACTTATGACCTTTTTCCCGGCGGCATCTATTTTATCGACATGAGTACCGGTCAGAAGTTTTATATTATTTTCCGCGTACCAGGCTTCGTCGAAAACGTAGAGCCTTTGATCCGGCAAGTCTTCACTGAGTAGATCGGACAGTATCGGCCGGTAATAAGGACGTTGGGCTTCCTCGCTCAAGATGGTAATCCCGGCGGTACGGTTGCGCTTGCGAATGGCCTGCACCGCCGATAGGGCGGCTATCCCGCCGCCTATGATTACAAAGCGGTCATTGGTGTCATTAATAAATTCATCCTCCATTGATTCCCGCACAAAGTTTTCGGCCCCTACGCCACAGGCCGGGCATACTTCGGGCGGTTCCGGTCCTACATGGATATGGCCGCAAACCAGGCAGCGCCAGCGGGTCTGATTCTTGTCCTGTTTCCTTTCCAGAATAGCCCGTCCAAAGTCCATACCCAGATTAAAAGCATCCTCCAGACCGCGCTCACTGGGCTTGAAATTGACACGTAAACCGGGCAAAACCTGCATTCGCAGTGCCCGTAAACGGTTTTCAATGGAAGGCACCGCTTCCCCGCTCCAACCATAAGCACCAAAAGCCATGGCCACCTTGTCTCCGTGGCTGATCGGCGAAAGACGTGACAGCAATTTCCACACCGGAGGCAGCGCATCACCATTTACCGTATTGGAACCGATCAAAAAGCCGCTGGCATCTATAATATCCTCGGCTACCCGGTCCAGCAACTCCGGATCATCCAGTTTGTCTTCCACCAGGCTATAAGTATGAATATCAAAATCGCCGATGCTGGTTATGCCATCTATTAAACTGTCGGCCAGCATTTTGGTAAAGCCATAAATACTCAGGTAAGCCAGTACGATCTTGGGCTTGTCTCCGCTTACGGGCGCAGGCCGGGTCGACCATTGGCGGTAGAGTTCAATATAGCGGTCTATGTCCTGGCGCAGTATAGGACCATGCCCGGGAGCCACTATATCCAGCGGCAGATCCTTTATCTTGTCCAGAGCCTCCAATACGTAGGATTTGAAGGGGCCGATAATAGCGTCAAAATAATCCTTGTAGGAGGTCAGGAAGTTGCTCTCCATAAGGTCGTTGAAGAGACGTTCATCCGGCCAGTGGCTGCCGAAAGAATCGCAGGAGAACAGAATCCGTTCCTCTTCCAGATAGGTATAGATGGTGTCAGGCCAGTGCAGGAAGGGTACTGAGAAAAAGCGCAAGGTCTTGCCGCCCAGATCCAGATGATCTCCATCCTTAACCTCCTGCGACTTGAATTTCTTATTGGTAATCTCTTTTAAAAAGCCCAGCGCAGTCGGGCTGGCCATAACCGTTAGCTCCGGTATCAGGTCCAGCAACCTGGCAACCGCCTCTGAATGATCGGGTTCGGTATGGTTCATGATGAGATAATCGATCGATCCCAAGTCAACCAGGCTCTGAACCTTTTCCAGGTATTCATCAAAAAACTTGCTCTCACAGACCTCAATCAAGGCAGTTTTACTGCTGCCCTTGATCAGGTAGGCATTGTAACTGGTGCCCACATCAGTGGTCATAACCAGGTCAAATATTCTGAGTTCCGGGTCACGGACCCCCACCCAATATACTCCGTCTTTAATTGTAATTGCCGGCATAGTTTTCACCTCCAAGTAATATTTTTTTTGTGGTTAGTCCTTGATTCTTATTAAACAGATAAATATAGTCCTTCCAAATCGGAAGTTGAGATCAACCCTTCCACAACCCATGTAAATTGCAATATGCTTTGATTACAATCGACTCCCCGCCAGTATCGATGCAGAAGCTGGCCTGAGGTTCCTGCCCGGATTTAAGGAATTCACGGTAAGCCTTGTTTCCTGCCATGACCTCAATCCATTGAATATAGTGATCTTCAGTCATGGGATGAGCCACGCTGCCCACTTTTACGGTAAGCATATTCCCCTCCAGAGTGCCGATGGGAACATGTTTTTCCAATGACGCATCTACAGTATTCTCGTTCATTAATGTCATGGGCTGACCACAGCAATGCAATTCCCCAACGCCCTCGAAGAGGACCTCCACTATATTCCCACATACTTCGCATTTATAAATACCCAATAACTTTGCCATTTAAAACCCTCCCTATAACTGCCTTTTATTTAAGATTCCGTTATCAGTACTTTTTAAAGGCTTTGCTGGGGGTGCCGCAGATCGGGCAACGATCCGGAGCTTCACTGCCGACCCACCCGCACACCGGGCACAGATGGAATTCCTCCGCGGGAAAATCCTGTCCTTCGGAAACCGCTTGCAGGGCTTTTTGATATAATTGGTGGTGAATCTTCTCTGCTTCATTGGCGTTGTTGAAGGAGTATTCCGCTGCCTTGTTTCCTTCTTCCCGGGCCTCGGCAATAAAGGCCGGATACATTTCCATGAATTCATAATACTCTCCTCCGACCGCCTCTTGCAGGTTTTCCATGGTGCTACCCACACCATTCATAACCTGCAAATGCTTCAAAGCATGGATGGTCTCGGCATCGGCCACCGCCTGGAACAAGCGGCCTACTTTCGCCAAACCTTCTTTAGCGGCTTTTTCGGAAAAGGCCAGGTATTTTCTATTGGCCTGAGATTCACCAGCAAAGGCTGCCTGTAAATTATCTTTCGTTGACATGATAAAACCTCCTTAGAAAATTGTTTATTCAATGTTTATCGGTATTTAACAAATCAATTGTTTTCTTTCACCCCCCTCCGCCATATTGCCATATATCAGCTCTTCTTGATTGTTCACTCTTGCGGTATACTTTCAAGGTAAAAAAGTTTAATCCCTGAGTTCGGCAAAAGTATAACTCCGAAAGTCCTGCATAAGCCTTTGCTGTATGTCTTCAAGGGCTTGATGCACTTTGCAATGCGGGGGGCCGTTTTTGCTGCAAAAGCTCTCGTCGATTAAACAACGATTTAAATGAAAAGGTCCCTCTACAGCTTCAATGACATCCAAGAGCGTGATTTCCCCGGGTTCCTTAGCCAGGGTGTAACCCCCTCCCACCCCGCGCTGGGACCGTACGATACCGGCCTTTATCAGAGAAGGCATAATCTTGAGCAAAAAGCGCATGGGAATTGATTGGCTCTGGGCTATGGCTTGAGCTTCCACCACCTCTCCTTTGGCCTGCTCGGACAAATGAAGTACTGCTCTGAATCCGTAATCGGTAGCTTGATTGATGTTCATAAGTGCTCCCAACATTGTTTACTCATTTGGTGTACTATAAGAATAACCACTTGACCTTATGATGTCAATCCTTTTTATGACGCGGCGATGGTCCGACCCTCCCTCTGTCACTTTAGTCAGCTGAATCCTCCGAATATATTCTCAGATCATTTTTAGCCAATACTGTCGAATAAGAGAGGTTTTTCATTTATTAATATAGAATATGACAATTACTAATTACTTCTGGAAAAATCGGCCTTCCTGAAGCAATATGAAATGCTATCTCCTAAGGATTTTACTCAGCCATACCCCTGCTGCAAAGGCTAACTAACGGTTCTGCTTACTACAAGACGGGAGGGATTTGATGTTAAAGAAATCGATTTGGTTCATTATTATTGTACTATTATTTATTGTGGAGCTGGATAGCCCCCTGGCAATGGCTGTCGAAACAGGCAATATTTGCGTCCCCATCACCGTTAAAGAGAGTGCCGGGGTGGATGCGGGAGGCTTTCCAGTTACTGCTGTGGTACCGCTGCCGTACGGGAAATATCAAAATATTGATTGTTTTCGTCTTACGGATGCCAGTGGCAATACGATCAAGGCTCAATTTGATGTTTTAAATCGACATTATTCCAAGGACAACAGCATCAGACACCTGACTGTCAATTTCTTTACCAATGTGGAGGCTAATAGTAGTGAGCGATTTTATTTAAAAGATGATGGCAGCGGCAACATTCCCGGTAATCTAAATATTATTGAAGAAATCAGCAAAATTACTGTTAATACCGGGGTCATGGAGTTTGTGGTCAACAAACAGAACTTTTCCCTGATTGATTCCCTGCGCTATGACGGACATGATGTTATATTAAGTGACCCATTAAATGGCGGGATTTTAAAGGATCGATTTGATAATATGCAGATAGAATCCGGAATGACCGCCCCCAATGTTAGCATAGAAGAAAGAGGTCCGATCAGAACTGTAATCCGGTTGGAACTCCCGGCGCGTTTTCGCACGGCCGGACAATATGCCGATCTCACCCCGGGTCTTGATAATGTAAGCGTACCACTGGGGGAAGGAGATTATACGCATACACACGGTTACTGTGTACGTATTTATGCTTATGAAGGCCAAAGCCTTTTGCGAGTTGACTTTACTTTGGAGAACTCAGATAAAACGGTTCTGCAGTCTTGGCCGTTATATTTCAAGGAGTTTTCCCTGGGCTTAAAAGTCCCGGCTGCGATGGACCGGGTTAGAATCGGCACCTGGGACGATACACAAGGAAGGTTCTTTGACAGCAACGGCAATTATTTGGACCAGAGCGATGATCAGTATGAATTATTTGATCAAAATGTGGCCACTCAAGTCTATGTTAGTCAGGATATACATGACCATTACAGCTTATACCAGGAAGACAACAGTCAGACTGCCGAAGATGATAGTTATAGTAAAACGGGCCAGCGAGCGGCGGGTTGGCTGGACCGTTCGGATGAGAACCATGGCTTGCAGGTGGCAGTCAAGGATTTTTGGCAAACGTGGCCCAATGCTTTGCAGGCAACCCAGGACGATCGCCTGCTGATGCACATGTTCTCTCCCTGGGCAAAGGATGGATATTTCGACTGGAGCAATAGCAGTGTTTATACTCCAACTAATACGGGACTTTATTGGATTGATGATATGCAGCATATTACCAAGACCTACTGGTTAAATGCCCATAGCTCGATTTCAAATACAGAATTGGAACGAATAAATAGGCTTTTCCAAAAGCAGCCGGTTGCGGTGATACCCATGGACTGGTACAAGGAAACCGCCGTTACCCTGGATATGAACGGACTGATTCCGCGGACCGAGAATGTAGCCTCTGCTGCCGGAGATATATGGTTTTATAATGAAGCTGCCAATATTAACAGCCATTTTTATCATTTTGGTTATGACAATTACATGGCAGATGAAGGCCGGCGCAAGGGAAATACTACTGGCGGCTGGCCGCACAGCAGTGCCTGGTTTATTGCCAGCGAGAATCCAGTTGATTATTATACCAGCGAAGCCAGGATTTTTGGTGATTTAAACGCACGGCCTCAGCACTTGGCGGACTATGATTACGAAAATGACAAAATAAACAATCTGGTCCCGCTTGATATTGACCCGTACGACACCCGAAGCTGGCGCTACTGGAAACATAATTTTGCTTATCCCAAGGAATTTGCCCCTTATCTGGACGGAACCTATTGGTCGGGCTATAACAGCAGGGATTTTGAACACCTCTGGATGTATGAAACAGAGGAATTCTACAATCTTTCGGCGGACCGGCGCATCTATGATTGGTACACCTTTATCGGGGAGTTCTTGAAATCCTATGTTTTGGGAAGTGAAAACTGCCCCTACGATGTCAGCGATGAAGGTACTACCCATGCTACCCGGGCTGAGGGACATGTATTAAATACACTATTACAGGCCTACCGGGTGGTTGGTGATCCAACCTATCTGGATGCAGCCAAGGTATTTGTCAGCGATCTCAAAAAGAATCAAACCAAATACGGCAACCAAAAGACCAGTGTTTTTTTGGATTCTCCTTTTCAGACCGCTTATCTGGCCCGGGGAGTAATAAACTATCTTGACTTGGTTGAAGGTTATGATCAAAAAGCTTATTTAGAGGGATTCAGTTATTTACAGGGTTTGATTGAATGGAATTATTATTATGGAAGCTATGAATATTTTTTGGAAACCGATAACATGACTGATCGTTATGGCAATGCAGTAGACGGTGATCCTACCGGATTTTTACTGGTTGATCCAGCCAGTTGGTATTACTGGCATAGTGGTGACCAGAGAATTCTTGACCATATGCTTCTATATATAAATGGTGACCTGGAAGTGGAAGAAGAGAATTTTGCCCTGCCGTCCGATATGAAGGAATGGAAGGGTGACTTTGGCGGAAGATGGAGCCATTATGTGATTAACAATGAAAAAACCGACAAAATTCCTCCCCTTGCAGTTACCGATCTGCAAGCCACCGACCTTGGCAATGGCCAGGTAAAACTATGCTGGAGCGGTGACGGGGAAGCCGACTGGTATTGGGTCAAATGGTCGGACCGTCCGATTGTCGAGGAGCATACGGCAGCCGATGCCTTCTGCAACTGGTGGGATGGAGAATCAGCAGTAAACAGCCTGAGCGGGGCCGGCAGCAAGGAACTGATTATTGACGGTCTGGCTGACAATGCTACCTTGTATTTTGCAGTCAAGAGCGTGGATAAAAGTGATAATATCAGCACTTTATCCAATGTTATAAAATTGAGCCGGGGCACTGGGGATGTAATCTTGCCATCTGCTGTAACGGACCTTGCATTAACCGCACAGACAGAAAATACTGCCACCCTGCAATGGACCATACCGGGAGATGATAATGAACAAGGGACCGCTGCAGCCTATATTATTAAAATATCCCATGCACCACTGGATGAAAGTAATTTCGATGCTGCCCAGCCGGTTGCGAATCCGCCGTTGCCCAAACGCAATGTTAGGGTCGAGCCTCTGAACAAGCAGAGCTTTACCCTCACCGGACTGGAAAAATACCAGACCTATTATGTAGCTCTGCAATCCCAGGATGATGTGGGCAACAACTCGGTCCTGTCGAACGTACAGTGTTTTACATTGGAGGATGCTGATGTAATCCCCCCGGCCACTATCAGCGATCTCCAGGTGGAGAACAATGATCTCAAGGGTATTCAATTGAGTTGGACGGTGCCAGGAGACAATGGAGACATAGGGCAGGCCAGCGTGTACGATATTCGCTATGCTGCTGCCGAAATAACCTCTGAAAATTGGGGTTCAGCCACGCAGGTAGCCGGGGAACCTGTACCATTGTTCCCGGGAGACAACCAGAAATATACGGTAAAAACCCTGGATTCAAATACGACTTATTACTTTGCCATTAGAACCGGTGATGAAGCAGAAAACTGGTCCGACATTTCCAATCCGGCAACTGCCACAACCGGAGAGGTGGACCGCATCGCCCCGGATGGCATTACTGATCTAAGTGCGGGCAATGTTACGGATATTTCGGTGGAACTGAAATGGAATGCGACCGGTGATGACGGGGTGGAGGGACTGGCTTCTGCCTATCAATTAGCTTATGCCACCCAGTCCTTTGGAGTCGAGGAGTGGGACCAGCATGTCAAAACCATTGATCTGCCACTTCCCCTGGCTGCAGGAACCTCCCAATCTATTCTTGTTACCGGTCTGAATCGCAGCACCACTTACTACTTTGCAGTGCGGGTGATTGATAATGCGGAAAACTACTCGCCGCTTTCAAATTTGTTGACCTTGTCTACCGAGGATGCACCCAGTATAGCTGTAGGCAAAACCGTTACCACCAATGAGGTTCACCCGGGCAATTTACCGAGCAATCTTGTTGACGGGAACAACAGCATACCCTGGGTGAGTGATTATAATCCTAATGGGAGCTGGGTGCAAATAGATCTGGATGCTTATTATAACCTTTCCGGAGCAGATGTAATTCATTTGAACAGTTGGGATGGTTACGGCCACCGCATTGATGTATCCAACGATGGTCAAACCTGGAATACCATGGCCAGTATGCTGCCCAATGCCAGAACCGGCAAGGTTTCGCATACCTTCAATGCCGATTATGTGCGTTATGTAAGGCTGGTAATAGCAGATGATAATTTTGAACAACAACGGGTTTGTGTGGGCGAGCTTAAGGTGTACGGTACGCTATCTCCCAGTAACCAGTTCAACGTAAGCTTTGATTCCAATGGCGGCAGTCCGGTAGACAGCCAGATCGTGAATATTAACAATAATGTTGTAGAACCTTCCATTCCTGTGAAGAACGGTTATATTTTTGCTGGTTGGTATAGCGATGCGGAACTCAAAACAGCTTTTAGCTTTGCCACAGCTATAACCAGTAATACTAT